>DASSBK010000116.1:0-3068 GCA_035698825.1 Gemmatimonadota bacterium
GGCGAACGGCCCGACTACCTCGATCCCGCTATCGAGCTCATCGTCGCCGACGTCCGCGACCGCCCCGCGCTCGGCAAGGCGATGGACGACGTCGACGCGGTCGTGCACTTCGCCGCCGCGGTGGGAGTGGGGCAGTCCATGTACGAGATCGAGCGCTACACGGCGATCAACTCGCTCGGCTGCGCCGCTCTCCTCGAAGAGGTCGTCGCGCGCCGTGACCGCATCCGCAAGGTTCTCGTCGCCTCGTCCATGTCCATCTACGGCGAGGGCCAGCACGCGAATCCGAAGACGGGGGAGCACGGCCTCGCGCCCGGCCTGCGGCCCGAGGCGCAGCTCGCTCGCCGCGAGTGGGACGTGCTCGCCGACGACGGCACGCCCCTCGTCCCCGAGCCGACCTCCGAGGAGAAGCCTCTCCGTCCCACCTCGGTCTACGCCGTCGGCAAGCGCGATCACGAAGAGCTGACGCTTGCGGTGGGGGCCGCCTACGGGATCCCCGCGGTCGCTCTTCGCTTCTTCAACGTCTACGGCGCGCGCCAGGCGCTCTCCAACCCCTACACGGGCGTGGCGGCGATCTTCGCGTCGCGGCTCATGAGCGGCGCCGAGCCGCTCGTCTTCGAGGACGGAAACCAGACGCGCGACTTCATCGACGTCCGCGACATCACGCGCGCGTGCTCGCTCGCGCTCGGGAGTGACAAGGCGGACGGCCGCGCGCTCAACGTCGGCACCGGTCGCGCGACGTCGGTGCTGGATGTCGCAGCCGCGCTCGGCAAGGGTCTCGGCGTCGAGATCGAGCCGCGCATCCTCGGCGAGTTCCGCGCCGGCGACATCCGCCACTGCTACGCGGACCCGCGCCGGGCGGAGGAGCTCCTCGGCTTCCGCGCCGAGATCTCCTTCGAGGACGGCATGCGCGACCTCCTCGCCTGGCTCGAGACGCAGGAGGCGACCGACCAGGTCGACGCCGCCTACCGTGCCCTCGCCGAGCGCAAGCTGACCCGTTAGGCCATGCCCGGGGTCAGACCCCGGCCATGACCAAGGCGGACAGGTCCTGGTGACAGGCACGGGGACCTGGCCGGCGGGGACGGTTGTCGCGGGGACGCCGCGCCCCGCGCGGCGTCCCCGGGCACACGAATCCCGGCGCCGGCATCGAAGCCCCACCGAACGAGACATGTCCCGGTGCCAGGCACCGGGACATGTCCCACCCGGCCCCTTGATCCCTAGGCCGCCTGCTCGAGGGCGAGCTCCGGCTCGGCCGCGATGGCCTCCGCCTCCCGCCGCTTCCGCGGGATGAAGAGCGCTGCCACCGCGCCGGCCGCCACGATTCCGGCCCCGACCCACAGTGCGGGAACGAGCCCGTCCACGAACGCCTGCGGCGACGCGTAGCTCCCGTAGCTCGTGAAGAGCGTCGCCAGCACGGCCACGCCGAACACTCCGCCGAGCTCACGGATGGCGTTGTTGGCACCCGAGGCCTTGCCCTCCTCCTCGCGTCTCACGCTGGAGAGGACGACGTTCGCGACGGGAGCGAAGAAGAGCGCCATCCCGGCACCGGCGATGATGAACGCCGGCACCAGCTGTCCGTACGGGACGGTGGGATCGGAGATCGCCGCCAGCCAGCCCAAAGCCAAGGCCTGCAACCCAAGACCCGCCGCCATGAGCGGTCGGCCGCCGATCCGGTCGGAGAGCGCACCTGCGATCGGTGCGATGAAGATCGGCATCGCCGTCCACGGCAGCACCCGCAGCCCCGCGTCGAGCGGGCTGTGCCCCTGGACGGTCTGCAGGAACTGCGTCAGCAGGAAGATCGAGCCGAACATCCCGAAGAACATGAAGAGGGACGACACGTTGGCCGCCGCGAAGGTCCGGTTCCGGAAGTACCGCATCGGCAGCATCGGCGCCGGCGCGCGCCTCTCCCACAACACGAATGCGGCGGTGAAGAGGGCGCCCAGAACCAGCGAGCCGACGATCTCCGGACTCGTCCAGCCCACGGAGTTCCCGCGGATGACCCCCCAGACGATGCCGAAGAGGCCCACGCTCACGAGCCCGAGCCCGCGCAGGTCGAGGTGCAGGTCCGGCCCGAAGCTCTCGCGCAGCCGCGCGTAGGCGACCGGCACGAGCAGGAGCCCGATCGGCACGTTGAGCCAGAAGATCCACTGCCACGACATGCCTTCGACGACTGCGCCGCCGACCACCGGGCCGCTCGCCACGGCTAGGCCGCCGATCGCGCCCCAGGCGCCGAGCGCCAGGCCGCGCTTGTCGGTCGAGACCGCCGCCGAGAGGATCGTCAGGGTCAGCGGAGTCACGATCGCGCCGCCGACCCCCTGCACGGCGCGTGCCGCGATGAGGGTCTCGACGTTCGGAGCGAGGGCCGCCGCCGCCGAGGCGACGGTGAAGATCCCAAGCCCGATCGCGAAGAGCCGCCGGCGCCCGAAGCGGTCGCCGAGCGCGGCCCCGGTGAGGAGCAGCACGGCGAAGCTGAGCGTGTAGGCGTTGACGGTCCACTCGAGGTCTTCGATGGACGCTCCGAGATCGACGCGGATGCTTGGCAGCGCGGTCGTCACGACGAGGTTGTCGAGCGTGACCATGAACAGCGCGACCGACGTGATCACGAACGTCCAGATGGTCTTCGTCCTTGCACTCATCACCTACCTCCTTAGTAAGTAGTCACTCACAACGAGTCGAAAAAAACACGGACCTAGCCCTCTTCGTGCAGGCAGCCCTTGAGAAAATTGTGTGCCCAAGGCGCGTCGAGAGCGCCAAGGTCCATCGCCGCGGCGACGTTGATCAGCATCCCGACGCGGAAGAACTCCTGCACCCTCTCCTCGTCCCCGCCCGAGACGCTCTCCACGAACTTGTAGATCTGCGCGAACTCCTCGCGGACGACCTTGCGCACGTCCGGGTCCTCGCAGGCCGCGTAGGCCTGCATCTGGAACATGAGCGAGCTCCGGTCGCGGCGCACGTCGCCGTAGGCCTGGCCCATCGAGAGGAAAACGTCACCCTCGCGGTTCGCGGCCGCGGCCTCCTGGAAGACCTCGAGCACATGGCGGAAGCCGCGCCGCACGGTTTCCAGGAAGAGC
>DASSBK010000117.1:0-8276 GCA_035698825.1 Gemmatimonadota bacterium
GCTCGGGCAGCCTACCAGGCGCTCGGGGCCGAGGCGGCCGTGACGCGCCTCGAGCGCCTGGCCGGCACCATCCCGCAGGTTTATTCATGATTCGGCGGTTCGCTCCCATCGAGAGCCTCGACGCGCTGGTCCGGCGCGCGCGCGAGGCGCGATCCGCCGCGCGCTGGTCGGAGGCGACGGAGCTCTACCGCGAAGCGACCCGGGACGCCGTCCGGTTCGGCCGGCCGTTCGTCGTGGTCGAATGCCTCAACGCGCTCGGCGCGATCGCCTTCGAGGTCGGCGACCTGCATCGCGCCGAACGCCGCTTCGAGCTGGCTCTCCGGTTGGCGCGATCGAGCGGCCATGCTCGCGGCGAGGCGGGCGCCCTGGTGAACCTGGGGGCGATCGCCAACGTGCGCGGGGACTACGGCGACGCGATCGGCCACTACCGAAGCGGCCGGTGGGCGTACCGGCGCGCGGGGAGCGCGGCCGGCGAGGCGCGCGCGCTCAACAACCTGGGAATGGTCCTCGCCGACGTGGGCCGGTGGGATGCGGCGTCGCGCTGCTACCGGAAGGCCCGCGACCTGGCACGGGATCTCGGCGACGAGGACCTCCTGGGACTCGTCTCGATCAACGCGACCGAGGTGTGGCTCGCGCTGGGAGAGCACGAGCGGGCCCGCCGATCCGCGAGCGAGGCGTCCCGCCACTTCCGACGCGCGGGTGATCCGGCCGGACGCGCCGAGGTGGCCCGCTTCATGGGTCAGATCGAGCGCATCGCCGGGCGAACGCGGCGAGCCGAGTCGCTGCTCCGGATGGCCGCCGACGGCGGTCGACGCCTCGAGGCTCCGCTGGGGGAGGCCGAGGCGCTGCGGGAGCTCGGCCACCTGTACCTCGCGGAGGGCCGCCACCGGAGCGCGCTGGAGTGCCTGGGCCGCAGCACCCGGCTGTTCCGCAAGCTCGACGCGGCGCGGGATCTGGCGGAGCTGCGTGGCCGGGTCGAGGAGCTCGAAGGCCTGATCCTCGAGATCGTCCAGCGCATCGGCCACGAAGTGGAAGCTCACGATTCCTACCTCTACGGACACTCCGCGCGGGTGGCGGAGTACGCCGTGGCGATCGCCTGCGATCTGGGGTTCGAGCCGGACGCCATGAAGGGCATCCTGGTCGCCGGGTACCTCCACGACGTCGGGAAGCTCCAGGTCGACCCGCAGATCCTGAACAAGGCGGGGCGGCTGACAGAGGCCGAGATGGAGGCGGTGCGGCTCCATCCCACGCTCGGGGTCGAGCATCTGGCGCGGTTCGAGCTCCCTTGGGACATCGAGGCGACCGTGCGCGGTCACCACGAGCGGTACGACGGCACCGGATATCCGGACGGCCTGGCGGGAGAGCGGATCCCCATCGGCGCCCGGATCCTGCTCGTCGCCGACGTCTACGACGCCCTCACGACCTCCCGCAGCTACCGCGATCCGTGGAGCCGCGAGCAGGCATTGACCTACCTCGCGATGAGCGCGGGCACGCTCTCCGATCCCGAGATCACGAACGTCTTCGTGGAGATCGCGCGTCGCGAGTCCTTCGGTCCGAAGGACTCCTCCGGAGTCCGTGATCAGCCGATGAGTCCCGAGGAGATGGTCCGCACGTTCGCCGCTCTGCCGGTCGGCGACTGGACGCGCACGGACGAAGAGCTCGTCCGGACCTAGGCCGCCGGCGGCGCGGCTGACCGACTTCCGTCAGACCTCTTCGATCGCGACCGTGAGCTCCGCGAGACGGCGGCGGACCCGCTCGGACATGTCGGCCTGATACCGGCCGCCGAGATGCCGGGCGAGGAACTCCTCGATCCTCGCGAACAGGGCCTGGTTCGACTCCTCGCTCGCGAAGCCGTGCCCCTCGTCGGCGGCCACCAGGTACTCCACCTCGCGCCCCAGGTCGCGAAGCGCACGAACGATCTGATCGGATTCCGGCTTCTTCACGCGCGGGTCGTTGGCTCCCTGCACCACCAGGAGCGGGGTGCGGATCCTCTCCGCGGCGTATAGCGGGGACTGGGCGCGCATCCGCGCGAGATCGGCGGGATCTTCGGGATCGCCGACGCGGACGTGGAACGTGCGCCTGACCGGTTCCCAGTACGGGGGGATCGAGTCGAGCAGCGTGGGGATGCTCGACGGCCCGACGATCGACACGGCCGCCGCGTACAGGTCGGGCGTGAATGCGACGCCCGCCAGCGTCGCGTAGCCGCCGTAGCTCCCGCCCATGATCGCGATCCTCCCCGGGTCGGCGATCCCCTGCTCGATCAGCCAGCGCACGCCGTCCGTGAGGTCGTGCTGCATCGCGCCCGTCCCCCACTCGCGATTGCCGAGATTCAGGAACCGCTTTCCGAACCCGGTCGAGCCGCGAAAGTTGGGCTGGAGGACCGCGTACCCGCGGTTGGCGAGGAACTGGACCACGTTGTGGAAGCCCCACGTGTCGCGCGCCCACGGTCCGCCGTGGGGGAAGAGGATCGCCGGCAGGGGCCGCGGCACCCCGTTCGGAAGCGTGAGGTAAGCAGGGATCTCCACGCCGTCCCGCGCCGCGTATCGCACCGGCGTGGTCTTCGCCATGTGATGACTCGGAACGTCCGGCCGCGTGCGGTAGAGGAGCTCGAAGCTCCCCGCCTCCCGGTCGAAGAGCCACGACGCCCCCGGCTCGACGTCGGAGATCGCCGACACGAGCATCCGTTTCCCGTCGCGGGTCATGGAGCGAAAGCCCAGATCGCCGTCCGGCAGATCGCGCCGGGCGCGCTGCAAATCCTCGGCGAAGCGGTCCTCGCGCGGATACCAGCGCGTCCGATCCCCCATGTACCACGTCCCGATCAGCTCGTGGGTATCGGCAGCGAACAGGGCGCCGCCGAAATCGACCTCCCCTTCGGGATCGCTCTCGACCTCTTCCGTCTCGCCGGTCGCCGGGTCGAGCAGGACGAGCCGGGAGAGGTCCGGGGCGCCCCGACTCGTCTCGACATAGACCCTCCTGCCGTCGACGTGGAAGCGGATCGGATCGCAGCTCTCCTCCGGTCCGCAGCCGTACACCGGCGAGAGCTTCCCTTCGTCGACGCGCAGGATCTCCCATCCGCCGTCGGGTCGCTGCCGATGTCCGAGACGAAGCCGGCCGGTCAGGTCCGCGACCCACTCGGCGACGTTCTCCTCGTTGGCTAGCAGCAGCTCTCGTTCGCCGGTGCGCAGGTCGAGCCGCCACACGTCGTGGAGGCGCGGATCGCGGTCGTTCAGCCCCACGATCGCGTGCCGCGGGTCGTTCTCGGGGAGCTCGTAGACGCGGGCCTGGACGTCGGCTCCCGGAGTCAGGTCGATCGCGGGCGGCACGCGCGCGCCATCGGCTGCGGGCGCCGCAGGGTCGACCGCATGGACGTGGAAGTTCTCGTCGCCTCCCTGATCCTGGACGAAGAGGATCCGGCGGGAATCCCGGCTCCAGAACGACTGGACGACGGGACGGCTCTGGTCGTCCGTCATCGGGCGCGCCGTCTCGAAGGGATCTTCGATCCGCCGGACCCACACGTTGAGGACGCCGTCGAGGGGCTGGACGAACGACAGCCAGCGGCCGTCGGGCGAGAGCTGGCCGGCGGCGATCCGCGGGTTGCCGAAGAACACCTCGCGATCGATCAGCGGCGAAGGGCCGGAGGAGGACGGTCGGCGTTCCGGCATGGCTCCCTCGGCAGGGATGGGATGGAGATGGGACAAGCGCGCCAGTATATCCGGCGGTCCTTCGCCGGGCTCGCCGCAGCGGCGACGCGGGGTGGGTCGCTCACGCCGGGAAGAGCTCGATCTCCGTGACCTTGACGGCGGCGTAGAGCCGCGTCCCGGGCGCGATCCCGAGCCCGGCCAGCGACTCGCGGGTGATCTCGGCGGTCAGAGGGGGGCGGGTGTCGAGCGTCACGCGGATGCGGTCGATCCCCGGATCCACCGACGCGACGGCGCCGGCGATGACGTTCCTGGCGGAGCTCCGTGGTGGGTCGATGGAGAGCGTGATCGCCCGCGGCGAGACCACGGCGGCCGCCTCCGCTCCCGGCGCCAGATCTCCCGGAAGCACCGCGAGCCGCAACCCCTCGCAAGCGAGGACGACCTCGCCCTCGGCCGCCTCGAGCCGGCCGCGCAGCAGGTTGACGCCGGCCAGCGCGGCCACCCAGGGCGATGCCGGACGGCGGCGGAGCGCCTCGGCGTCTCCCTGCTGGACGACCCGGCCGGCCTCGATCACGGCCACGCGACCCGCCAGTGTGAGCGCCTCGACGGGGTCGTGCGTGACGATCAGCGCGACGCCTTCGAACGCGGACAGCGATTCTGCGAGCGCGCGGCGGCTCGCGGCGCGCGCCTCGACGTCCTGGGCGGACAGCGGCTCGTCGAGGAGGAGGACGTCCGCGTCGGCGGCGAGGGCGCGCGCGAGCGCCACGCGCTGGGCCTCGCCGCCCGAGAGGCCGGCCGGCCGGCGGGAGGCGAGGTGCCCGGCATCCAGCCGCTCGAGCCAGTCTGCCGCTCGCCGCCGCGCCTCCGGGCGGGCGATCCCTCTCGCGCGCGGACCGTACGCGACGTTGTCGAGAGCGGTGAGCGCGGGGAGGAGGCGCGGCTCCTGGAACGCCACACCGACGCGGCGCTCGCGCGGGGGCAGCCGGACTCCCGCCGACACGTCCTCCCACACGCGGCCGTCCGCCACGACGCGTCCCCCCGACAGCGGCAGGAGCCCCGCCAGCGCGGCGACCACCGTCGACTTGCCCGCGCCGTTGGGGCCGAGGAGCGCCGTGACCCCGGGCGACGCCGAGAAGTCGGCTGCGAGAGCGAAGCCCTCGCGCGCGACCCGAAGGCGGGCCTCGAGCGCGCCGCTCGCCCCGGCTCGAGCCGCCGCAATCCCGTGACCCCCCGGGCTCACTCCGGCTCCCGAAACAATCCGCCGCGCACCGCGACCACCGCGACGAGGCACGCCGCGAGAAGCGCGACGCTCAGGAGCGTCGCGGCACCGGCGTCGGTCTGAAGGAGCTCGTACACGGCGAGCGGCGTCGTCTGGGTGCGGCCCTGCAGGTTGCCCGCGAACGTGATCGTCGCGCCGAACTCGCCCAGCGCGCGCGTCCAGGCGAGGGCCACGCCCGCGGCGAGCGACGGACGGAGGCCGGGGAGGATCACGGTCCGGAAGACGCGCGCGTCCGAGGCGCCGAGCGTCGCCGCGGCGTCCTCCAGCCGCCGATCGAGTCCGGCGAGCCCCGCCTCCAGCGTCACGACGAGGAACGGCGCCGACACGAACGTCGCCGCGATCACGACCGCGGCGGTCGTGAACGGGATCGAGACGCCGATCGCGTCGAGCGTCCCGCCGAGAAGCCCCCGGCGCCCGAACGCCGTCAGAAGCCCCACGCCCGCCACGACCGGCGGCAGCACCATCGGGAGGACGACGAGACCGCGGAGCCAGCGCCGGCCGGGGAACCGGGTGCGCGCGAGGACCCAGGCGAGCGGGAGCGCGAGCGCGAGGCCCAGGCCGACCGCCGCCGTCGACGCGAGGGCCGAGAGCGCGGCGGCTCGCGCGACCTGGCGCGTCAGGAGCGCCGAGCCGACCGATCCCCACGGCGCTTCCGCGACGAGCCCGATCAGCGGGAGCGCGAAGAAGGCGGTCGCGACGGCCGCCAGCGCGACGACGAAGAACGGGGGCCTCAAGGGGCGGTGACCTGGTGCGGCGTCATCACGGCACGCCGAAGCTGTGCGCCGCGAGGATCGCGCGTCCCTTCGGGGACCGCACGGCGTCGAGGAACGCACGCGCTGCCCGCGGGTGCTGCGGATCGGCCGCGACCGCGATCGAGTAGACGACGCGCACCGCGGCGCGCTCGGGTAACGGCAGCACGCGGACGCGCGCGGCGAGCGCGGGCGTCACGTCCGACGCGTAGACGATCCCCGCGTCGGCCTCCCCCATCGCGACCGCGGCGGCTACGCCTTTCACGTCGAGCGCGTTCGACACGACGTTCGCCTCGACGGCCGATCCGATCCCCATCGCGGCCAGCGCGCGCCGCGCATAGGCGCCGGCCGGGACTGCAGGCTGCGCTAGGACGACGGCGACACCGGGACGCCCGAGGTCCTCGATCGTCCGCACGGCCGCGGGACCGTCCGCCGGCACGATCACGACCAGGCGATTGGTCGCGAACACGACCGGCAGATCGACCAGCCCGGCGCGCCGCGCCTCCGCCATCGTCCGCTCGTCGGCGGTGGCGAGCACGTCGAACGGCGCGCCCGCGCGCACCTGCGCGGCGATCGTAGAGCTCGCGGCGAACTCGAGCGTCACCTCCGCTCCCGGGTGCGCCGTCTCGTACGCCGAGGCGATCTCGGTGAAGGACTCGCTCAGGGACGCGGCCGCCAGGACGGTCGCGTCGTAGGGGTCTCCGCGCCCACAGCTCGCGGCCAGCGCGGACGCGAGGACGGCGCCGCGCGGGACGCGTGCGCGCCCCGACCGCGCGATCACGTCGCGGCGCCTCCATCGAAATTGTCGGGAGAGCGGCCCCGGAGGAAGATCTCGTCCCAGGTCTGGATCTGGAGAACGCTGAGGAGCTGCTCCTGGCGGTTCACCCGGCCGGCCCGGTGCGCCGCCCGGATGCGCGCGACCCGCTCGGCATCGAACCATCCCTTCGCCGTCAGGCTCTCCGCGGACAGCAGCTCTTCGGCGAAGGGCGGGAGCTCGCCCCGCAGCCACTTCGCGGATGGGCTTCCGAGACCGCGCTTGCGACGCGCGAGGATCTCGGCGGGCAGATCGTTCGCCAGCGCGCGTCGGAGCACCCGCTTCTCGTGCCGGGACTGCTTGAGCTCGGGGGGCATCGCCAGGCACCACTCGACCACCTCGTGGTCGAGGAACGGGACCCGGATCTCGACCGACCACGCCATCGTGTGGCGGTCGAGCGTCTCGACGATGTAGTCGTGCATGCGCGTCGTGAGATCCCAGTACTGGAGCCAGTCCACGGGGTGCTTCGTCCTCAGGTCGGCCGGCGCTTCCGGCTGGGGCGGCGGATGGGCCGCGATCGCGCGCGCCAGATCGGCGGAATAGAGACGGCTCCGGTTCTCGGACCCGAGCGGTCCGGCGATGGCGCGAAACCTCTCCGGCCCCGGGCCCACGGGCGCCCGCGCCAGGCGGAGCGCGCGCGCCACGCCTTCGGTCCGGGGTTGAGGCGACCCCCAACGCCGCGTGAATCCGACCACCCGCGAGACGCCGCGCATCCGGCGGTCGGCCTTGTACCACCAGTAGCCGCCGAGGACCTCGTCGGCGCCTTCCCCCGCCAGCGCGACCTTGACGTTCTCGGAGGTCATCTGCGCGATCCGCTGGCGCACGCTTCCGAAGCCGCGTCCCACCGGGTTCTCCGCGCTCCACACGCAGCGCGGCATGCGGCTGAAGTCCTCGGTGGTGTGGCGCGCGCGGTGGGCGCGCAGGTCGTAGCCGGGGAAGCGGTCCAGGGTGGCCAGCGAGCCCACCTCGTCGAATCCGGGGTCGTCGAACTCCAGGCTGAACGCGTCCACGGTCCGCCCCAGGATCCGCGCCGCGAGCGCGGCGACGCCACTCGAGTCGACGCCTCCCGACAGCCACGCGCCGACCGGGACGTCGGAGCGCAGGTGCACGCGGACGGCGTCCTCGAGGCGCGCGAGCAGCCCCTCCGCCCACTCCTGCTCGGTCAACCGGGGCCGGTCCCGCTCGTCGACGAGCGGCGGGGCCCACCAGCGACGGATCTCCGCGCGGCCCTCCTCGAAGACGAGCACGTGGCCGGCCCTTAGCCGCTCGACCCCTGCGCACATCGTGCGCGGCTGGAGGATCCACCCCCAGGCGAACAGATCCTCCACGGCCGCGGGGTCGAGACTGGGCTCGACGAGTCCGGCCGCAAGGATCGCCTTGAACTCCGACGCGAACGCGATCCCGTCGGCCGTCCGCGCCCAGGCGAGCGGCTTGATCCCCAGCCGGTCGCGCGCCAGCACGAGCCGCCTTCGCGGCGCGTCCCACAGGGCGAACGCGAACATCCCGCGCAGGCGATGCACGCAATCGACGCCCAGGTCCTCGTACAGGTGCACGATCGTCTCGACGTCCGACCGCGTGCGGAAGCGGTGCCCGGCGCGGATCAGCTCGTCGCGCAGCTCGACGTGGTTGTAGATCTCGCCGTTGAAGACGATCCAGACGGTCTCGTCTTCGTTGGCGAGCGGCTGGCGGCCGCCGGCGAGGTCGATGATCGAGAGCCGCCGATGCCCGAGGCCGCAGCGGCCGTCGAGGTAGACGCCCGCATCGTCCGGGCCGCGATGGCGCACCGCGTCGACCAT
>DASSBK010000118.1:0-8536 GCA_035698825.1 Gemmatimonadota bacterium
GGCGCGCCCTACTTCGACCTGACGATCGGCAGCCTGCGGGTCGAGTCTCAGCTCGTCGAGCCGTATCTGGCCGGGCCACGGTAACGGCGGATCGTGCGCACAGGATGACGCTGCAGGAGGTCCTGTCCCCGCTGGAGGGCAAGCCCGGCAAGGAGCGCTTGAGCTCGCGCTGCTGGAGCTATGCCCGGGACCACGGAGTGCCGGAAGATCTGATCGCCACGCTGGACGACTGCGCGTACGCGGGGGCGATTCGGATCGGCCGACTCTGGCTGTCCCCCCTCGCGGAACTCGACATCGAGAACTCGGAGGAGGAAAATGCCCCGTGCATCGAGCACGGCTTCCTCATCGTGGGGAGCGGTCTCAACGGAGATCCGATCGCCGTAGAGCTCGCCACCGGACGGATCGCCTTTCTCTCCCACGATCTCCTGTGGGAGCGCGCGTACGAGGACTTCGAGGAGTGTGTCGTGCGGACACCCCTGGGGCTCCACGAATTTTGGGCGCAGGCCGCTGCAACACCCGATTTTCCGGTGGACTCCGACGACGCGGAACGCCGCTGGAGCGACGACTAGAGGTTGAGGTCCGCCGGCACGGGCTCGGCCCCCGAATAGTCGTAGAACCCCTTCCCGCTCTTCCGCCCGTGGTATCCGGCCAGGTGCATCTTCCGGAGGAGCGGCGGCGCCGCGTACTCGGGACGCTTGTACTCGTCGAACATGATCTCCGCGATCCGGTACGTCGTGTCGATGCCGACGAAGTCGAGCAAGGTGAGCGGACCCATCGGATGGCCGCAGCCGTGGACCATGCCCTTGTCGATGTCCTCGGTCGAGGCGAGACCGGACTCCAGCGCCCGCACCGCGCCCAGCAGGTACGGCACCAGCAGCAGGTTCACGACGAAGCCCGAGTTGTCCTTGGCGGCGATCGGGATCTTCCCCAGTGACTCGGCGAACTTCCACGTGCGATCGAAGGTCTGCGGACTGGTCGTCACGGCCTTCACGACTTCGACCAGTTTCATGATCGGCACGGGGTTGAAGAAGTGGAGTCCGACCATGCGATCGGGCCGAGACGTCGCCGCGGCCATCTCGACGATCGTCAGCGACGAGGTGTTGGAGGCGAAGATCGTGTGCGGGGGGCAGAGCTCGTCCAGCTCCTGGAACATCGCGTTCTTGACCTCGATGTCCTCGACCACCGCCTCGATCACGAGGTCGCAGTCGACGAGGTCGCCGAGCTCGGTAGTGCCCGTCATGCGCGCGAGCGCCGCCTCGCGATCGGCCGACGTCATCTTTTCCTTCTCGACCGACTTCTGCATGAACCCGCCGATCTTCTCGAACGCCTTCTTCCAGTACGCCTCCTCGACCTCACGGGCGACGACCTGGTAGCCGGCCTGGGCGCAGACGTGCACGATGCCGCTCCCCATCAGTCCCGTTCCGAGAACCCCCACCTTCTCGATCTTCTTGATCTCCTTCTCTTTCACTCCCCCTCCTTGCGACGCGAATGGATGCGCTCGGCACGGCGCGCGATGGACTTCAGAATTCGCCGCGTGATGATGCGATGGCCTCCGCTGCCGACGACGGCGGCTCGGTAGAGACCTCCGCGCAAGCCGGGAAACTCCGCCTGCGTCACGGCTCGGACCCGCGAGAACGATCCCTGGGGCTCGATCTCGAACGTGAGCTGGTAGCGACTGAAGCGATGCCGACCCTCGAGCGAGAGCCGCCGGGGCGGATCCGCCGACGCCACTCGAAAGCCCGCCAGCGTTTCGTCGACCGCCGCGTCGAACTCTCTCTCGCTCCCCTGATCGCGGCACTCCAGAAAGCGCGCATAGCGGCGGGCCCATGGCCGCTCGCACGCCTCGCGGAGCGCCTCCGGAAGCGCCGCCCAGACTTCTTCCGCGGACGCGGAAGTGGCCACTTCGTGCGTGTCCAGATACGGGATCGGCGCGGGATCCGAATGTATCGCCGGATCGGGGCTCGGAGCGGAGTCCCGTCTCAGGCGGCCTCCACCACCACGGTCGACCCCTGCCCGCCGCCGATGCAGGCCGACGCAAAGCCGAGCCGGGCGCCGCGCCGCTTCATCTCGTAGAGCAGCGTGATCGTGCAGCGCGTGCCGGTGGCGGCCAACGGGTGACCGATCGCGATCGCGCCGCCGTTGACGTTCAGTTTCGCGTGGTCCAGCCCCAGCTCCTTCATGACCGCGACGGTCTGCGGAGCGAAGGCCTCGTTGACCTCGTAGAGATCCATGTCGGCGAGCGTCAGCCCCACATCGCCGAGCGCCTTCCGGGTAGACGGCGCTGGCCCAATCCCCATGATCTTCGGGTCGCAGCCGGCGATCCCCCAGCCGAGTATCCGTCCCAGAACCGGGCCACCGGCCTTCTCCGCGCGCGCGCGCGTCGTCACGATCACCGCCGCCGCACCGTCCACGATCCCGGAGGCGTTGCCGGCCGTGACGACGCCGTCCTTCTTGAAGTAGGGCGGCAGCTTGGCCAGGATCTCGGGCGCCGTATTCGGCCGCGGGTGCTCGTCGGCGGCGAACTCCTGGTGCCCCTTCTTCGTCACCAGCTCGACCGGCACGATCTCGTCCTCGAACCTGCCCGCCTCGCGGGCGGCCTGGGTCCGCATCTGGCTCTGGTACGCGAAGTCGTCGACCTCGGCGCGGGTCAGCTCGTACTTGTCGGCCAGGTTCTCGGCGGTCTCGGCCATCGAGAATCCGGCATAGGGGTCGTAGAGCGACTCCCACAGCAGGTCGCCCATCTTCGACTGCCCGAGCGGGATCCCCCAGCGCGCCCCCCGGATCGTGTGCGGCGCCTGGCTCATGCTCTCGGTCCCGCCGGCGAGCACGACCTCGCTGTCCCCGACGACGATCTGGCGGCAGGCCTGGATGATCGACTCGAAGCCCGAGCCGCAGAGGCGGTTGACGGTCACGGCGGGTGTCTCGACGGGAAGGCCGGCCTTGAGCCCGATGTGGCGGGCGCAGTAGATCGCGTCGCCGGAGGTCTGGAGCGCGTTTCCGAAGATGACGTGATCGATGTCTCCCGGAGCGAACCCCGAGCGATCGATCGCGGCCTTGGCGGCCACCACGCCCAAGTCGTTGGCGGACAAGTCCTTGAGCGATCCGCCGAAGGCGCCGAACGGGGTGCGGACACCGGCCACGAGCACGATGTCGTCGCGGTCGAGCTTCATGGTATGCTCCTCGATGTTACCGAAGTGGGATGGAGCGGCGGCGAGCGTTCCCTAAGGGTCGCCTCCGGGCGCGGAAGCGTCAACCGAACCCCGTGCGAGGCCGGCCCTGCCGACGCCCAACGTTCCTGTCGGGAGGCGTGTCTTTCCCATGACGATGCCCGGCTCCGATCGAGACCTGGTGGTGGAGGCGCTTCGGGGCCGGACGGTCGCCTTCGAGGCGCTCGTGCGGCGGCACCTCCGGGCGGCCTACGCCGTCGCGCTGGCGCGGACCGGGAGCCCGCACGACGCGGAGGACGTCTGCCAGGACTCCTTCATCGCCGCGCTCGAGCGGCTGAAGAGCCTGCGCGACCCGGACCGCTTCGGTCCGTGGCTCCTCGAGATCGTGCGAAACCGGGCGCTCAACCTGATCCGGTCCCGGCGCGTGCGAGACGCCGAGCCGATCGAGGCGGCCGACCGGAGCGGGGGTGGAACGGACCCGGGGCGCGAGACCGAGCGCTCGATCCTCCGGGACGATCTGCTGGACGCGCTCGGGCGGCTCGACGAGACCCGCCGCGAGATCGCGCTCCTCCACGACGTCGAGGGGTGGCGGCACGCGGAGATCGCCGCGCGGCTGGGGATGCCCGAAGGAACGGTCCGGTACCATCTGCACGAGGCCCGCAGGACGCTCCGCGAGTGCTTGGTGGTGCGATACGGAAAGGAGATCCGCGAATGACCGACGACAAGGATCCGACCTGGGCTCTGCTCGACCCGTCAGGGGATCCGGAGCGCTGGGAGTCGATGGTGCGGGGGATCGTCGCGCGCGCCGCCCCGATCCTGGCTGGCTACGCCGCGCGCGGCCCGGCCGAGCTCCTGGCCGCCTGGCTCCGGCCGACGCTCGCCGCCGCCGCCGTCGTGGCCGCGCTCGCGCTCGGGGCGCTCGCCGCCGGGAGCCGCGAGCGGGAGAGCGGCGCCACGATCGGCCTCGGCGACGCGCTCGGTTACCCGACTCCCGTGACCACGTGGGTGTCGACGGGACAAGCCCCGACCATCGAGGAGCTGGTGGTCGCCATGGAGGAGAGAAATCGATGACGATCGAATCCCGAAGGAGCATCTGGATCGCAGCCGGGGTGCTGGCGCTGGTGTTCCTCGCCGGCGGTCTGGCCGGAGCGGCGATCTCGCTGTTCGCGCGCCGGCCCGCGTTCCCGCATCACCCCATGATGGAGCGGATCGATCTCCCCGACGTTCCGCCTCCTCCGCACGGGCCCGGCGCGGTGTTCTACAAGCGGCTCGGCGACGAGTTCGGCGCGGAGCTCGGTCTGGACGACGAGCAGGCGGTGCGCGTCGACAGCCTGATGGAGGTGCAGCGCCAGAAGGCCGACTCCCTGCTCGAGTCGATGGGCCCGCGCCTCAAGGCACTCATGGACTCGACGAACGCCGACATCGAGGCGCTCCTGACCGAGGAGCAGCGCGAGCGTTTCCGCGCGATGCAGGAGCGCCGGCACGAGGTGCTCATCCGGCGCCGCGGTCCCCTGCCTCCTTCACCGCCGGAAAGATCGAGCGAGCGCACGAGGGAACGCGACGGCGAGCGGTGAGTGCCCTGGGCCCACGGCTTCGCCGCGAGCTGCTCGCCGCCGGCTAGGCCGGGCGGTCGCTCCGGTGATCCCCCGCCGGCCGGTGATCGCCCGGCGGCTCCCACTGGAGCCACAGGGCGATCACCCACAGCGCCAGCGCGAGGAAGTGGAGCGCCTGGGACGCCGGCCGCTCCGGCGCGAAGGCGACGAAGAAGTCGCGCACTGCGTCGGCGGACGCTCCCAGCCGCACCGGTCCCCAGTTCGGGAGCCCGGAGCGCGCCCAGAAGACGGGCACGAGCGCGAAGCGGATGACCGCCAGGATCACCGTGACCGTGCCGAGGGCGAGCACCGCTCCGTCGCGGTCGCGGCGGCTGACGATGACTCCCGCGCCGACGGCAGCGACGATCGCCAGACCGACCTGCACTAGACCCGGCGGAGGCAGGAGCACCCGGAACAGCATCGCGGTCGCGGCCGCCCAGTAGACGAGCAAGAGCGTCCCGATCCATCCCGCGGGCCGCCACAGCACCTCCCGGCTCACGAGCGCGAACGTATAGAGGATTCCGAGGAGCCCGCTCGTGAAGCCGAACATGGCGTAGCGGAACGATTCGTAGCCGCGCGCCGGGAGGTCGAGTCCCCCGACCAGCAGCGCAGCGGCCAGCAGGAGGCAGAGGCCGAGCGCCCGCCGGCGCTCCGTCAGAGGATCGGCCACGGCGTTAGCGCCCGGTCGATCCGGGTCCCCAGCTCCTCCAGCTCGACACGCCGGTCGCCGGGGATGTCCGGCAGCGCCAGGCCCCGGTCGACGACCGCGCGGGCGCGCCGCAGCGTTTCCTCGTCGTTCCGCTGGTACCACGCGCCGGTGCCGTCCTCGTGCAGCGAGCGCGCCCAGAGCATGTACGTCCGGGCGAGGCGGATCTGGGCTCGCTGGTCCTCGTAGAAGCCCTCGGACTCGCGGCGCGCGATCTCGTAGCGGTCCGCCGCCTCCTCGAGCATCGCGTAGAGCGCTTGGCGACCCTCGAGATCCTCCTTCGCGGTGCGCCGCAGCTCCGCGACGACCGTGCTGTGGATGCGATCGCCCTCGTCCATCGCGGCCTCGTAGCGATCGAAGCCGGCCGCGAGCCGGATCTCGTTGAGGACGCCTGCCGGGTCGGTGGGGCGCAGGATCGCCAGTGCCCCGACGCTGAGGGTGAGGAGCCCGAGCAGCGCCCAGCCGGCGCCCTCGATCGCGCTCACGTCCCGCGCTCGATCCGCTCGCAGATCCAGTCTCCGACCTCGGCGGTCGAGCCCGCGCCGCCCGCGTCGGGCGTCGCCACTCCTTCCGCCAGCGCGGCGGTCACCGCCCCTTCGAGCGCGGCAGCCACCCGGGGCGCGCCCGTGTGCTCCGCGAGGAGCGCCGCGCTCAGGACTGCCGCCATCGGGTTCGCGGTGCCTGTGCCCGCGATGTCGGGCGCGGACCCGTGCACGGGCTCGAACATCCCCGGCCGCCCGGGATGCAGGTTCGCGCTCGCGGCGAGCCCCAGCCCGCCGATCAGCGCCGACGCCTCGTCGGACAGGATGTCCCCGAACAGGTTGCTGGTCACGATCACCGCGTAGTGCTCCGGGTGTCGTACGAGCTTCATCGCCAGCGCATCGACGTACTCGACTTCGGTCTTCAGGAACGGGAACTCGGCCGCGACCTCGGCGAACACGCGGCGCCACAGCCCGTGGGCGTACGTGAGCGCGTTCGCCTTGTCGCACATCGTCACCCGATGCCGCCCGCGCTCGACGGCGTACTCGAAGGCTGCGCGGATGATGCGCTTGACGCCCTTGTACGTGTTCAGATCCTCGTTGATCGCCACCTCGTCCGGCGTTCCGCGCTTGAAGCTCCCGCCCACGTTCACGTAGGCGCCTTCGGTGTTCTCACGGAACACGACGATGTCGATCGCGCGCTGGATGCCATCCGGTCGCGGCTTGAGCGGACACAGATCGGGATGGAGCAGCTTGATCGGCCGCAGGTTGATGTAGAGGTCGAAGCCGAAGCGGAGGCCGAAGAGGATGTCTCGCGCGTGCTCGTTGCCGGGAACGCGCGGATCGCCGAGCGCGCCGAGGAGGATCGCGTCCGCATCGCCGCGAAGCCGGCGAAGCTCGCCGTCGGGCAGCGTCTCGCCGGTGCCGAGGTATCGGTCGGCGCCCCACGGAAGATCCTCGAAGGTGAACGTCACTCCATGGGCGGCCCCCGCGATCTCGAGCGCGCGGCGCGCGACGGGGAGCACCTCCGGGCCCACCCCGTCGCCGGGGAGGAGCGCGACCCGGGTCACGCCAGTGCGTCCGCCAGGGCGGCGACGAGCCGCTCGTTGCCCGCTCGATCACCGATCGATATCCGCGCCCACGACTCGATTCCGGGCGCGCTCATCGGGCGGATCACGACACCGCGCGAGAGAAGGGTCTCGTTCACCTCCGCTGCCCGGGCTCCCAGTTTCGTGAACAGGAAATTCGTCACCGATGGAACGTGCTCGAGCCCGAGCTCCTCGAACCGCGCGGAGAGCCACGCGCGCTCGGTCTCCACGACCGCACGCGTTCTCTCGACGTGCGCCTCGTCGTCCAGCGCGGCCAGCGCCGCTACCTGCGACAGCGAGCTCGCGTTGAACGCCTCGCGCACGTGATCGAGCGCCCTGGCGTGCTCGGGTCGCGCCATCGCGTAGCCGATTCGGAGGCCCGCCAGACCGTGGGCCTTCGAGAACGTCCGCAGGACGACCAGGTTCGCACCGTCCCGGATCCGGTCCAGGTCCTCTCCGAAGCGGCTCGCTTCGGGCTCGAACTCGTAATACGCGCGGTCGAGGACCACGAGGATCTCGGACGGCAGGTCGTCGAGAAACCCGGCCAGCTCCTCGCGGTCTACGCAGGTGCCGGTCGGGTTGCAGGGATTGTCGAGGAACAGGACCCGGGTCCGTTCCGAAACGGCGTCGCGCAGCCCGTCGAGGTCGAACTTCCACTCGACGTGGGGCACGACGCGCGGACGGACCCCGACGATCTGGCACGCGATCTGGAAGCGCGGGAAGGTCGGAAACCCGACCACCGCCTCGTCTCCCGGCCGCAGGAAGGCACGCGCGACGAGATCGATGCACTCCACCGAGCCGCTGCCGATCACCAGCTGGGCCGGGTCGAGGCCATGGCGATCGGCGAGCGCGACTTTGAGCGTCCGGGCCTGGCTGTCGGGATAGTAGTGGATCTCGGACAGGCGCTTGGCGATCGCCTCGATCGCGCGCGGCGAGGGCCCCAGTGGATTCTCGTTCGAGGCGAGCTTGAGGACGTCGCCGATCCCGTACTCGGCGGCGATCTCGTCGCGGTGTCTTCCCGGGATGTACGGCCAGATCCGCTCGAGATCGGCGCGCGGCGGCGTGGGGGACGCGTCCGCGCGCGAGCGGCCTATGCCTCCCACTCTTTCATGAAGTGGTGGACGAGCTCGATGTATTCGGTGATCGCGTCCACGCCTTCGCTCACGTGCTCGAACGCGTCGGCCGACTCGGCGCTCGCCTCCCACCCCTCCTCCTCTCCGTGCTCGGCGGCGTACTCCGCGAGGCCGATGAGGGTCGATCCGAGGCGTCCGGAGATCACGTCTTCCTCCGCCAGGATCTCGATGGCGTCCAGGTTGTCCTCGGGCTCGTCCCAGTCGGCCTCGTCGATGAGCGACCAGGCCGACTCCAGGAGGTGGCGCATGGCGGCATCGAGATGGCGCAGGGCCGTCTGCCGCGCGGCCGGGGCCGCGGCGAAGGTATCCTCGCCCTCGTCCACCGCTACCCGCATCGCTTCGACTTCGGACTCCAGCGCGTCCAGCTCGTG
>DASSBK010000119.1:0-3883 GCA_035698825.1 Gemmatimonadota bacterium
TGAACGCCAAGCTCGAAGCGCTCAAGGAAGGCAGCAAAGGCGATCGCGAGGAGCTGCTCAAGATCTTCGCGGAGACCAAGCGCAAGCTTTCCGGGATGGGCCGCGAGCTCGCCTTCCTGTCGATCGACATCGTGGATTCGACCAAGATGAAGATCGGAGAGGATCAAGAGACGATCGAGTACGATTTCAAGCAGTACAAGACCTTCGTCGACGACATCCTGAAGGCGAACGGGGTCATCAAGGTGGCCTGGACTCCCGACGGCATCATGGCCTGCTTCTCGAACATCGATACCGCCGTGAAGACGGGGAAGGACGTGATCCGCGGTCTCAAGCAGTTCAATCGCGACATCAAACTCATGAAGTCGGAGTTCCGCGTGCGCTGCGGGGTCAATTCGGGGTACGTCTATATGGACGACGACGTGCCGCTCGAGGAGGTCAGCGACCGGGTCATCGACATCGCCGGACACATGCAGAAGCACGCTGAGCCGATGACCGTGTCGGTGGCCAAGACGGTCGTGGAGCCGCTCACCGACAGGGAGGGGTTCCTGGAGACCCCCAAGATCGTGGACGGCTACCAGGTCTATGCGTGGAGCGGGGAACACGGCGCCGATGGAGGGAGCTGAGCCATGCGGGTCCTGATCACCGGCGGAGCGGGGTTCATCGGCTCGCATCTCGCCGAGTTCCATCTCGAGCGGGGAGACGAGGTCCACTGCGTCGACGACCTGAGCACCGGCACGCAGGAGAACGTGGCGCGCTTCGGGGAGTACCCGGAGTTCCGCTTCGACCGCGCGGACATCCGGACCTGGGAGGGTCTTACCGAGGCGGTGTCGCTGGCCGACCGCGTGTACCACATGGCCGCCGTCGTGGGGATGTTTCGCGTCCTGGCCGAGCCCGAGGCGGTGCTGTCGACCAACGTGGCCGGCACCGAGCGCGTGCTCCGCTGCGCGGCGGAGGCGGGCAACCGGCCACGGGTCCTGGTCGCCTCGAGCTCGGAGGTGTACGGCCCGGTGGGGACGCACCGGCTGGACGAGACCGACGCCCTCCTCGTCCACTGCGACACCGCGAAGACGCAGTGGAACTACGCGCTCAGCAAGCTCGCGGGGGAGGCGCTGGGAATCACGTACTCCGGATCGTTCGACGTCCCGGTCACGATCGCGCGGCTGTTCAACACCACCGGACCGCGGCAGTCGGGCCGCTACGGCATGGTCGTGCCGCGCTTCGTGCGCCAGGCCGCCCTGGGGGAACCCCTGACCGTCTTCGGCGACGGGCTTCAGACGCGCTCGTTCTGCCACGTCGGCGACACCGTGCGTGCGATCCACCTGCTCTGCGAGAGCGATGCCGCCGAGGGCGAGATCGTCAACGTCGGCAACGACCGCGCGATCACGATGCTCGACCTCGCGAACCTCGTGCGCGCGATGGCGGGCAGCGACTCTCCCGTGATCTTCGTGCCGGACAGCGAGGCGTACTATCACGGCTTCGTGGGGATCCGCCACCGCAAGCCCGCACTCGACAAACTCAAGCGCCTGGTCGCCTTCGAGCCCGAGCACACTCTCGAAGACACGATCACGGATCTGCTCGCCGCCGTGCGGCCGGTCACCGAGGGGACAAAGGCCGCGGGCTGATGGCGGTTTATCCGCTTTTCGTAATCAGCCCCAACACGATCGTCAGCCTCGTGGGATACGTGCGAGGTCCCGACAAGACGATCCCGGTTCCCGTCGAGGACTATCGCCGGGCCAAGGTCGACGTCGTCATCCCCTGTCTGAACGAGGAGCGGAACATCACTCTGGCGCTCGCATCGGTCGCGCGTCAGACGATGCAGCCGCGGCGGATCATCCTCGTGGACGACGGCAGCCTCGACCGCACGGTGGAGTTCGCGCAGGAGTTCTGCCACGTCAACGGGCTCGAGCTGCTGGCGATCCGGCGCGCGAAGCCGATCGGGAAGACCCCCACCCTCAAGCGGCAGGCTCGCGAGTTCGATTCCGACGTCGAATTCATCCTCGACGCCGACACCGTTCTGGAATCGGACAACTACATCGAGCGGACAGTGGAGGAGCTGTACAAGGCGGTGGGTATCGCGAGCGCCTGCGGGATCATCATGCCTCAGCGCGCGCGGGACCGCGACCGGTTCGGCAAGACGACGGCCATGCAGCGCTTCCTGGTGAACCACCCGGAGGGGAAGGTCTACGAGGACAAGAGCGGGATGCGGCGATTCCTCCGCGGCATCACGAACCTCTACCGGGAGACCCTCTACGTCTATCTCCAGCGCTTCATCTACCGCGGCCAGATGACGTTCTTCGGCTCGATCTCGGGGCCCATCGGGTGCGCGGTCGCGTACCGCAGGCAGTATGTGGAGAACCTGTTCGACAAGTACGAGCCCATCATGGGAGACGACCTCACGAACTCCGAAGACGTGTTCCTCGGTCTGGCCTCGTTGAACGAGGGGCACCGGAACATCCAGCTCCAGGACGTCGTCGCCCGCACCGAAGAGCCGGAGTTCCAGCGACTCCACAAGCAGCTCTATCTGTGGTCCTCGGCGTTCCTCCAGAGCGCTTTCTACTTCGACTCGCTCATGTGGAGCCCGTTCAAGTCGATGCGCCGGGTGATCAACGGCGACTGGCGGCGCAACAGGGTGCGCTCGTACGACGAGCGGCGGCGGGTCGCCGAACCGTATCGACAGGCGTTCGGCGAGGATGTGACGAAGAGCCGGGGACGTCCCATGGGTTGGGTCCTCCTCATGGGCGTCATCGAGAAGCTATTCTTCCCGGCCGCGATCATCATCATGATGCTCCTCGGGTGGTGGGAGGCGCTGCTGGTGACGATCGTCGCCGAGATCCTGCTCGCCTCCACCCTCCTCGCCATCTCCTCGCCCGGCCAGCGGGTCGAGTACTTTCTCAAGTGCCTGCTGATCACTCCCATCCGATACGTGTCGCTGATGTGGGACTTCGTCACCTCCATGCGGTTCACCGCAGACCTGTGGATCTTCGGTACCCGGAAGTGGCGCAAGTGAAGGCCGCGCTGTTGGCCCTCGCGATCGCCCTGTCGATACCGGCCGGCGCGGCGCTCGCCCAGGAGCCGGAGGTGCCTGCGGCCGGCCTAGCCGCCGAGGCGGCCGGAGACCTGGACGCGGCGATCGCCGTGTACGAGGAGGCCGCGCGGTCAGGCGGCCGGGCCGACCTCTGGGTCCGGATCTCCCGCATCGAGGCCACGCGCGGCAATCCGCGCGCGGCGCTGGAGGCGATCGACCGCGCGGTGGAGCTCGAGCCGAGCGACGTGGAGCACCTCCGCGCGCGGGCCGAGCTCGCGTCCTGGGCGGGAGACTACGAGCGCGCGGCAGACAGTCACCGGCGGATCGCCGAGCTGACCGGCGAGCCGTCGGCCGAGCTCGGGCTGGCGCGGATCGCCGCCTGGCAGGGGAAGACCGCCGTCTCGATCCGGCATTACCGGGAATATCTGAGGAGGCAGCCCGCCGACTCCGTCGCGACGATCGAGCTGGCGCGGCAGGAGACCTGGCGCGGCGACGCCCGGGCGGCGCTCGAGGTCCTCGAGGGCTACCGCGAGCGGTTCGGCGAGACGGTCGACTACCGGATCGAGCGCGGCCGCGCCCTCGTGACCGGCAACCGCCCGCGCGCGGCGATCGAGATCCTGGAGCCCCTCGCCGCGGAACGGCCCGACGACTACGAGGCGCGGCTCGTCCTGACGCTTGCGCTGTCCGACGCCGGCCGCCGGCGCGACGCGGTCGCGTCCGCGGACGAGCTCGCGCGGATCGACGCCGCCAATCCGCGGACGGCGGAGGTGCGGGCGTACGTCACGGCGCCGATCCGCTCCTTCGTTCGGCCACGCTACGAGTACTACGACGACTCCGACGAGGTGCGGCACGACCTGT
>DASSBK010000120.1:0-2622 GCA_035698825.1 Gemmatimonadota bacterium
CAGGGTGAAGACGCTGTCGGGGGGTCTCCGCCGCCGCGTGGAACTCGCCAAGGCCCTCCTCCACCAACCTCGCGTCCTCCTCCTGGACGAGCCCACGGTCGGTCTCGATCCCGGGGGAAGGCGGGATCTGTGGCGACATGCCAGGCGGCTCCGAAGCGAGTCGGGGGTCGCGGTCCTGGTAACGACCCACCTCCTCGAGGAGGCCGAGGATTGCGACCGGGTCGGGATCCTCGACAGGGGAAGGCTCGTCGCGCTGGACACCCCCGCCGACCTCAAGGCCGACATCCGGGGCGACGTGATCTCGCTCGAATCGGGCGAGCCTCAGGAGCTGGCCGACGCGATCCGGTCGCGATTCGGAGCGCAGGGCACAGTAGTCGACGGGACCGTGCGGATCGAGCAACCGGACGGGGCCGCCCTGGTGCCGCGCCTGGCCGAGGCCTTCCCGGGAGCGATCCGCTCGATCACGGTAGGGAAGCCGACGCTGGAGGACGTGTTCGTCCAGCGCACGGGACATCGTTTCCTGGAGACCCCGGTCGAGCGCGAGGGAGAACCGGAGTGAGGGCGTTTGCGCTGGCCAGCGCGAGCCTCTGCCGCCGCGAGTGCCTGCGGTTCTTTCGCGACCGGGCGCGCGCACTGAGCTCGATCGCGACCGCGGTCCTGTTCTGGGTCCTCATCGGGTTCGGCCTGGGAGGCTCCTTCGCGCCGCTCGGGATGCCGCGGGACATGGGATCGATCGAATACCTGTTTCCCGGAACCGTCGTCTTTGTGGTGCTCCTGACCGCGATCGTGGGGACGTTCTCGCTGATCGAGGATCGCCGAGAAGGGTTCCTCCAGGGCGTGCTCGTGGCTCCCGTTCCGCGGTCGTCGATCGTCATGGGGAAGGTCCTGGGTGGGGCCACCATCGCGGTCGCGCAGGGCGCCCTGCTGCTCCTGGTCGCGCCGCTGGTCGGGATCCCGTTCCAGCCGGTGGGCATGGGCCTCGCCATCGTGGCGCTGTTCCTGATCGCGTTCGCGTTCAATGCGCTCGGCTTCGTGCTTGCCTGGCGCATGGAATCGATCCAGGGATTCCACGGGGTCGTCAACCTGATCCTGATGCCGATGTGGTTCCTCTCCGGGGCGCTGTTCCCGATCGCGGGTGCCGCGCGGGGTCTCGAGATCGCGATGCGCGCGAATCCCGCGACCTACGGGCTGGCCGCGTTCCGCGGATCGATCTACGCGGGCTCGGCCGCGGGGCCCGTGAACCTGCCGGCAGCCTGGCTCGTGACGATCGCGTTCGCGGCGACGGCGTTCGCCCTGGCCGTGGCAGTCGCGCGGCGGTGATCGGGCTCCACGACCTGCCGGCGGTGAACGCCGCGCTGAACGCCGTGGCAGCGACCCTCCTCGTCACCGGGCACGCATTCATCCGCCGCGGGCGGATCTCGCGCCACCGGGCGTGCATGACCGCGGCGCTGGCCGTATCCGCGCTGTTCCTCGTGTCGTACGTCGTCTATCATGCCGAGGTCGGCTCCGTGCGCTTCACGGTCGGGGGATGGCCGCGCCTCCTCTACTTCGCGGTCCTGGCGACGCACGTGCCGCTGGCCGCCACGGTCGTGCCACTGGCGCTCCTGACGATGCGGAGAGCGCTGAGGGGCGAGTTCGACCGGCACGTCCGCCTCGCGCGATGGACCTATCCGATCTGGCTGTACGTCTCGGTCACCGGTGTCATGGTCTACTTGATGTTGTATCACGTATGGCCTTCAGCAGAAATAGGTTAGGAGGATAGCCGTGGGGACAGGATTGGGTGGACGGTGGATGGCGGTCGCGGTGGTGGCCGCGACGGCCGTAGCCGGCAGCCCGGTGCTGGCGCAGGAGACTGCGGCGGAGCCGGAACGGGCATTCGAAGAAGCCTACGCGGCGTTTTCGGCCGCCTACCGGGCGGGAGACGCCGGGGCGGTGACGGCCCTCTATGCGGACGACGCCTTCTACCTGGCCCCGGGGAACGAGATCGAGCGGGGAGACGTGGCGCGGCACTTCGGGTTCCTGTCCTCGTTCGAGCCGGGCGCTGGGCCGATCATCGAGTTCGAGATCGTCGACCGGGACGTCTCCGGGGGACTCGCGTACGACATCGGGTATTTCACCTTCCGCCAGGCCGGCGCCCCGGCAGAGAGCGCGGGGCGGGGGAAGTTCATCGTCGTCTGGAAGCGCGGAGAGGACGGAGTCTGGCGGATTCACGCCGACGGGTACAGTGACGTCGAGAGTCCGGACGCGCCCGTGGGGGCCGGCAGGTGAGCGAGGCAACGTTCGCGATCGTGTACGCGGTCCTCTGGGCGGGTTTCTTCGTGTGGCTGTTCCGCCTTGGACGGCAGTCGAGGCGGCTCCAGGAGACGACCCGCGCGATCAAGCGGAACCTGCACTCGGGCTGGCCGGACCCGGAGGAATAGTGGATGGCGGAGAGGGCGGGATTCGAACCCGCGAGACGCTGTTAACGTCTACGCGATTTCCAGTCGCGCTCCTTCGACCACTCGGACACCTCTCCGCGGAAGGTGAATCTACTTCAAGGGCATCTCGAAAACCTTGGATGCCCAGCGGGGGGACGCCGCGGGGCATTTCCGCCATCCGCGTCTCCACCGCGGGCCTGTGGCC
>DASSBK010000121.1:0-3955 GCA_035698825.1 Gemmatimonadota bacterium
GTTCTGCTGGATGTCCGCCAGCAGGGCCTGAGACTCCACGACGAATCGGTTCAGCCGCTCGTATAGCTCGGGGTCGTTGACGAGGCGGGCGATCGTCCCCTCGCCGCCTCCCATTTCGGCGAGGAGCTGCTGGCCCTCGCGCATGGTCTGCACCATCTCGCCGTACAGCTCGGGGTCGCGCACGAGCTTACCCAGCGTGCCCTCGCCCGTGCGGATCTGGGAGGTCAGCTGCTGGAGATCTCCGGTCGTCCGGACGAGCTGCTCGTACAGCTCCTGGTCGTTGATGAGCGCCGGCAGGGTGCCGTCTCCCGACTCCATCGACGTCAGGAGGTTGCTTCCGCGCTCGGTCAGGGTGACCCATGAATTGTAGAGGGCCGGGTCGTTGATCATCTTCCCGAGAGTGCCCTCGCCGTTGTTGATCCGCGCCACCAGCACGCGCGTGCCCTCGAGCGATCCGACGAGCTCCTCGACGCCCTCGGCGGCGCGGGCGATTAGCCCCTCGTAGTCGATCGGCGCTTCGTTGAGGACGATGTCACCGGACTGGAGCGGGGCCTCGCGCGGATCGCCCACCTCGAGGTCGAGGTACTTGTCGCCCAGCAGCCCGACGGTGCCGATCTTGGCCCGCGACGCCCGCGTCACCTTCTCCTGGACGTCTTCCTCCACGGTGAAGCGGATGAGCAGGGCGCGTGCGCCCAGGGAATCGCCATAGGCCTGCGTGAACCTCTCCGCGATCGAGTCGCGCTCCGCGGCGGAGATGAACTCCACCACCTCCACCGTGCCCACGTCGACGCCCGCGAGGCGCACCGGCGCGCCGGACTGCAACCCCGACACGCTCGGCATGTACGTGTACAAGGGGTACTTCTCGGTGAAGACGCCGAGCCGCCCGCCGAGGGTCATTACCGCCAGAACGAGCACGGCGAGCGCTGCGACCACGAGGATGCCGACCCGCAGCTCAGCCCAGGTCACGAACGTCGATTGCTTCATGCGCCGATCATCCGCGAGTCGATGAAGGTGCGGACGTATTCATCGTCGGTGGTTTTGACGGCATCGGCGTCTCCTTCGAAGATGATGTGCCCTTCCTTCAGCATCGCGAATCTGTCTCCGACCGTCAATGCGGAGCCGATGTCGTGGGTCACGACGATGCTGGCTACGTTCTGCTGATCCCGGAGCTTGATGATGAGGGTGTTGATCGTCTCGGAGGTGATCGGATCGAGTCCGGTCGTGGGCTCGTCGTACAGCACGATCTTGGGGCTGCCCATCACCGCTCTGGCGATCGCGACCCGCTTCCGCATGCCGCCCGACAGCTCCGCGGGCATCAGATTCTTGACCCGCGACTCGAGGTCCACGAAGGAGAGCTTCTCCTCGACCAGGCGCTCGATCTCCTCGTCGGAGTAACCGCCCCTCTCGTGAAGCCGGAAGGCGAGGTTCTCTCCCACGGTCAGGGAGTCGAAAAGGGCCCCGCCCTGAAATACCATGCCGATCTCGCCCCGCACCTGGTCGAGCACGCGCTGGTTCGCATGGACGATGTTGACGCCATGGACGTAGACGCGGCCCGAGTCGGGCTCGAGCAGTCCCAGGATGATGCGCAGGATCGTGCTCTTCCCGGTCCCGGAGCCGCCCATCACCACCAGGGTCTCGCCGCGGTCGACCTCCAGCCAGACGCCGTCCAGGATGACCTTCTCCCCGAACGCGAGGTGCACGTCCTCGAGATCGATCATCCGGTTTTCGGGGTCCGGCTCGCGGTCCCGGCCCGGCACCGCCCGCGGGGACCACTGAGGGTCCGGATGCAGGTCCGGATGCCCCATCTCCTTGCGCTTTCTGCGGCTGCGGAACATCGGGCCTCAATCTACAGTTGCGCTCAGCCCCCTGCCTCGGGGGCCTCGGCAGTCGAATTCAGTGGCCGAAGACCTCGATGAACAGCTTCGTCATGAAGAAGTCGGTCGCCAGCACCAGAACCGAAGACAGGACGACCGCCTGGGTCGTGGATCGACCCACGCCCTCCGTCCCCCCGGATGTCGTAAGCCCCCGGTAGCAGGCGACCATCGTGATCACGAATCCGAACACGAGGGGTTTGGCGAGGCCGCTGAACAGGTCGCTCAGGTACAGGCCGCTCCAGACCGCGTTCCAGTAGGTGGACGAGCTCTGGTGGAGCATGAGCCAGGAGATGAGCTGACCGCCGATGATGGCGATGAAGTCAGTCGCGATCGTGAGAATCGGCATCATGATGATACCGGCCAGAACGCGCGGCTTGACCAGCTTCTTGACGGGATCGGTCCCCATCGCCTCGAGCGCGTCGATCTGCTCGTTGACCCGCATCGAGCCGATCTCGGCCGCGATCCCGGACCCCACGCGGCCGGAGACCATGAGCGCCGTCAGGACCGGTCCCAGCTCGCGGACCACGGAGGCCCCCACGAGCTGCCCCACGAACAGCGAGGCGCCGAATTTGGAGAGCTGGACCGCCGACTGGAGGGCCAGGACCATGCCCGTGAAGATCCCCGTCAGCGTGACGATGACGAGAGACTGCACGCCCAGGACGTCCATCTGCACGAACGTGTCCCGCACATAGAAGGGCGGCCGCACCATGGCCACGAACGTGCGCCCGACTAGGAGGGACATGTTCTGGACGCCGAGGAGGGCGGACTTCACCGGGCGGCTTAGCGTCGCTGTCGTCATCGGCGAGGACACGATACCCGTCGGGCGCGGCGAGCCGCAAGAGTCGGCGGGGCATAGATTGCCGGCCATGGCGAAGGGTCAACAGGCCGGTGTGGATGCCCCGCGTACGGACGGCCGGGGGCCGGCCGAGCTCCGCTCGATCACCATCGAGCGGGGCGTGCTCCAGCACCCCGAGGGGTCGTGCCTGATCGGCGTAGGGCTGACCAGGGTGCTCTGTACGGCTTCGGTCGAGGAGGGCGTTCCGCCCTGGATGCGGGGGAAGGGAAGGGGTTGGGTGACCGCCGAGTACCGGATGCTTCCGCGCGCCACCCATACCCGTACGGCCCGCGAGTCCAGCCGGGGCAGGGTCGGCGGGAGGACCCACGAGATCCAGCGGCTGATCGGGAGGAGCCTGCGGAGCGTGGTCGACATGAGCGGCCTCGGCGAGCGCACCATGTGGCTGGATTGCGACGTCCTCCAGGCGGACGGCGGTACGCGGACGGCCGCGATCACGGGTGCGATGGTGGCGCTCTACGATGCGCTGCGCCGGATCGCGGGCGAGGGCCGGATTCCGGTCATCCCGATCCGCGAGTTCGTGGCCGCGACCTCCGTCGGGATCGTGGGATCGTTCCCCGTCCTCGACCTCTGCTACGGCGAGGACTCCTCCGCCGTCGTGGACATGAACCTCGTCATGACGCAGAGCGGCCGGTTCGTCGAGATCCAGGGGACGGCCGAGGGCGAGCCCTTCGACCGCGGCGCGCTCGACACCCTGCTCGAGCTGGGCGAGATCGGCATCCGGCAGCTGATCGGGCTCCAGCGCGCCGCGCTCGGCCTCTGATCTCGATCGCTCTCTGACCCGCCTCGTCCTCGCCACCGGGAACCCTCACAAGGTCGAGGAGATCGCGCCCTTGCTCGCGGGCACAGGCGTCGAGCTCGTCGCCGTCAGCCGGCTGGTGGAGGACTGGGAGGTGGAAGAGACGGGCGAGACACTGGAGGAAAACGCCACGCTCAAGGCGGACGCCGCAGTCGAAGCCACCGGCAGGGCGGCGATCGCCGACGACACCGGCCTGTTCGTGGACGCGCTGGGCGGCCTGCCGGGTGTGCGCTCGTCCCGGTATGCCGGGCCCGGGTGCACCTACGCCGACAACGTCCGGAAGCTCCTCGAGGCCATGCGCGGCGTCGCGCCGGCAGCGCGCGGAGCGCGCTTCCAGACGGTGGTCGTCCTCGCCTGCCCGTACGGGAGCCGGCGTACGTTCGAAGGCGCGCTCACGGGCTCGATCGCCGAACGGGCGCGCGGACCGGG
>DASSBK010000122.1:0-4211 GCA_035698825.1 Gemmatimonadota bacterium
CGGCGACCTCGAGGACCTCACCGCCGACGAGCGCATCGATCTCGACGTGCGGGAAGCGGCGGTCTTCGCGCTGTCGGAGATCGACGGCGACGCCGGCTTCGATGCCCTGATGCGGATCGCGCGTGGAGAAGGCGACCCGCGGATTCGCGAGAAGGCCTTCTTCTGGCTGGCCGACTCCGGCGACCCCCGCGCGCTCGCCCTGTTCGAGGAGATCCTGGCCGGCAGCTGAGTGACGCGGTGACCGGGCGTCGGAGGCTGAACCTTCCCTAAGGCGCCATGCCCGGGTGGGGAGCAGCGCGGCAGCGCGTGCGCTAGCTTCCAATCCGCTCGTCTGCGATGCAGGATGGCGATTGGAAGCAGGGAGTTAGTGCCGGCCGTTCACGGCGAATTCCATCGGACAGGAACCATTGGCTGGCTCCGCGCCGCAGTCCTGGGAGCCAATGACGGCCTCATTTCCACCGGGAGCCTGGTCGTCGGAGTCGCGGCGGCTGACCCCGGGCCGGGCGCGATCTTCGTCGCCGCGCTGGCCGGGCTCGTCGCCGGTGCGCTGTCTATGGCGGCAGGGGAGTACGTGTCGGTCAGCTCCCAGTCAGACACCGAGCGCGCCGATCTGGACCGCGAGCGGGAAGAGCTGGCCACGGCCCCCGAAGCTGAGCACGCGGAGCTCACGGGGATCTATGTGGCACGGGGACTCACTCCCGAGCTCGCCGCCGAGGTCTCACGGCAGCTCACCCTCCACGACGCCCTCGATGCCCATGCGCGCGAAGAACTGGGGATTCATTCCTCGACGCGCGCGAGGCCGCTTCAGGCCGCTCTCGCCTCGGCGGCCGCGTTTGCCGTGGGTGCCGCTCCACCAGCGCTCCTCGCCGCGCTCTGGCCGCCCGATACTCTGAGCTGGATCGTGATGGGAAGTACGCTCGTTCTGCTCGCGGTTCTCGGCTCCGTGGCAGCGGGTCTGGGCGGGGCTCCGCGGGCACGCGGCGCCTTACGGGTCACGCTCTGGGGCGCGATCGCGATGGTCACGACGGATCTTGTCGGCCGGTTGTTCGGAGCCATCATCTAAGCCGCGATCCGGATGCCTACAGTCGCGCGGCGTCGCGGACCTGCAATGCGAGCCGGCAGGTCAGAGCGAAAATCTCCCGACGAAGTCGGCGATGGCGGCGCTCGTGTCGAGATCCGGAGATTCCAGGCCGAAGCCGGGATCGAAATCGACCGGCGAGCCCGGCCAGACGTGACCGCCCCCGACGACTTCGTACCACAGGACGTCGGCCCCTCCCTGACACGCATCCCAGTCGTGTAACCGCACGCGCGTGGAATTGGAGTCGCCGCCGTCCGGCAACTCGGTGACGGCCGCTTCCCCGGCGCAGCCGTCGAACTCGGCCCAGATCTCGGCCGTCGTCTGGATCGAGATCGTGTTCGCGAAGAAGCCCGACTGACCCTCGGCAGGCAGCACGGGGTCTGCATCGCCGTGGACGAAGATCCAGGGCACCTTGCGGGTCGGCTCGCAGCCCAGCACGACTTGCTCGATCATCGTCGCGGCTACGCTGGCAAAGGCCGCGATCCGGTCGGGGATCTCGCAGGCGAGGAGATGGGTCATGAACGCGCCCTGCGAGAAGCCGGCCGCCCACACCCGATGGGAATCGATCGCCAGCGAACCGGCAAGATCGTCGAGCAGATCTTCGACGAACCGCACGTCGTCGATGCCGGCGCGGGCCGCATTCGTGCAGGCCGTGCACCCGACCGCCCAGTCCTGCCCCTCGCTTTCCGCGTAAACGACGGCGAAGCCGCGCTCGTCCCCGATCGTGTCGAAGCCGGTCACCGCGCGCATGTTCCCGCGCGGGACCCCATGGAAGACGAGCAGCACCGGAAGGGAGCTGGTCCCGTTCCAGCCGGCCGGAACGTGGAGATCGTAGCCGCGGATCCTGCCGGAGGAGGCGACCAGCAGCTGGTAGTCGCCTGGGGCGGTGATCGGCGGGTTCTCGATGGGTGCCGCCGGTCCGCCGCCTCCACCGCAGGCGATGGGGGAGAGGCCCAACAGGAGGGCCGAGGTGGCCACGGGGATCCTCACGCCGATGAAACGCCCGGGACAGCCTCGCCGTTGGTTTCGTCCCCCCGGTCGGGATCCTGCTATCTTCGCGCAGCCTTCGACGGGAGCTCCGACGATGATCCTCCACCCTATCCCCACTCCGCGATCGATCCCGGCGATCCTGCTCCTCGCAACGATCGGACTCGCTGCGGGCGCACCCGCTCAGACCGCCCCGCCTCCCGGCCTCGACGCGTATGTGCACGAGGTCATGGAGACCTTCGAGGTCCCGGGGCTCGCGCTCGCGATCGTCAAGGACGGTGAGGTCGTCCTCGCGGAGGGGTACGGGGTCCGCCACCTCGGCGAGCCTGCTCCCGTCGACCCCCACACGCTGTTCGGGATCGCCTCGAACACCAAGGCGTTCACCGCCACGGCGATCGGGATCCTCGTCGAGGAGGGGAAGCTCTCCTGGGACCAGCCGGTGATCGACGTCCTGCCGTCGTTCCGCATGTCGGACCCCTACGTGACCGCGGAGCTCACGGTCCGCGACCTGCTGGTCCACCGGAGCGGGCTCGGCCTCGGCGCCGGCGACCTCCTCTTCTGGCCCGGCACGACGTACGACCGGGACGAGATCGTCCACCGTCTGCGATACGTCCCGATCGAGAACAGCTTTCGCGCGACCTACAACTACGACAACGTCCTCTACATGGTGGCCGGCGAAGTGATCGAGGCAGCGAGCGGGATGCCGTGGGAGTCGTTCGTGGAGACACGGATCCTGGAGCCGCTCGGCATGCGCGACACCCGGGCCGGACTGATCGCCGCGACGCCGGACAGCAACATCGCGTACACGCACGCGCGCGTGGAGGGCGTCGTGCGGGTCGTCGAGCCGGACACGACGCGGTCGATCGCCCCCGCGGGCGGGATCATGTCGAGCGCGACCGACATGGCCCGCTGGCTGGACGTGCAGCTCGCGCGCGGGAGGCTCGGAGACGGCGACTCGCTGTTCTCCCAGGCCACGAGCCGCGAGCTCTGGACGCTCGTCACTCCGCTCGAGCCCGGCCCGCCGCCACCCGAGCTGGCGCCGCTCGAGGCCGACTTCAACGGCTACGCGCTGGGCTTCTTCGTCGGGGACTACCGCGGCCGGAAGATGGTGCGGCACACGGGCGGTCTTCCGGGGTTCGTGTCCCGCGTGGCGATGATCCCCGAGGAGGGCGTCGGGGTGGCGGTCCTCACGAATCAGGAGTCGGGAGCCGCGTTCGACGCGATCGCCTTCCACGTCCTCGACCACTACCTCGCGGTCGATCCTCCCTATGACTGGCTCGGCGGCTGGAAGACGCTGGTCGCCCGCATCGATTCCGTCAACGCGGCCGCCGTGAGCGCGACCGCATCGGCACGGGACTCGACGGTCGGGCCTTCGCTTCCGCTCGCGAAGTACGCCGGGGTCTACGCGGACCCCTGGTACGGCGACGTCGCGATCTCGCTGGAGGATACCGGCCTCGTCATGCGGTTCTCTCGCACTCCGATCATGGTCGGAGACCTCGAGCACTGGCAGTACGACACCTTCCTGGTCCGCTGGCGTGACCGGTCGCTGCGGGCCGACGCGTTCGTAACCTTCCAGCTCGACCCCGACGGCTCGGTCGATCGCGTCCGGATGGAGCCCGCCTCACCCACGGTGGATTTCAGCTACGACTTTCAGGATCTCGACCTCGAACCCAAACGGGAGGAATAGACGTGCCGAAGCCGACGCGGAACCTGGGAATGCTGCTGCTGGGCGTGTGGCTGATCCTGACCGGCCTGATACCGCTGCTGAATCTCGCCTCCGACGGTCTCGGCACCCTCCTCGCGGCGCTCGCCCTGGCCGCCGGAGCACTGATCCTGATCGGAAGGTGACGCCGTACGCGGAAACGACGGTGCACCCACGAGTCACGAGTGGCGTTTCCGGTTGACATCTCGACGGGAGCGCGCTATCACGACAATAGACCCAACACTCTCCTACGGAGGACACATGCGACTCATCAAGACGCTGGCATTGCTCACGATCGCCGTTCCTGCGGTCGCCCTCGGGCAGGAAGCCGCTCCGGCTGCGGACGAGACCGGTCCCCACGCCTACACTGCGAACGACTCCATCGGGTTCACGCCCTTCGAGATCCCGGGCTTCGACTCGGGCGTCCAGCTGGCGGTCGTGCAC
>DASSBK010000123.1:0-19111 GCA_035698825.1 Gemmatimonadota bacterium
CGACGGGGTGATGCTGACCCTGCCCCACGGCGCGGAGTTCAAGCTGGAGCAGCTGTCCGCGCGCGGGATGCTCGACCCGCTGGCCGGCGTGCTGGCCCGGCGGTGGGGGTTCACCGGACGCATCCGGGTGGAAGCCGCCGCCTCTTCGCCCGAGACGGTCGCGGAACCCGCGAAGCCGCGTGTCCATCGCCCGAGCGTGCGCGAGATCGAGGCCGGAACGATCGATGACCGGTTGAAGGGGGATCCGCTGCTGCGCCAGGTCGTGGACCTGTTCGACGCCAGCGTGGTGAGGGTACGGCCCAGCTCGTAGGATACGAACCGAAAGGAGACCCGGGAGAAGGAATGACGAATCTGCAGAACATCCTGAAGCAGGCGCAGAAGATCCAGAGCCAGGTTTCGAAGATGCAGGCCGAGCTCGGTGAGCGCAGGATCGAAGCGTCCGCCGGCGGCGGCATGGTGACCGCGGTCGTAAACGGCAGGCAGGAGCTGGTTTCGCTGCGCATCGATCGGCAGGTGGTGGATCCGGAGGACGTGGAGATGCTGGAGGACCTGGTGGTGGCCGCCGTGTCCGAGGCGCTCGCGCGGGCGAGTGAGATGGCGAACGAGGAGATGAAGCGGCTCACCGGCGGCATGCCCATCCCCGGTTTGCTATAGGCGGCTGAAAATGGCCGATCTGCTGCGTTGCGCCCCTCGTGTCTTCCTGCGGCGTACGAACCAGTACGCCTCGGAATCCTCTCGTCGCGCGCCTTACATCTCGACCATTTTGAGCCGCCCTCGGCGGTTTCCATATCGTGAGAGCGAGAGGAAAGGCGCATGGCGGGGGCTGTCGAACAGCTGATCGAGGAGTTGTCGAGGCTCCCGGGAATCGGGCGGAAGACAGCCAGTCGCCTCACGTTCTATCTCCTCAAGCAGCCGCGCGAATCGGCGAGCCGGCTCTCGGACGCGATCCTCCAGGTCAAGGACCGGATCTCCTTCTGCGAGACGTGCGGGAACATCGCCGAGGGTCGCACCTGCACCTACTGCCTGGACCCGCGGCGGGACGACTCCGTCATCTGCGTGGTCGAGGAGCCGAGCGACATCCACGTCATCGAGAAGAGCGGAGGATTTCGCGGGCGCTATCACGTGCTCCACGGCCGACTCTCCCCGCTGGACGGAGTGGGACCGGAGGCTCTCAACGTGGACCGGCTGACCGAGCGCGTCCGGCAGGGAGGCGTGGAGGAGGTGATCCTCGCCACCAATCCGGATGTCGAGGGCGAGGCCACGGCCCTGTACCTGCGGCGCGCGCTCGCTCCGCTCGGTGTCAGGGTGACCCGCATCGCGCGCGGGATCCCGATGGGCGGCTCGCTCGAGTTCCTCGACGAGATGACGGTCGGCGAAGCGCTCGCCGGCCGACGGGAGCTCTAGCGCGCTTGCCGCCGGCACGCGCAGCGATATCGGGACTACAACCCGATACCCGGACGCCATCGGCTTGAATACCCCCAACAAGATCACGGTAGGCCGGATCGCGGCGACGCCGATCATCGCCGCGCTCATCTATCAGCCGGGTCTGTACGCGCGCTGGGCGACGTTCCTGCTTTTCGTCGCCGCTGCGATCAGCGACGTGATCGACGGCAACCTGGCACGCGACAAGGACGAGATCACCCGCTTCGGACAGCTGCTCGACCCGATCGCCGACAAGCTGCTCGTGCTGGTCACGTTCGTTCCGCTGTACGGCATCGGCCTGCTCCCCCTCTGGCTCGTGATCCTCGTGCTCGGTCGCGAGATCGTGATCACCGTCTTCCGCCGCTTCGCGCTGTCGCGCGGACAGGTGATCGCCGCCAGCGGGTGGGGGAAGTCCAAGGCGCTCGTCCAGAACTGGTTCATCGGCTCGGTCCTGGTGTGGCGGATCAACCTCGCCTACGCGGAGCGGGGCGCCTCCGGCTCCGCGTGGGAGCACTGGGAAGGCTACACGCTGGCCGTGATCGCCGTCGGCATGTGGTTCGTGATCGTCCTGACGATCCTCTCCCTGATCGATTACCTGGTCGGCTACCGCCACCTCTGGGCGAGGCCGGCAGCGTGAACCGCGCCGCGGTTTGGGTGGCCACCCTCGGGCCCGTCGGCTGGTGGCCGGCCGGACCCGGAACGCTGGCCTCCGCGCTCGTTGCACTGGCGTGGTGGGGGATCGGGCCCTCGCGCGTCGCCACGCTCGTCGCGGCGGCCGCATTCACCGCGGTGGGGCTCCCGGCCGCGAGGGCCGCGGATCGCGATCTCGGCCCCGACGACGGGCGCATCGTGATCGACGAAGCGGCGGGGATGGCGCTCGCGCTGAGCGGCGTTCCCACCGGGATTGCCGGCTGCCTGGTGGCGCTCGCGCTCTTCCGCGCGCTCGACATCGGCAAGCCGCCTCCGGTCTCCTGGTGCGAGTCGGTGCGGGGCGGTCCCGGCGTCATGCTGGACGACGTGGTGGCGGGGGCCATCGCCGCATTGCTCGGCGCCGCGGCCTTCGCCCTGTGGCCGGCCCTCGGGAGTTAGCGGGATGGACGTCGAGATCGTCGCGATCGGCAACGAGCTCCTTCTCGGGGAGACCGTCGACACCAACAGCGCGTACGCCGCGCGCCGGCTGGCGGAGATCGGCGCGCGGGTGAGCCGCGTGACGATCGTGGGTGACGACCGAGAGCGGATGCGGCGAGCGCTCGCGGAGGCGAGGGAGCGGTCGCGCTGGGTGATCACGACCGGGGGTCTCGGCCCCACGCAGGACGACCTCACCCGGCAGGTCGTGGCGCAGCTGTTCGAAGCGCCGCTCGAGATCGACGCGGAAGTGCTGGCCGAGGTCGAGGAGCGATTCCGCCGCTTCGGCTACGCGAAGATGCCGGAGTCCAATCGCAGCCAGGCCGAGGTGCCGCGCGGCGCGCGCGTGATCCCGAACCGGCACGGAACGGCGCCGGGCCTCGTGATCGAGGGCGGCGGCTCCACGTTCTTCGTCCTTCCGGGCGTGCCCGCGGAGATGCGCGCGCTCCTCGACGAGGGCGTGCTGCCGGTCCTCGTCGCCGCCAACGGAGACGCCGCACCGGTCGTGCGCTCGCGCGCGGTGCACACCGCGGGGATCGGGGAGTCCGCGCTCGCGGAGCGGCTGCAGGAGGTCCTCGCGGACACGAGCCCGATCGAGGTCGCGTTCCTGCCCGATCTCGGGATGGTCGACGTCCGGCTCACGCTCGCCGGATATTCGCGCGTCGAGGCCGATCGGCGACTCGACGCGCTGGCCGGGGAGGTCATCCGTCTGTCGGCTCCGTGGTTCTACGGAATCGACGACGAGACGTTGCCGCAGGCCATAGGCAGGGAACTCGCCGCACGCGGCTGGAAGGTGGCGGTGGCGGAGTCGATGACCTCCGGGGAGCTCGGCGCCGAGCTGACCTCGGTCGCCGGGTCGAGCGCGTGGTTCGTCGGCGGGATCCTGGCGTACGCCAACGAGGCCAATGAGTCGCTCCTCGGCGTGCCGCGGGAGACGCTGGCCCGCCACGGCGCGGTCAGCGAGGAGACCTGCCGCGCGATGCTCGCCGGCGCGCGCAAGGCCCTCCGCGCGGAGGTCGCCTGCGCGGTCACGGGGATCGCCGGGCCCGCCGGCGGCAGCGAGGAGAAACCGGTGGGCCTCGTGTGGATCGGGGTCGAGACCCCGGCCGGGGCTCAAGTCCGGAGGCTCGACTACCCCGGTGGGCGCCGCGAGGTGCGGCGGAGAGCGACCGCCGCCGCGCTCGCGCTCCTCTGGCGACAGCTGCGGCCCGCCGACGGCGAGCGATGACCCTCCGCGCCGGGCAGTGCTTCTTTCGCGCCGCCGACGGCGCCCTGATCCACTTCGACGTCCGTGACGCGGCGGATGCGCGCGGCGTCATGGTCTTCGTCCACGGCCTCGGCGAGCACTTCGCGAAGTACGACGAGTGGCTGTCGTACGCGGTCGGGCGCGGCTACCACGTGGCGGCGCTCGACCAGCGCGGGCACGGGCGTACGCCGGGAAGGCGCGGGGACTTCGCGTTCGCGGACCTGGTGAGCGACCTGGACCGGTTCGTCGAAGTGGTCGGGGAGCGCTGGCCCGGATTGCCGCTGTTCGTCGTCGCCCACAGCCTGGGCGCACTGGTCACGCTGCGGTGGGCGGCCGGCGGCGTGCGGCGCGAAGTCCGTGGAGCGGTGCTGTCGAGCCCGCCGCTGGGGATCGTGGAAGACGTGCCGCGCTGGAAGCGCGGGCTCTTCCGGACGCTGGCGCGCGCGGCGCCGCGGATGTCGCTTCCTCGACGGCCCGCGGTCGAGAAGCTGACGGCCGATCCCGACCGGATGGAGGCCTGGCGCCGGGACCCGCTCCGTCACGGGAGGATCACGCCCCGCGCTCTGGTCGGGATCGGCGAGGCGATCGAGACCGCGCGGGCGGCGCCGCTCGAGGTCTCGCTGCCGCTCCTCTTCCTCCTCGCCCCGGAGGACGCGGTGACGGACGCCGAGGAGGCGCTCGCCTGGGCCGGAGAGACGGGCGCCGACGTCTCGGTCCTCGAGCTCCCGGGCGCCCGTCACGAGATCCTGAACGACGTCGACCGCCGGGTCGCGTACGAGCGGATCTGCGACTGGTGCGACGCCCGGACCGGCTGACGGCGGTCCGATCGTGACGGCCGTGCGATCGTTCGTGGCGCTCCCGTGCCCGCCCCTCCTGCGCGCGTCGATCGCGCGGAAGATCGACGAGTGGAAGGCCCTCGATGCCGACGTCGCGTGGGCCGATCCCGCAGCTTCGCACGCGACCCTTCGGTTCCTCGGAAACGCGGAGCCGGACGCGCTCGAGCGGCTGACCGCGCAGCTCTCCCAGGCGGCCGGAGCCGCCGATCCCATCCTCGCGCGTCCGGGGGTGACGGGCGCCTTCCCGGGCTGGCGGCGCGCCCGCGTCCTGTGGCTCGCTCTCGAGAGCGGCGGTGCCGTCGAGCGGCTCGCGGCCGCCGTCGAGACCGCCGCACGATCGTCCGGATTCGAGGCCGAGGACCGGCGCTTCACCGCGCACCTCACGCTGGGGCGCGTCCGCGGGCGGCAGAGAGTCGCGCGCGCGGCCGCCGCCGTCCGCGAGTGGAAGCCGGATGGAAGAGCCGAGCCGATCCCCGAGATGGTCCTCTACCGGAGCGACCTCGGGCCGCGCGGCGCCCGCCACACCGCTCTCGCCCGCTTCCCGATCGGCTGACCGCCTGTCGGCGGTTCGTCGGCCCGGACCCTAGCGGGGCGCGACCGCTCTCGATTCCCCATGGAACCGCACGCGGCCCGGATTCTGCTATCGGTCGCGTGTCGGCCTTCGGAAGCATCCGGGGAGCGGAGCGGCCGGGCCGGCCATGTGGAGGGGCCGCGCGGCTGGACGTGAAGGGTCGGCCAGGGAGGGGGTCGGCCCGGCGGGCGGAAAGCGCGCGGTCTCCTCCGATTTTCGCTCCGGCGTCGGTTGCTGGGGTCCGGAGCGGGGTCTAGCTTCGACGCCGTGAGCGATCTCATCGGCGAGCAACAGCTCTACTACCGCAAGGGGTTCGGCCTCAAGGGAGAGGTGTCGGCCGAGCTCGAGCGGGCCTACCACTCGGAGCTCGTCAACCGGGTGGTCGAGGGGGGGCACCGCCTCGAGGTCGGTGGCCTGACCGTTCGCCTGGCGAAGGAGTTCGGGAACTGCTACGGCGTCGACCGGGCGGTCCAGTATGCCTACGAGACCCGCAAGCGCTTTCCCGACCGGCGCGTGTTCCTGACCGGCGAGCTGATCCACAACCCCCACGTCAACAGCGAGATGCTGGCCATGGGGATCGGCTTCCTGACGGGGCGCTATCAGGGGGACGTCTCGTACGAGGACCTGACCGCCGAGGACGTCGTCCTGCTACCCGCGTTCGGCGCGCCCACCGAGATCATGCGCCGTCTGGCCGACATCGGGTGCGTGCTCGTCGACACGACCTGTGGGTCGGTGCTGCTCGTGTGGAAGACGGTCGAGCGCTTCGCGCGCGACGGTTTCACCGCGATCATCCACGGCAAGTACCTCCACGAGGAGACACGGGCCACGGCCTCGCGCGCGCTCGAGCAGGACGGAGGCGCGTACCTGATCGTGCGCGATCTCGCCGAGACGGCGCTCGTGACCGATTACATCCGGAGCGGAGGCGACGAGCGCGCGCTCTCCGAGCGGTTCGCGAACGCGATCAGCCCCGGCTTCGACTTCGGGCGTGACCTCGTCCGCGTGGGGGTCGCGAACCAGACGACGATGCTGATGCGTGAGACCGAGGCCGTGGAGGACGAGTTCCGCCGCGCGATGGCGGACCGCTACGGGGAGGAGTCCCTCGACGACCACTTCCGCGCCCTCGACACGATCTGCTCGGCCACGCAGGAACGGCAGGATGCGGTGCTGGAGCTGCTGGCGGATCCGCCGGACCTCATGATCGTGCTGGGGGGGTACAATTCGAGCAATACGAACAATCTGGCCAGGATCTGCGAGCGGGTCGTGCCGACCTACCACATCGACGACTCTTCCTGCATCGAGGGACCGGATCGGATCCGGCACAAGCCGGTGTCGTCGGAAGGGGAGATCGTGACCGCGGACTGGCTCCCGGAAGGTCCGGTGGCGGTCGGCCTCACGGCCGGCGCTTCCACTCCCAACAACAAGGTAGGTCACACGATCGAGCGGTTACTCGCCTGCCGCGGGCTCGAGGCGCCGGTCCCGGTCTGACCGGGCTCTATTTCGCCAGCGTCACCCTCCACCTCCTCGCCGCCATGCTGTGGCTCGGCGGCATGTTCTTCCTGGCTGCCGTCGGCGCTCCGGTTCTGCGGCGATTGGAACCTCCGGCGCTGCGGGCTGACGTCTTCGGCCGGTTGGGAGCGCGTTTCCGCGCCGCGGGGTGGGTCGCGATCGGCGTTCTCGTCGCCACGGGCCTCCTGAACCTGAGACTGCGCGGGCTGCTGGACACGCAGACCCTTTCGGATCCGTCTTTCTGGGGAAGACCCTACGGGCGAACACTCGCCTGGAAGCTGACGCTCGTGACGGCGATGCTGGTCCTCTCGGCCCTGCACGACTTCGTCCTGGGACCGCGAGCGGACCGTCTCGCCCCTGGTTCGCCGGAAGCGGCGGCCGCGCGCCGACTGGCCGCCTCGCTCGCGCGGATCAACGCCGGGCTGGGCGTGGCGCTCGTAGCGGTAGCAGTGCGATTGGCGCGGGGAGGCTGATCGTGGACGACCGGCACCCGAAACCGTGACAGGGACTGATCGATGATCGCTCGATATGTCAGAGGGTTCCTGCGTTCCAGCCTGATCTGGATCGCGATCGGGGTAGCGATCGGGATCGGCATGGCGTGGTGGCCGGCCGACCATCTGGCGTACCGCCCGGCCCACGCGCACGCGAACGTGTTCGGATTCCTGGGGATGTTCCTGTTCGGCGTCGGCTACCACGTGCTCCCACGCTTCGTAGGTGCGCCACTATCGCACCGGCAAGCCACGTGGGCGATGCGGCAGGTGTGGATCCAGAACGCGGGTCTCGGGCTGCTCGTGTCGGGATGGCTCTTGCGTCCATGGCGGGGGAGCCTCGGCCAGTGGCTCCTGGTCGCGGGCGCGCCCGTCAGCGCGCTCGGGATCGCGATTTTCGTGGCGATCGTGTGGCGGCTCACCGGTACGAGTGGATCCGTCTAGGGGACGCTGAAGCACGGCGCTGCCCCGACCTTCCCCCGATCCTGACGACTCGATCCCGGATCACCGCCCGGACGGCTAGTAGTCCGTGAGCTTTCCGGGTGGGATACCGACCCGCAGGGCGTTCACCACCACGACCACATCGATCACTTCCTGAGCGATCGCACCAGCGACCGGAGGCAGATAGCCGGCCGCCGCCACCACCATTCCGATCGCGCTGAGCGCCATCCCACCCACGGCGCTCTGGAGCGCGATCGAGCGCAAGCGGCGACTGATGTGGAGCAGCTCGTCGACTTTCTGGAGCGAGCTCTCGAGAACGACTGCGCCGGCGGCTTCGGCGGGAATGTCCCCGCCGTGGCCAAAGGCGATTCCCACGGTCGCGGCCGTCAGCGCCGGCGCGTCGTTGATTCCGTCCCCGACGAACACCGTCGGCGCCCGCTCGGTCTCGGCGCGAACGAGCTCCAGCTTCTGCTCGGGTGTCTGACTCGCATGGACTTCGGTGATGCCGACGTGATCCGCGAGGTATCGTACCTCGGACTCTCGATCCCCCGAAACCAGGAGCACGCGTTCGAACCGGTGTCGTGGCCTCAGATGGTGGATGAAAGGCGCGCCCTCGTCCCGGGGCTCGTCGCGGAAACGAAAAGTGGCGGCGTACCTTCCGTCGATCAGGATCACGCACTCCATCCCTTCGGCGCCCGGTGGAAGATGCTCCATGCCCGGTCGCTGTTCGGCCAGGGCCACCTTGCGGCTCGTGATGCGGACGAGCCTCCCCTCGATCGTCCCTCGCAATCCCTGACCAGGCAGCTCGCTGATCTGGCTCGCCTGGAGGAGCGAGATTCCGGCTTCCTCGGCAGCTCGCATGACGGCGCCGGACAATGGGTGCTTCGAATAGCGCTCGAGGCTCGCGACGAGGGTGAGGACATCCTCGCGGTTGAACTCGGGGGCCACGAGGATCTCGGTGAGGACCGGGCTGCCGTACGTAAGCGTGCCGGTCTTGTCGAAGATCGCTACCCGTGCGGTGTCGATCCGCTCCAGCACCGCCGGATCCTTGATGATGATCCCGCGCCGGGCGGACAGGGAGATGGCACCGATGATGGCCACGGGAATCGCGATCAGCAGCGGGCAGGGCGTCGCGACGACCAGCACGGCCAGGAACCGCACCGGCTCGCCGGTCGCGATCCAGGCGATCAAGGCGATGCCCACGGCCACGGGCGTGTAGATGGCACCCAACTGATCGCCGAGGCGTCGTAGACGCGGACGACGCTGTTCCGATTCCCGCATGACACGCATGATCTTGGAATACCGGGAATCCACCGCCAGCCTGTCGGCCCGGATCGTCAGCGCCTGGTCGCCGTTGACCGCCCCCGACAGCACCTCCGATCCCGGAGTTTTGGACATGAGGTACGGCTCCCCCGTCAAATACGACTCGTCCATCACGCCGTGTCCCTCGAGGACCGTCCCGTCGACGGGACACACCTCGTGCGGGAAAACGACCAGCGTGTCCGCCACGTCCACGAGCGCGAGCGGAATGTCCTCCAGTTCCCCGTTGCGCTTGCGATGCGCGATGTCGGGCATGCGCTTCGCCAGCGCCGCGAGCGTCGAGGAAGCGCCGCGGACCGCGAAGGCCTCGATCGCTTCACCGCCGGACAGCATGAGCACGACGAGCGCGCCGGCCAGGTACTCGTGAAGCAGGAGCGCGGTCACGATCGATATTCCCGCCAGTGTGTCGGAGCCGAACTCGCGACGCAGGAGCTGCCGGACCAGCTCGAAGACCAACGGGATGCCCCCCAGCCCGAGGACGGCCAGGAGCGGCCATTCGTGAAGCGGACGTCCCCACACCTGTGGCTGCGCTTCCAGTCCGTAACGGACGAACAGATGAACCGCGATCCCCGCGATCGCGAAGAGCGCGATCGTGATGTGCCGGTACTGGGTGTGGACCCTCCGGAGAAGCCGATAGGGAATCGGGAGCGGGTTCACTTTCATGAGGCCGATGATCATCATGCGGCGACGAGGCTCAGGGCCGCGCGGCCTCGGGCAGCGTCAGATGGCAAATTCCGCAGGACTGCTGGCTCTTGTCGGCCGCGTGCGCGGGATCGAAGTCGGGCCCGTGCGGGCTGACCCGGAAGCCCGCCTTCGCGCTGTGGCAGCGCAGGCAGCTCCGCTCCTCGTGACACGTAGTGCAGGACTCGAGATCCTGCCGCGCGGCCAGGCCGTGCGCGAGGAGCCACGTGGGTTGCGCGTCATGGAAGGCCCCCCCCGTACGCCCCTCGGAGGCCAGGCCGAGTCCGGAGTGACAATCGCGACAGAACGCTTCTCCGGAATGGCACGCCGTGCAGTCGGAGTCGCGCGCGAACGCTTCCGGGGCATGGCGGAGGACGAAGCCGGCCGCGTGGAAGCGCGGCTTCTCCGAGCCCGCATGGCAATCCGCGCACTGGCGCTCCGTGTGGCAGACGCTGCACTGCAGGAGACCTGCGGCAGCGGCCGTGCCGTGCCGCGTCGCGAAGTCGGGGGTGTGACCGGGGGGCCGCACGTCGGCGATCTGAACGCCGCGAGGATCGCCGGCGGGGACCCGGGGAAGCGCGACCACTGCGGGAGGCCCGCCGCCCGAGTGGCACGCCTCGCAGCTTCGCTGCGCGTGGCAGTTGGCGCACCGTGCGGTCGATTCCCGCGCCACGTCCCCGTGCCCCCACAGCCACTCCGGCCGGCGATGGCTGGCGGGCTCGGGCCACTGACCGGGTCGATCCGCGACCAGGCGCGCGATCCGCGTGTCCGATCCGAGCGCAACAACCGGCGCGAGTCGGTCGGCGTTCAGGTGGCACCGTGCGCAGCTCTCGCGCGCATGACAGATCGCGCACGTCTCGGGGCGCCCGGCGAGCTCCCCGTGCTCGGACACAAAGTCCGGGTCGTCATGATCGGGCATCGCCGGGAGCTCCGCGACACGCTCGACAGGGAGGCCGACGGCCCGGACGAGAGGAAGGTGGCACGTCGTGCAATCGACCGAGTAGGAGAGATGCGGCTCGCCGGGGGCGTGACAGCTCAAGCAGTTCTCGACGACGGCGAGGCGCACTTCCATCGCCGGGGCGCCATCCTCGGCGTGACAACCGGCGCAGCCGAGTCGCGGCTCGCCCGCCTTCGCGAGCTCCTCTGCGTGCTCGCCGTGTCCGAACGCGAGATTCGTCGCTTCGCGTCGCGGCGGGCTCCAGTTCACGGCCTGGAGTTCGGCGCCGTCGTGGCACTCCGCGCAGTCCTCCGCCGTCACCGAGAAGAGCCGTGTCGAGTCCCCCGATCCCGCGCCGGCGTGACAACCGAGACAAGTCGGGAAGAGCCCCGCGTGCTCGGCGTGCGGAAACGGCTGCGCGCGGGGGCCGGAGAGGAGCGCGCCCACTGCGCCGAGGGCCAGCGCGAACGGCACAGTGAGGACGGCGCGCTTCATCTCAGTAGTTTCCCGCGGGACGAGCCGGTCCCGCGACGGGCTCGGTGCCGAATCGATACGAGATGCCCAGCTGGGCGCGGCGCTGGGTCCAGTCCGACACGCTGGGCCGGTCTTCGTAGGTGAGCCTATAGAGCGCGAGGCTTCCGCTCACCGTCCACTCTCCGAGCGTCCAGGCGCCATCGACCCCCCCGCCCGCCGTGACCTGCCCACCCAGCCGGAACTCGCTGAAGCTCTGGGACGAAGTCCCGCGCAGCGCCAGATACCGGCCGCCGCCGAATTCCCGGCCCATCGCGGCGTCTCCCCCGTAGCGCGCCGCGCCCGATCCGCGATCGGCGCGGTACGAGAGGTCGCCGAACCACCCGTTCGTCCCGCTCCAGCGGGCGCGCCCGATGCCACGCCAGCCGTCCTCGTCGAGCCCGACGAACGCCGCGCCCGCATCCGCCTCCTCGTAATTGCGCCATGCTCCGCCGCCTTCGAGCCGGAAGCCCGTCTCGGGGATCGACCAACCGGCGGACACGCGGGCCTCGTCGTATCCGACCGGGCTGAATGCCCCCCAGATCGTCCACAGCTCGAAGTACGGCGTGTACCGGCGCGCCTGGATGGTCACGTCGACTCCTCTAGGCAGCGCGGCGGTCCCCCGCAGCATGACCTCGTTGAACTCCTTCCATCCGAGATCGTAGTCGAGCGACGCATCGAGAGTCAGACGGCCCTCGGTGGCACGGCCGTCGAAGGCGATTCGCTCGCCGTAGAGTCCGGCACGATCCTCGCGGATCTCGCGCTGATAGGTCAGAGTCCCAGCCGCCCGCCGGCCGGCGCGCGCGCTCACCTCGACACCCACCAGGAGTCCCCGATCCCCGGGCGGGAAGTCCACCGCGTCCTCGAGGAGCGATCCGGTTCGGGGGACGTCGAGGTTCGGCGCGAGGCTCCACCCGCCGTATAGCTCCAACCGCACCGGGTCGAATCCGCGCCACAGCACCGCGGCGCCGTCGAAGTTGAACCAGCCGAGCCCGTTGCTCCGCACCTGGCGCCCGGCGCGAACGCGGAGGTCGCTCCGATCCCACGCCGCGTACGCGTGGAGGATGGCGAACTCCTGGTCCGCCCGCGGCCATAATCCGTCCGTCCCGTACCGCCCGCGCACGTGCACGTGACCCGAGACGCCCTCGATCCCGGGCCAGGCCGCGAACGAAACCTCCTGCGTTACGAGCGAGACGTCGCTCACATCTCCGGAGGGGTACCAACGGCAGAACTCCTCCGGGATGCAGGTCACGACCGTGCCGTCCTCGAGCGTTCGGCTGAGACCCTCCCCGGGGACGGCGGGCTCCGGCAGGCTGTCGCGCTCGAGGCCGCGCAACTCGAGCGTGCCGGCGCGGACCGTGACCTCGCCACGGATTCCCTGCGCGCGGGAGGGCGCGGCCAGGAGACAGACACCGCCCACGGTCAGCAGCATGCACAGAGCCCGACTGGGACCACTCATCTCCTTCCTCCCGCGTCCGGCACCTGGTGGCAGGCGGCGCAGTTTCGGCCTGGCTCGTGCTCCTTTCTATCCTGGTGGCACGAGAGGCAAAGGGAGCGCGTGCGAGGCAGGGCGGCGATGGCGCGGTCCTCGTGGCACTCCGAGCCCGCGCACCCCTCCGTATGCACCGCGATCGTGTGCGCGTCGGCGGGCGGCCGAGCATGGCAGCGCGTGCAATCCGTATCGGCCGCGTGATGCTCCGAGTGGCACGACGCGCAGCTCGTGGAAACCGCGCGGCTGATTCCATCGGTGTGGCATGTCGCGCAAGCCACCGCCGAGTGCTCCTCGTGGTCGAAACGGACCTCCCGCGTTCGCGTCCCGCCCCACACGCCGAGCCGCATGGCCATGGAAACCGCTCTGGGAGCCGAGCCGGTCGTGTGACACGTCTCGCAGCCGCGGTTCACGACGGGGGCGGTGTGGTGACACTCCATGCAGCCGCGCTCGGCGCGGGCCGTGATCGCGCCGTGGCTCGTGTCGAAGGCGTGACAGTCCGTGCAGGCAATGCCGGTGTGTGAGGCGTGGTCGAACCCCGGCTGAACCTGCTGTGCCGCCGAGCGAGTTCTCAGGAATGATGACGCAGCCCGTGTCTCCCGCAAGTCGACGTACAGGCTGACCAGGCGAACGGGCATGTCGGTCTCCGCCATCGCACTCGCGGGGGCGGCGCCGGCGGCGGTAGATCCCCGCGGCCGAACGGAGGCCTGTTGTCGGCGCGCGCCCGCGATGTTTGCGTGGCATGCGGCGCAGTTCTCCCCCTCGACGACGAACGTGTGCGCCCGATGGCATCCCACGCAGTTGCCGGCCACGTCGGCCGCCAGTCCCCGGTGGAACGGCGTCAACGTGTCCGCATTGCCGTGGCAGGAAGAGGTGGCGCACGACTCGTCCGCGAGCTCAGGGGTCTCCTGGGTGTGCGGGTTGTGGCACGTGCCGCACACCGCGCCGTGCGGCTCGAGCTCGGGGTCGAAGGTCACGAGCTGGTCCCGCATCTGGTGGCAGGAGAAGCATTGCTCCTGATGCGGCACGAGCGCCGCCCGCGCGGTATCGAGCGCGGCCTCCTCCGTGACCGGCGCGGTGAATCGATGACAGGCCACGCAGTGCAGGTCGTTCTGTCCCGCCATCGAGCCGAGGACTACCTGGGTCTTCTCGGGCTCGTGACAGCCGGACTGGCCGCAGGTCTGGTCGACGGGGACGAAGCGATGGATCTCGACGCCGTGGCACCGCACGCACATGAGGTCGGGAAGCGAGTCGGACTCCAGATGGACACGGTGGCCGGCCGTGGCCACGATTCGCTGCCAGACGCTATCCGGGTCCTGCTGGATGTGGCACGTGCCGCAGACGGTGTTGGGGACCGGCGCGTGCTCGCCGATGTCCTCCGGGCGATCCAGCACCCACAGGTACACCTGCCGGATGCTGGCGCTGATCGGCTGCTGGTGGCAGTCGTGGCACTGGAACGTCGAATGCTCGCTGGTCGTGAACTTCTCGAAGGGGACGTCCATGATGTGGCACGACTGGCAGAAGTCGTTGTCGTGCTGCATGAAGCTCCAGCTCTGCCATCCCAGCCCCACTCCTACCAGGACGAGCGCGGCCACGCCGCCCGTGGCCGCCGTCCGGAACCGGGGGCTTCGCGCCCGCCAGCCCGCCAGCAGCGCCTCGCGGCGGAGCCAGACGAACGCGGCGAGACCGACGAAGACGATTCCGGCGAGCACGATCCCGCCGATCATCACCCATTGGGGAACCGAGAAGAGGAAGCGGGAGAGGGGAGCCGCCCAGGAGGGGAACGGGCTCTCCATCGACTCGCGGACCTGGTGGGGCAGGACGTCCTGGAGAGATAGGAGAGTGAGGGCCCTGGAAGCGCGAAGGCCGGGGATCCGAACCCCCGGCCTGTCGCGAGACCGATCCGTCACCGCGGAGCGGATGGTATCCTCAGCGACCCGGCGTCTGCCGGAGCACCTGCCGAAGCTCGCTCGCCCGGTCGACGATGCCGCGGCTGCCCACCACTCCGTATTCCTCCTCGACCGCGTCCGCGCTGGCGATCAAGAGCGCGCGGATCAGGAACGGGTTGTGAACCGTCGAACCGGTGACCTCGCCTCCGAACGTCGCGAGGTTGTAGTTGAACAGCGCCCCTTCGGCGACCGTGAACGTCGGGTCGGCGGGATCGATCGCGCCACCCGGCGCCTCGAGGTTCGGGTCGACCTCGAGCAGAAGGTCGTGCAGGTCATCGGCGCGATCTTCAATATCGAGCACGGCCGTTTGCACCGCCGCCGCGGCCGAGGAGGGCTGCCCGCCGTGACAGGCCCCGGTCGCGCAGCCCGCGAACTGGCGCGCGTCCGTCGTCAGTGGGCAGTCGCCCCCGGGGACGGGGATGCCCTGCGGGTCGACGCACGGAATCGCCTCGAACAGGTGTCCCACGGAATTCAGGAGCAGCCCGCCGGTGTCGGGATCGTTGACCGGGAACATCGCCACGTGGCACGTCGCGCATAGCCGGGGGTTCCCTTCGCTTCCGTGCGTGGCGACGATCTGCCCCTGGTTGATCTCCGCGTCCGGCGGGAACCAGCCGGCGTCGCCGAGCAGGAGCGCCGCCTCGGGCGCGTGCGGCTCGAGGCCGTGGGCGGATGTGGCGAGCGGCGCCGTGCGCCGGTTGTGACACTTGGCGCAGAGGTTCTCCTCGAGCGAGCGCGAATCGACGGGATAGCGGAGCTGGCCTTCGTTCGTGGCCTCGTGCGGATCATGGCAGATGGCGCAGCCGATCGCCACCTGCGTGCCCGTGTGCTTCTCGACGTAGTCGTCGGTCACACCCCATGCCGCGAGGATCGCGTTCCCCTCGTGGCAGCCGGCGCACGACGGATTCCCCGCGGGAGCGGCCAGGATCTCGGAGTGCTTCGACTGCTCCCACTGCTCGACGAAGGGGTGGTGCTCCCCCTGATGGCACTCACCGCAGCTGGTCGTCAGGTCTGCCCCGACGGCGAGCTGCGCGAGTGGATGGTTCGCGTCCACGTCCGGATTGGACACGTGTGTGGTGCCCGGTCCGTGGCAGCTCTCGCACTGGACGTCGTGGTAGCGGGGATCCTGTGTCGTTCCCCACCCGCCCTCGCCGACCGCCGGATTGCCGCGCGGATTGACGGTATGGCATCCCTCGCAGGCCTCGACGGCGTGGCCGCTCGCCTGGAGACCCGCCCAGGCGTCGGCGTGCGCCGTTCCCTGCCATCGGCTCTGCTGGCCGACGTGGCAGTTGCCGCAGACAGTCAGCTTGGCCTCCTCCTCATCGTATCCGAGGAAGCCCATCGCTGCTTCTGGAGGATCCTGGAAGAACGGCCGCTCGATCTCGACGAAAGTCTCGTCGGTACAGGCGACCGCGAGCAGAAGTGCCAGCGAACCCAAGCAGGAGTTGCGGCCCATTGATCCCCCCCAGGAATCGACGACCGAAGGTATCCCCTGACCTAGCGTCCCGCGGGCGATGCGCGATCCAACCTAGGGAAGAATCGCCATTCCCGCTACCCCGCCGGCTCACGCCCGCCGGTCACGCTGCTCCCCCTGATTCAGCATAGGGAACACGCGTACCGTCTGTCTGTCGGGAGCTGGCCGGGAATCGTGTAGGGAAAGGCCCCGGTGGCGCTAGCCGCTGCCGGGCGATCCAGCAGCGCCAGGACCGGCGGCACGAACGATCCGGGACCCCAGGGCGCTAGGGAGCCTCGACCCGCACCAGGACCCGCCGAGCCGGATCGAGGGCGATGAGCGCCACCTCGCGTGAACCGAGCGCCAGCCTCTCGGAATATCTCACCGAGACGGCCTCCTCGTCGTCGTGCTCGTCGTCATCGTCGAGATGATCCTCTCCGTCATCCTCTTCATCATCCTGATCGTCATCCTCCTCGTCCAGTTCCTCGTCGCGCTCGTCGCGCCGATCGACGTCCTCCGTGTCGACCAGCGGGCCGAAGGCGATGTCGATCGCGCGCTCGCCCGTCGCGACCGGGATCTCGCGGAAGACGGTCACCGGGCGGTCCTCCCGGGCCCCGGCGCCGTGGATCGTGTCGGCCGCGAACGTCACGCCGTCGATCCGGACCTCGAGGAGGTACGGGATCGCCCGCTTCTCGCACACCTCCGGGACCTGCATGTGGACGGGGAGATCGGCCTTCTCCTCCGCGCTCAGAGGGCGGCACTGCTCCGCGACCTCGCTCGGCGCGCGCCAGGAGAGTCGGAGGAGCGCGTGATTCGCCGACGCGGCGGTCCAGGGCGCGCGGGACGCGGCGCCGACCGCGAGCGCAGCGAGCGCGCCGGCGGTCACCGCGGCGATCCGTCCGCCGGCCCTCATTCGACGGCGTCCAGGACGGGGTCACACTCCCGAATCGGGTCGACGGCATCGAGGCCTTGCTCCCGCGCCAATGCGGCGAGGTCTTCTCGAAAACCCGCCAGCGCCGCCCGGCCCCGTTCGATCTCGCCGTGGCTCGCGTACGCGAGCCGCACGCGGTCCTTGTCGACCCGCCGGTGGAGTTCGGCCTCTCGATCGTGGAACAGGCGCTCCCCCGCCCACGTCGGGCCTTCGCGGTTCCAGCAGTCCCTCGGGGGACAGGCCAGGACGAGGACACCGGCGGCCCCGGCCCGCAGCCACTGCTCGACGATCGAGGTGTGGAGGTTCCCCGCGCATGGGATCGCCTGGAGGCGCGCGCCGTCGGGGCCCCACGCCGCGGACGGATCGCCCAGTCCGCGATCGCACGCGAGCACGACGACGTCCTCGCCGGACACCGGCGTCCGTTCGAGGATCGCGCGCAACCCGGACAGCTGGTCCCGGCCGGTTCTTCCCGGCGGGCCCACCCCCATCGGCGCACAGGATCCCGCGCAGATCCCACAGCTGACGCAACGGGCCGGATCGACCTGCGCCAGCAGCTCGGCGCGACCGTCCGAGCGGGGGACCATCGCGATCGCCTCGTAGGGACAGTCGAGCGAGCACTGAACGCAGCCCGTGCATAGCCGCGGGTCGACCGTTGAGGTCGGCGGGCGCCGGGCAGCGCGCGGCCGCGTCCAGAAAGGAACCGAGATCGCGAGCAGGGTGACGGCTCCGAGAAGCGCGAGGCCACCCCAACCAGGGAGCGCCCAGGCGACCGGGAGCCAGATCGTGTAGAAGAGATCGAGCGAAACCTCGCCGGGAAGCCGGAGGAGATCGGCCGGTGGCGCCATCCCGACGGGCCACGCAACCGCCAGACCGAGGAGCGAAAGGAGCGTGACCGCCCAGAGTCTTCGCGGCGGAACCAGCGTGGGCCGTGCAACCCGGGAGACGTGGGCCCAGAGGACGATACCCATCCCGACCGGCACGGCGATGTGGAGGAACAGGTTGAGGAAGAAGAACTGGCCCGTCATCGGGGTCTCGCCCACGAACGTCCGCGAGATCGGCTCACCGAAGAGCGGCAGAGCATCCAGCATCCGCGCCCCGGCCACGGCCAGAACCTGCGCCTGGACGTCCCATACCATCACGTACCCGGTCCAGCCGCAGAGCAGGACCAGTCCCGTCAGCAGCACGCCGGAGAGCCACGCCAGAGCTCGTGGGCCCCAGCTGCGACCCTGCGCGAACATCCGCGCCGCGTGCACACCGACCGCCACGAGCACGCCGTCGGATGCGTAACGGTGCAGCCCCCGGATCCAGCGCCCGGTCCAGGCCTGGGCCGTGATCCGCTCTACCGACTCGAACGGGGCGCCGATCCGATAAAAGACGAGGAGATAGAGCCCGGTGAGGGCGACGACCACGAGGAGAACGATCGCCAGCGCGCCGCTCTGGTAGAGCGGATTGAAGCGCCAGCCGTACAGGCGGTTCAGCGCGCGGTCGAGTATAGAGAGGGGCCGCCAGGCGGCGCTTGGCAACGTTCGAGGTGGAGTCATTCCGTCGTAGATCGAGTCAGGGACGGGGACTTGCGGTCGGCCGCATAAATATCATATGATCATGGGGAAATCAAGATAATGCTCTCCAAAACCGCCCAATACGCCCTTCGAGCCGTGATCTACCTGGCTGGCGGCTCCGGAGCCCCGGTTCCAGCGGCCGAGGTCGCCGCGGGCCTGGAGGTGCCCCCCAACTATTTGTCGAAGATCCTCCACACCCTCAGCCGCGCCGGAGTCGTCGAGTCCGAGCGCGGGCCCGGGGGAGGGTACCGCCTCGCCCGGCCGGCAGACCGGATCCCGATCGCCGATGTAGTGGGGGAGTTCGAACCGCTGGCGCCAGGCGGTGGCTGCCTGCTGGGATTCGCGAGCTGTCCCGGCGAGCATCCCTGCCCGGCACACGAGCGATGGCAGAGGGTGTCCGAGCCGATCGCCGCGTTCTTCCGAGAAACGATGGTCTCCGAGCTGCTCGAGTCGAGCGGCGCGGTGGCCCCAACCGTCCACGCCTGAAGGAGACTGTTCATGGGACCGGAGCCAGAGATCCGCAACGAATTGGATCCCGAGATTCCCCTCATGCAACGGCTGTTCGACAAACCTTTCCTGTTGCTCATCCTGGGTGTTTCCGTAGTCGGCGTTTTCTACACGCTCTGGGGCCTCATCGAGATCTTCACGAT
>DASSBK010000124.1:0-7209 GCA_035698825.1 Gemmatimonadota bacterium
CGCGCGCGCTCGAGGCGATCGACCCCGATGTCCTCGCCGGCCTCGCGGTTCCGCTCTCCGCGCACCCCCACGTGGCGGGGACGCCGGGACAGGCCGCGTTCGCGGATACTCTCGTGACCTGGCTCTCGTCCTGGGGCTACCGGCCCGAGCGCGCGACCTATCGCGTGTACCTGCCGCACGCAACCGCCGTGTCGCTCGCCCTCATCGCGCCCGAGCGCGTCGAGTTCGAGCTCGTCGAGACGACCATCGACGGTGCCACGGCGGTGCCGGAGCCTCAGTATCCGTGGGCCAACGGATATTCGGGGTCGGGATCGGTCGAAGGAGCCGTGGTCTACGCCAACTACGGACTCCACGACGACTACGAACGGCTGGCGGAGGCAGGGATCGACCTCGAGGGCAAGATCGTCGTCGCGCGCTACGGCCGATCCTACCGGGGGATCAAGGCGCGCCTGGCCGAAGAGCATGGCGCCGCGGGACTGATCCTCTATTCCGATCCCCGCGACGACGGCTGGTTCCGGGGAGAGCCCTATCCGGACGGACCTTACCGTCCGCGCACCGGCGTCCAGAAGGGCAGCGTGATGAACGCTGCCGGAGATCCCACCACGCCGGACTCGCCCAGCCTGCCGGACGCGGTCCGCGTGGCGCCCCGGGACAGGGGGCTGCCGTCGATCCCGGTCGTGCCCGTCTCCGCGGACATCGCCGGCGCGATCCTGTCGCATCTCGCAGGAGGTCTCCTGCCGGAGCCCGACTGGCAGGGCGCGCTCCCCTTCCGCTACCACCTCGGGCCGGGCCCCGCCGCCGTCCGCCTGACGGTCGACGACGATCGCGACGGCCCTTCCGCGGGCTTCCACGAGGTCACGGACGTCGTGGCCCGGATCGAGGGGACGGACAGGCCCGACGAATGGGTGATCGTCGGGGGCCACATCGACGCCTGGGGACCGGGCGCGAACGACAACGTCAGCGGCACCGCTTCGGTGCTCGCCGCGGCGAGGGCCGTGCGGGCCCTCGCGGACGCCGGCTTCGCGCCGCGTCGCACGATCGTCTTCGCGGGCTGGGACGGCGAGGAGTGGGGCGTGATCGGATCGACGGAGTGGGTAGAGGAGCATGCCGAAACGCTCTCGGCGCGGGCGGTGGCCTACCTCAACCAGGACATGATCGCGGGGCCGACTTTCGGCGCCAGCGCCTCGCCGTCTCTAAAGCCCCTGATCCGTGACGCGGCCGCCGCCGTCCCCCTGCGCGATCGGACGCTGCGCGACGTGTGGGCCGCCGCAGATTCCACCCTCGCGATCAATGACCTCGGCGGCGGATCGGATCACGCGGGCTTCTACCATCACCTCGGCATTCCCAGCGCGGGACACGGATTCGGCGGCCCCTACGGGCTCTACCACTCGGCGTACGACACCCGGGAGGCGGTGGAGATCGTGGATCCGGGATACCGGAACCAGGCGGCGAGCTCCGAGCTGTTGGCGATCCTGGCGCTGCGGCTGGCCAACGCGGAGATCCTGCCCTACGACTACGCGACGTTCGCGCGGGAGGTGCGCGCGCTTTGGGAGGCGAGGCGAGGAGAGATCGCCCCGCGGCAGGGAGGCGAGGCCGCCGCGGAGCGGCTGGATGACGCGCTGGACTCGCTCGCCGCCGCCGCGGAACGCTTCGAGTCCGCTCGACAGGGCTACTTGCGGGGCGAGGTCGACGCGGACCGCTCGGGCCGCGCCAACGCGGAGCTCCGGGTCGTCGAGCGCGAGCTGACGCGCGAGGCGGGGCTGGTCGGCCGGCCGTGGAACAGGAACCTCGTGGTCACCACCGACGACCGGGACGGATACGCCACGCTCGACCTGCCTTCGATCTCCGAGGCCCTGATCGCCGGGGACCACGCCCGCGCCGTTCGCGAAGTCGACGACTTCGCGACGCGGATCCGGGCGGCCGCGAATCGCCTGGACGCCGCGGCGGACGCGCTCGCCCCGTGAGGGCGCCGGGCCTATCTTCGAAGGCCAAGCCGCACAGATCCCCGTCGCCCAGGAGGGCGTAATGGTCACAGGCATCAGCCGGGGAACCATCGCTCGCGCGGTGGACCTTCTCGAGCTCGACCCCGGCGACGTCGCCAGGGCGGTCGGGTGCACGCCCGGCACGCTGAAGCGCTGGCGGCGCGGTGTCCAGGATCCCTCCCCGCGTCACCTCGGCCAGCTCGAGCTGCTGGACGACCTGATGCATCAGCTCGGCGAGAAGGCGCGCACGCGCCAGCGGGCGCGGGCCTGGTTCGACAGCCGCGTCCCGGCCCTCGGCAATCACCGCCCCCGCGACATCTTCCTGACCGGCAACCTCGCCCACCTCGTCGTCTACCTGCGTCGCCTGGAGCGGCTTTGATCGAAGCCGCGCTGCTGCAGGTCGAAGGGCTCAAGACCTGGTTCCACACCGAAGAGGGAACGGCCAAGGCCGTGGACGGCGTCTCGTTCGACGTCCGGCCTCGCGAGACGCTCGGCATCGTGGGCGAGTCGGGGTGCGGGAAATCGGTGACCAGCCTCTCGATCCTGCGCCTCATCCCGCAGCCGCCCGGAGAGATCGCCGCTGGAAGGATCTTCTTCCGCGGTCTCGATCTGCTCGATCTGTCCGAGAAGGAGATGCGGAAGATCCGCGGCAACGAGATCGCGATGATCTTCCAGGAGCCCATGACGTCGTTGAATCCCGTGTACACGGTGGGGGATCAGATCGGAGAGGTGCTGCGACTGCACCGCGAGATGTCGAAGGACGAGGCGCGCGAGCGCTCGATCGAGATGCTGCGCCGGGTGCGGATCCCCGACCCGGAGCAGCGCGTCGACGAGTACCCGCATCAGCTCTCGGGCGGCCAGCGGCAGCGCGTGATGATCGCGATGGCGCTGGCCTGCGACCCGGCGCTCCTGATCGCGGACGAGCCGACCACCGCGCTGGACGTCACCGTGCAAGCGCAGATCCTGGCGCTCCTCAACCAGCTCCAGGACGAGTACGGGATGTCGATCATGCTGATCACGCACGACCTCGGCGTGATCGCCGAGACGGCGCACCGCGTAGTCGTCATGTACGCGGGCGTGGTGGCGGAGGTCGGAACCGCGGAGCAGGTGTTCGGCGGGCCCAACCACCCTTACACCGAAGGCCTGAAGGCGGCGATCCCCAAGCTCGGCGAGCGGATCGAGCGGCTCCACACCATCCCTGGTTCGGTGCCCTCGCCCTACGAGGAGATCACGGGCTGTCCGTTCCAGAACCGATGCCCGTACGTGTTCGACCGCTGCCGGCGCGAATTCCCAGAGCTGTACACCATCGGCCCCGGCCACCAGGCGAGGTGCTTTCTCTATGATTAGGTCGTCGAGAATGCCGTTCCGTCGGGATCTCCGATGACGAGCACCGTGATCCAGGGGGAGCCGCAGGCCCAGCGGACGCGCGGGGTGGCGCTCCTCGCCGTGCGCGACCTGAAGAAGCACTTCCCGATCCGGCGGGGGTTCTGGTCGCGCACGGTGGGGCACGTCAAGGCGGTGGACGGCGTCTCGTTCGACATCCTGCCCGGAGAGGTGCTGGGGCTGGTCGGCGAATCCGGCTGCGGGAAGACGACGACGGGGCGCTGCATTCTCAGGCTGATCGAGCCGACGGCCGGCGAGGTCGTGTTCGAGGGGCAGGACGTCGTCGAGCTCGATCGAGGCGACATGCGCGGCTTGAGGCGCAAGATGCAGATCATCATCCAGGATCCGTACTCCAGTCTCAATCCGAGGATCACCGTGGGCGCGATGCTCGCCGAGGCGCTGCGGATCCACAAGATCGCCGAGGGCGAGGCGGCGCAGGCGCGGATCCGCCACCTGCTCGAGGTCGTGGGTTTGTTCCCGGAGCACGCCAACCGTTACCCGCACGAGTTCTCGGGCGGACAGCGCCAGCGGATCGGGATCGCGCGGGCGCTGTCGGTCGACCCGAAGTTCATCGTCTGCGACGAGCCCGTCTCCGCGCTGGACGTCTCCGTCCAGGCGCAGGTCATCAATCTGCTGCAGGATCTGCAGAAGGAGTTCGACCTGACGTTCCTGTTCATCGCCCACGACCTGGCCGTGGTCGAGCACATCTCCGACCGGGTCGCGGTCATGTATCTCGGCAAGCTCATGGAGCTGGCCGACTCCGAGGAGCTGTACAAGAACCCGCTCCACCCCTACACCCGCGCGCTCCTGGCTGCGATCCCCGTGCCGGAGCCGAAGGCTCGCCGCGAGCGGATCGAGCTCGAAGGCGACGTTCCCAGCCCCGCGAACCCGCCCTCCGGCTGTCCCTTCCATCCGCGCTGCCCGATCGCCTCCGCCGAGTGCGCCGAGGTGGTGCCCGAGTTCCGCGACGTGGGCGGCGGCCACTACGTGGCGTGCATCAAGGTGTGACGGCCGGCTGAAACCGGATCCGCCTGTGCGGAACCGTGGCCCGGCGCGTGCAGCGTCGGGCGGTATTGCCTGAGGCCGGAACGACAGTGGGCCACGACGGGGTAGAGAGAAGCACGGCATGCATAGGTCACTCCGACACTTCCTGACCACCGCCGCGGTCAGCCTTTCGACCGCGGTCTGCCTTTCGACGGCGGCTTCGGTCTTCGCGTTCCCCGTGGTGCCTCCCGGCGCCGCCTGGAACACGTGGGGTGCCGCCCCTTCCTGTCCGCTGTACTGGAGCCCGGGCGCTCCGCTCGGCCCCGTTCCCCACCCCGAGCCCGCGCCGATCGAGCCCGGCGGCCGGCTCCTGGAGACCTCGGGGGCCGCCGCGCTCGCCGAGGCGCGCGGGTGGATCGAGGTCGGCCGGCCCGGCGACGCCCTGGCGGCCCTGGCCGCGGCTCCGGCCGCCGATCCCGGAGCGCGACTCTATCGGCTGGCCGCCCTGGCAGGACTCGGCCAGTGGGCCGAGCTCGACGCGGCGCTGGACGCGACCGCGGCGACGGACCTCCCGCAGCCCTGCGGCGCGCTCAGGACGCGCTGGAGCGCCGAGGCGGCGGCCGGCACCGGCGATGCGCGCGGGGCCACGGCCGCCTGGGACGAGCTCCGGCGCGCGCGCCCCGAGCTGGGCGCGTACGTGGACCTCTGGATCCTGGAGGCGGCGGCGACGGAGAGCGATGACGCGGCGGGGCTCGCGGCGTGGCGCCGGCTGGCCGATGCCGGCCTGCCCGACGCCGCCAGGGACCGGGGGCGCCTCGCGCTGGCCAACCGGCACGAGCGCGCCGGGCGGCTCGGCGAGGCCCGCGGGCTCCACCTGGCGCTCGCGGCGGAGGCGAGCGGCGCCGAGCGCGCGCGTCACTGGCTGGACGCCGCCCGCCTCGCGGACCTCGAGGGCGCCGAGCGGCCGGCCGACGAGATCCGCGCCCGGTTGGTCGCCCAGGAACCGGAGCACGCGGCCACCGTGCTCCTGGACCCCGCGATGCGGGCGCGCCTCGATCTCCCGCCGCTCGACCTCGCGCGCGCGCTCGTGCGGGCCCGCCGGCCGGCCGACGCCGAACCCTTCGCCACCTCCGTGATCGAGTCGCGCGCGTCCGAGGCGGTGCTCCAGGACGCCACGCTCCTGCGGGCGTCGATTCGGGCCGCCCGCGGAGACCGCGAAGGCGCCGAAGCGGACTACGACGCGTTCCTCGCGCGCTGGTCCGGGAGCGCCCGCATACCGGAAGTGCTCATGGACCGCGCGCGCCTCGCGCTCACGTTCCGCGACGGCCCCGCCGCGCGGCAGCGCTTCCAGGAGATCCTCGTCCGCTACCCGGGGGGCAAGCACGCCGACGACGCGCTGTACCTGCTCGCGGACTCCTGGCAGGACGACTACGGCACCGATCCCACCTTCGCCGACCGCGCCATCGAGGCGTTCGATCGGCTGGCGCGGACCTCGCCCGGGTCGTACTTCGCCGATCGATCGGAGATGCGCGCCGCGCACCTCGCGTTCGCGCTCGGCCGCTACGCGGAGGCGCGGCGGCGCTACGCCGCGTACGACGGGGCGGAGAGCGCGCGTGAGGCGCGCTACTGGCTGGGGAGGACGCTCTACGAGCTCGGCGAACGCGTCGAGGCGCGCGAGATCTGGCGCGGTCTCGCGCGCGGCGACGACTGGTACGCGCTCCTGTCGCGGGATCGCCTGGGCGGCCGTCCGGGCGCCTCGATCGAGTTGCAGAACGCGGGCTACCGGCCCGCGCCCGAGGCCTCGCGCTCGGAGGGCGGGGCGCTTCTCGGCGATCCCGCGGGGAGGACCGCAGCCGCGCTGCTCGAGTTCGGCGAACGCGAGCTGGCGCGCGCGGAGCTCGTCCGCGGGCTCGCCCGGGTGGGAAGCGATCGCGCGAGGCTCGCGGAGTGGGCCGAGGGTCTCGTCGCCTGGGGCTTCCCCGGGATCGCGCTTCAGATCGGCGTGCGACTCGGCGAAAAGGGCGCGGGCGAGACGTGGGCCTTCCCGCGTGGCTTCCCGGCCACGATCGACGCCGAAGCGCGTGCCCATTCCATCGATGCCTACTACGTGATGGCACTCATTCGCCAGGAGAGCCTGTTCCGGCCCGGCGCCGTCTCGCCGGTCGGCGCCGTGGGCCTCATGCAGGTCATGCCCGCCACCGGAGCCGAGATCGCCGACTCGATCGGCTGGCCGGAGTTCGATCCGGCGATCCTCGCCGATCCGGCGGTCAGCCTCCACTTCGGCTCGCGCTACCTGGAGGATCAGCTGACCCGCTTCGAGGGGTTCTGGCCCGCCGTCCTGGCGGCCTACAACGGTGGTCCGCACAACGTCGCGCTGTGGTGGGAATTCCCCGAGCGGTCTCTGGACGCCGAGCTGTGGATCGACAGGATCCCCTACAAGGAGACCCGCAACTACGTCAAGAAGATCATCGCCCAGTATGCCGCCTATCGTCGGCTCTACGCGGACGCGCCGGCTTCGCGCTGACGCGATCCTGCTCTGGGCATCGGTCGCATGCGCCGCGGCGCTCGCGCCGCCCGCCGCCGCGCAGTCGTCGGATCTCGAGATCGGGGACCAGCCCGCGCACACGACGCTCGTGTATCCCCCGTTCGCCCACACGCTCGGGATCCACCGGGCGCGGCCCGCGCATCTGAAGCTCTTTCTCGGTGAACGCACGCGATTCGACGACCCCCAGGGAGTGGCGGCGGTCAAGTTCGCTTCCGACGACGACCCCGACGCGCGGGGCGACGACTTCCAGCTGACGCTCTTCGGCGTGAACTCGGGCCGCGGCGAGATCCTCTACAACTCCAGCATGCAGACGCT
>DASSBK010000125.1:0-16525 GCA_035698825.1 Gemmatimonadota bacterium
AGGTTAAGGCAAGCGGTTAGCGTGGGCTTGCCCACGCGACGCTGCGAACCGAAGCCCCGGTAAACGGCGGCCGTAACTATAACGGTCAACAAATGGGTGCTACCGCCCAGAGGCCGTTACAAAATCTGGCTGTATGCTGGAAAGTCTGAGAATCCCGCGCTACTCGCTCTGACGAGACCCTCCTCGCGGGATCGAGAGGAGGAACGTCGATGAGCAGTGAAAATGCGACGGGTGCAGACAATCAGCAGGAAAGGCCGCTCAACCCCTGGTATGTGACTGGTTTCGTCGACGCCGAAGGGTGCTTCAGCGTCAGCGTACGACCTCATCCGAATCTGGAGAGGCCCCGGCGCTGGCTGATGGCCCCGGTGTTCCAGGCGTACCAGCACAAGGACGGGATCGACATCCTCGAAGCACTCAAGCGCTTCTTCGGGTGCGGAACACTGGTTCCAAAGGGTCCGAACAGCAACGTGATCACGTTTTCTGTTCACGGACTGGTGAACCTGACCACTCGAGTCGTCCCGCATTTCCAGGAGTATCCCCTGCGAACGTACAAGGCTTCCGAATTCTCAAAGTTCCGTGAAATCGTTCTTCGCATGAAGAACGGTGAGCACAGGAACCACGAAGGGCTGGTGAACCTGGCGAGAATCGCCTTCACCATGAACCCTCATGGAAAGAATCGGAAGTACACGCTTCAGCAGGTGGAGAGCGGAATCCTCAGAGGCCATACGCCGGACACGCAGCTCGACATGCGTGAAGAGATGGTCCGATCTGCATGGCGACATGCAGCTAACACGAATGCCTAAGGTAGCGAAATTCCTTGTCGGGTAAGACAACAACTTGCCCACTCGGGGAGTGATCCCCGAGTTCAATCCGGCTCATAACGGAGAAGCCGTCAGCCAGTAATCCAGGCCCGGTGATTCCGTGGGAAGTCGGTCTCGCGAAGACATCGCGAGGCTTGACCCCGTAACGACTGATCGTCCTTCGGGACGTGAGATCGCGATCCCTGTCAAGATCGCGCGGCGACGCGTGAGCTCGGCAAATTCATGGACGCGATCAGACGCCGGCCCCTCGAACAGAGGGTGAAGGAATAGTCTGTGCCACCGGAAAGCGGTGGATGACACGAAGTTCCGACCTGCACGAATGGCGTAACGACTTGGGCGCTGTCTCGGCCAGAGACTCGGTGAAATTGGAGTATCGGTGAAGATACCGATTACCCGCGACAGGACAAAAAGACCCTGTGCACCTTTACTACAACCTGATATTGGGTTCTAGTTGATCTTGTGTAGCATAGGTGGGAGGCTTTGAAGCGCGGGCGCTAGCCCGCGTGGAGCCAACAGTGAAATACCACCCTTGGTCAATTGGGATTCTAACCCGCGGCCGTGATCCGGTCGGGGAACAGTGTCAGGCGGGTAGTTTGACTGGGGCGGTCGCCTCCTAAAACGTAACGGAGGCGCGCAAAGGTTCCCTCAGTGCGGTCGGTAATCGCACGTAGAGCGTAAAGGCAGAAGGGAGCTTGACTGCGAGACCAACAAGTCGAGCAGATGCGAAAGCAGGCCTTAGTGATCCGGCGGTTGTGGATGGAAATGCCGTCGCTCATCGGATAAAAGGTACGCCAGGGATAACAGGCTTATCTCCCCCGAGAGTTCACATCGACGGGGAGGTTTGGCACCTCGATGTCGGCTCATCGCATCCTGGGGCTGGAGAAGGTCCCAAGGGTTGGGCTGTTCGCCCATTAAAGCGGTACGCGAGCTGGGTTTAGAACGTCGTGAGACAGTTCGGTCTGTATCCGTCGCGGGCGTAGGACACTTGAGGGGATCCGACCTTAGTACGAGAGGACCGGGTCGGACACACCGCTAGTGTGCCTGTTGTGGCGCCAGCCGCAGCGCAGGGTAGCTATGTGTGGACGGGATAACCGCTGAAAGCATCTAAGTGGGAAACCCACCCCAAGACCAGGTGTCCCGCGGCGCAAGCCGCCTGAAGGGCCGTGGTAGACTACCACGTTGATAGGCCGCAGGTGTAAGGGCAGCAATGCCTTCAGCCGAGCGGTACTAATCGCCCGTGAGGCTTGACCAATTCTTCTTGAGAGAGGTTCGGCGATACCGCGGCTCCGCGACAGCGGAACAGCGGAACGAACGGCAGACACTTCAGTTGTCCGGGGGCGCAAGCGCGCCCTCGCGGCGGACTCCCGTACCCTGGGCGGTCGCTGTCTGACATTCCGGCGGCTTTGGCGAGAGGGACACACCCGTTCCCATTCCGAACACGGTAGTTAAGCCTCTCAGCGCTGATGGTACTGCACGGGAGACCGTGTGGGAGAGTAGGTCGCCGCCGGGTTTTTTCGATCGACCATCACGGCCTCCGCGCAAGCGGGGGCCGTTTCGTTTGGAGCCGGTCTCAGCGGGTCCACAGGCTCCAGGCCAGGCTCCAGGCGCATAGTCCCGGGCGATGTGCCATACGTCCCCGGCCGAGGCATATTCGCCGCGATGGGCAAGCGCAACGAGGCTGCACGCACCGGGAATGCCTACCTGGCCACGCTCGACAAGCTTCCGGCGCTGGTCTGGCGCACGGCGGCTGACGGCTCCTGCGACTTCCACAACCAGGCGTGGCTGGAGTTCACCGGCCGCACGTTCGGGCAGGAGCTCGGCGCGGGTTGGACCGAAGGCGTGCATCCCGATGACCTGGCTCCGCTGATCGAGCGCTTCGAGCGCGCGTTCGCCGCCCGGGAGCCGTTCGAAATGGAATATCGCGTCCGTCACCGCTCCGGCGAGTATCGGCGGATTTCCGACCACGCCCACCCGCTCTACGACAACGACGGCAACTTCGACGGGTATCTCGGGATCTCGTTCGACATCAGCGAGCGGGAGCGTGGCCACGAAGGGGAGGTTGTCTTCCGCAGCATCTTCGAAGACGCCACGGTTGGCATGGCGCGTACCGACCCGGAGGGCCGCTTTCTCCTCGCGAACGCCGCCTATCAGAAGATGCTGGGCTACACGATGGACGAGCTCCGCGACCTGACGCTGGAGACGGTTACTCACCCGAAGGACTGGGACAGGCATCGCGAGCTGTTCCGCAAGATGATCGCCGGCGAGATCCAGTCGTTCGACATCCGGAAGCGCTACATCCGGAAGGACGGCTCGGTTCTCTGGGTCCACGCCTCGGACTCGGCAGTCTTCGACGCCGAGGGCAACCTCCGCTTCGCGCAGGCGATCACGCGCGACATCGACGACATCAAGCGAGCCGAAGAGACGCTGCGGGAAAGCGAGGCGGAGCTGGCGGAAGCTCAGGCGATCGCGCACGTGGGGAGCTGGAGCTGGGACATCGCTGCCGACGAAGTACGGTGGTCGACGGAGCTGTACCGGATCTATGGCCTCGTGCCCGGAACCATGATCAAGTATGACGACTTTCTCGAACGGGTCGCCCCGGAGGACCGTGAGCGGGTCGAGCGCATCGTCACCCATTCATACGAAACGGGCGAGCCTTTCGATTACCTGCACGACATCGTTCGACCCGACGGGACTGTGCGCACCATTCATGCCCGGGGACGCGTCTTGTTCGACGAGGATGGCCATGCGGTCCGAATGTCCGGCACGGGACAGGACGTCACGGACAGGGTGCGAGTGGAGCGCGAGCTTCGTCGCAGCGGCGAGAGCTACCGCATGCTGGCGGAGAACGTGAACGAGATGATCATCCGGTTCACACCGGAGGGTTCGATCACGTACGCCTCACCGGCGGCGCTCCGGATCCTGGGATATATGCCCGACGAGGTGGTGGGACGGCAGGGCAGGGAGTTTCTGCATTCGGAAGATCTCGAGGAGGTCGTGCAAGCGCACCGCAGCATGCTCCACGGCACGGACCCCCCCGCGGTACTGAGCAGGATGCTGCACAAAGACGGTCACGTGGTCTGGATGGAGACGACCACGCGCGCCGTCCGGGACCCGGACACGGGCGAAGTGGAGTCCATCGTGGCCGTCTCGCGCGACGTGACGGAGAACGTGCGCGCGGCGCGAACTTCGAGGGTGTTGCACGAAGTGGCGGTCGCGGCCAACGAGGCCGACTCGTCGCGCGAGGCGCTGCAGACCGCGCTCGCCCTCGTCTGCGAGCACACCGGCTGGCCGTACGGACACGCTCACGTGCCGCCTCAGGAAGCCATTGGCCAGCTCGGCTCGCTTGACATCTGGCACGTGGATGATCCAGGGCGCCACGCCCGCTTGCGGGCGATCATGGGGATGAGCGATGTCAGCAATCCCCAGGGGATCCTGGAAGACGCCCTGAAGGGGGGCGCCGTGCACTGGTGCAGCGATGTGAGCGTCGACCCGGAATTCCGACGCATGATCATGGTCAAGCACCTGGGCATCCGGGCGGCGTTCGCCTTCCCGATCCGGTCCGGAAACGAGTCGATCGCCGTACTGGAGTTCTTCTCGGAACAGATCGAGGAGCGGGACGAGACGATGGTCCGGCTCCTGAACAGCATCGGCGATCAGCTGGGGGAGGTGCTGAGGCGAAAGCGGACGGAGCAGGCCCTGCGTGCCAGCGAGGAACGATTCCGCGCGCTAGCCGAGAGCGCGAACGACGCGATCATCACCGTGGACGAGCGTGGGATCGTGGTCCACTGCAATCCCAGCACGGAGCACATCTTCGGGTACACCTGCAACGAGCTGCTCGGACAGCCGATCGATCGCCTGCTGGTCGAGCGCAGATCGAACGGCGGTCAAGGAGGTTTCCACGGCCTCATGGGCGAGGCCGCGCCGTCGATCGATCACACCGTCGAGTTGACCGGCCGCAAGAAGGACGGCGAGCAGATTCCCATCGAGATGTCGCTGTCGTCGTGGGAGACGGAGGAGGGCTCGTTCGTGACGGGGATCCTGCGGGATATCACCGCCCGCAAGGCGGCGGAGGCGGAGCTCGCGGAGAAGATGGAGGAGTTGGCGCATTCGAACGCCGAGCTGGCCCTCTTCACCTACATCGCCTCGCACGACCTGCGAGAGCCGCTGCGAACCGTGGGCAGCAACCTCCAGCTCCTGGAGCGGCAGATCGAAGCTGGTCCGGAATCGGAGGCGGGCAAGCAGTTCTCATTCGCGATGGGCGGCGTCCGACGCATGCAGGCCCTGATCGACGACCTGTTGGTCTACACGCGCGTGGGCACCGAGGGCAAGCCGTTCGAGAAGGTCGATTCCTCGGAGGCCGTACGCGAGGCGATGACGGCGCTGTCGGCGGCCATCGAGGAATCGGGGGCGGAGATCGCGATCGGGCGCCTGCCGCACGTCATCGCCGATCGGTTCCAGTTCGTGCAGCTGTTCCAGAACCTGCTGTCCAACGCCATCAAGTTCCACCGGCACGAGCCCCCCCGGATCGACATCGAGGCGAGCGCCGACGACAGGGACTGGACCTTCACGGTCCGGGACCGCGGGATCGGAGTGGACCCGCGGTACGCGGACCAGGTCTTCGCGATCTTTCAGCGCCTGCACTCCGGGAACGAGTACCCGGGAACCGGAATCGGCCTCGCGGTGTGCCGGAAGATCGTCGAGCGGCACGGGGGGCGTATCTGGGTCGAGCCTGCCCCGGAGGGCGGGAGCGCGTTCCGGTTCACGATCCCGGCGCGCCGAGGTTAGCGCGACAGAATCTCGTCGCGGCGCGCCGAGGCCAGCGCCTCAGGGCCGCAGCTCGACCTCGGTCACCTTGCCGGCCTCGACCCGCACACTCCGGAAGACCCGCTGCCCGCCGATCTCGGCGCCCAGCACCCACTCGCCCGCGGGCACGTCTCCGATCGCGAAGTTCTCCTCGAAGACGGGGTCGGGATGGGCCCGGTCCTCGTACGTCTCGGCGAACGAGAACGGCGTCTCGCGGGGCTCCGGCTTGACGACCCCGTAGACGCGGGCGCCGGCCACGGGGGCGCCGCCGGCGTCCAGCACCCGGCCCGCGATGGCGCCCGTTCCGGGCAGCGGCTCGATCCACAGCTGGGGATTGCGGGTGTGGACCGGGTAACGGACCTCGGGGTCGACGACGAGGGAGACGTCCTCTCCGGGAGTCGTGTGGATCTCGAGGTGCACGTGGTCGTTCGTGGCGCGTCCGGTGTTTCCCACGTGCGCGATGACGTCCCCGGCCGCAACCCGCTGGCCGACCTCGACGGTGAGATCGTGGTTGTGGTAGTAGGTGGACCACACGTGCTGATCACCGAGCTTGCGGTCGTGCAGGATGGCGACGGTGTTGGAGCCCGCCTCCGCGGAGCCGGCGAAGGCGACGACGCCGTCGCCGATGGCGTGCACGGGAGTCCCCTCGGGATTGTTGAACTCGACACCCTGATGCTGCTGGAAGTTCCCGCCCATGGTGGAGCCGTAGGTGTAGGTCTGATCGAGGTACGAATTGTCCGCGGGATCGATGGGGCGCCGGAACCAGAAGTGGGCCCGCTCGCCGGGCTGGACGGGGTCTCCCGCGGGGCGGTCATAGTCGCGGTAGCTCGAAGCGGCCACGAGCACCTGCCGGGCGACCGCATCGGCGGGCGCTTCGGCGTCCGCGGGCCCGGCGGGCGCCTCGATCGTCACACCGCGGACGACCGCCTCCGGCTCATGGCGCCACGTGCGGCCGCCGTCCTCGCTCGTCGAGGCGCCACGCAGATGCGTCACCCGCACCCGCGGGGCGGATCCCTCGACGGGCACGACTTCCAGCGAGAGCAGGTACTTGCTCGGCAGGCCCGACTCGTCGGTCACGTCGCGCCACGTCTCGCCGTCGTCCTCGCTGATCCGTAGCCCGTCGGCGGTGGCGACGTAGACCGTGTCGCCGGCCGCGCGCACGCCGCCGGGCGCGACGTACTGCCAGCGCGGCCCGAGCTCGTCGAACGTCCAGTTCCGCCACGTGGCCCCGCCGTCCCGGGAGACCCCCCAGCCGTTGCCGATCGTGCCGTACCACACCTCGCCGGGAGCGAACGCGAACGCGTTCACGAAGTCCCAGCTGATGCCGCCGGAATCGGCGCTCGTCAGCTGCTCCCATTCGCGGCCGGTACCGTCCCTGCTCACGTAGATCCCCTGCCCGTAGGTGCCGACCCAGATCGCGCCGTCCGGCGCGACCTCGAGGGCGAGGAGGTGAGTTCCCCATCCGGTGGGATCGGGAAGCGGGGCGGGCGCGCCGTCAGGCTGCGCCATTGCGGGTCCGGCGCCGAGCGCGAGGACGGTGGTGAGCGCGAGGATGACGACGAGCGCTACGGGCGAGAGTCGAATCGGATTCAGCGGCGCCTCCCATGGATGATCGTCAGAAGTCTTCAAGATAGCGGACCTCACCGCTGGGTCCCACCAGCGCCACGCGGATCCAGTTGGGCTCGGCTTCGAAGTCGAATCGCTCGAGCTCGTAGCGGGTGTGCTCGCGCATGAGCCGGAACGCGCGACCGGCCTCCCGGGTCTTCCAGAACTCGAGCGTGTCGATGCCCAGCGGCTCGTCGGGACACACGGCGAAGACCTGGACCGGGCGGTGAACCCGGCCGGCGGCGCGCTCCTCGAGGGATCGGGTCGCCGCTTCGTCGAAGGCCGCCTCCGACCCGGCGGGCGAGGCGATCGGCTGCGGATCCCCGCGGCGCGCGGAACCCGCCCTGCTGAGCGCGGAACTCCCCTCGCGGCCCGCGGTCTCCAGCCGCTCCCGGAGGGCGGCGAGCTCGTTGTACAGGTACACGTCCTTGAGCGCCCGGCGCTCGAGCGCGCCCTGGCGGATCGTCAGCACGCGCTGCATCCGGCGCAGGATCCAGCGCCTGCCGACACCGGAAGCGAAGGACGCGTTGAGCAGCAGGACGAACAGCAGATCGCACTTCTCGATGCCGGTCCCGAAGTAGATGGGGACATTGTCGACGACGCCTCCGTCCTCGAAGATCTCGTCGCCGATGCGGACGTGCTCGAAGAGCGGGGGCAGGTCCATGGAGGCGAACACGGCCTGCTCGAGGTCGTCGATGGTCTGCGCGCGGGTCCAGCGGTCCGGCGGCTCGAGCGGGCGCCTCAAGCCGCTGTAGTTGTCGACGTCGACCAGGTCCCGGCGGTTCGTCGAGAACTCGAGGTGTCCCCGCTCGACGTTCGTGCGTGTCAGATAGAATCGGAGCCTGTCGGGATCCCGCATGAGAGACTCGAGCCGCTCCCTCGACGGTGGATGATCGGCGAACAGCTTGCGGAACGCCTGCCGCCACGGATCGGCGGACAGAACGAAGTCGCGGGCGGCGGGAAAGTAGAACGTCGGGGCCACGACCTCGGACAGCCTCAGATCGCTCCACCATCGCTCGAGCGCGGAACCGCTCTCCTCGGAGACCATGCCCGCGAGCCAGAAACAGGCGTTCCATGCGCCGACCGAGGTGGCGGCGACCATGCGCACGTTGCCCAGTGCACCGCGCTGGTCCAGGAACCCGTGGATCGCGGCCAGGGACCCTGCCTGATACGCGCCCTTGGCGCCGCCGCCGGCGAGGATGATGCCGATGCGGTCGTAGCGGCCGAGAGGGGAAGCGCCTGCCGGTCCCGCGGATGCGGCGGCGATGGCCGCGGGGAACCAGGCGGCAGGGCGTGGAGGCGCCAGGCGGTAGACCACGGTGGCGGCCCACAGCGCGAGCACGATCGCCACCGCCAGGAGCGCGAGGACGGCGACCGCGGCGAGAAGCGGCGGGAGCGACTCGTCGGCGCGCCGCGCGAGAGGCGGGAACGCGACCCCGAGAAGCACGGCCGCCGCGGCCACGAAAGGCAACGTGAAGCGCTTCGAGAGCCGCAGGAACATCCACTGGTAGAGGAGCGCGGAGCTCATGCGGAGCGCGTGCCGCCGCGAGTCGCGCCCCGTGCGAGGGGCTTCCTGCGGACACATCCCGCGGCTAGCTTGACCTCAGTCGCCCGCGGGCGGGCGGAGACCTGAACGGGAAGGGGGCCTACGATGGGTGTTCTCGCGTGGATCGTGCTGGGACTCGTTGCGGGGGCGATCGCCAAGCTCCTCATGCCGGGGGATCAGCGGGGCGGTTGCCTGATGACCTTGCTGCTCGGCGTCGCCGGCGCGCTGCTGGGTGGTTTCATCGGCCGATCGATGGGGTATGGCGGCGTCGACGAGTTCTCGCTGTCGAGCCTGGGCTGGGCGATCCTCGGCGCCTTCCTGCTGCTCCTCATCTTCGGGCTCATCTTCCGGAAACGCCGGTAGCGGGCCCGTCCGGGCCCGCCACCCACGATCGGCGCGGTCAGGCCGCGCGCGCGATCCCGTGGACCCGGCAGACGCCGTCCAGGATCCGCGCGACCGCCGCGATCGCCTGCGCGGCCCCGAGCTTCGCCTCTTCGGACTCGGCGGAGTCGGAAAGGCGACCGGCGACGAGGGCACGCGTCGCGGCGGCATGCTCCACGTCGAGGGTGCGATGGACCTCGAAGTAGTCGGTGCCGGGAGACCCCACGATGCCGTAATGCTCGGCGAGCCCGCGGATCTTCTCCGCCGCGACGACCGGGACCATCGACTCGTAGGCCCACAGAGCCGCCAGGCCCCGGGTGATGGAACCTTCGCCGACCGCGGCGCGGAAGGCGGTGATGGCGTCGGCGGTCTCGGGCAGCGGCCGGGCGGACTCCGCCTCGCCCTCGGCGCATCCGACGGCGGCGGCGAACCGGAGCCAGAGCGCAGGATGGTTCTCGGGGCCCGCTTCTTCGTCCCGCAGATTCTCGAGCAGGGACTGGCGGGTCTCGATGTCCTCACAACGAGAGTGGAGCGCGGAGATGTATGTCGGGAACGCCCGCACGTGCTGATAGTACTGGGCCGCGTACGTGCGCAGGGCCTCGCGCGGCAGCGTACCCTCGCGCCACGCGACGTAGAACGGATGCTTGAGAACATGGCGGTCTTCGATCAGGCGCTCGATCGCGGTCAGCGGGTCCACGGCTCTCTCCGGTCGAAGGTGATGGCAGGTTGCCGCCAATCTACAACCGTCCGGAAGCGGGGCAATCAGAGGACTGGTGAGTCTCTGACTTACTCCCAGCGGGGGAGGCGCGGATGAGTGCGGCCGGAAGAGACAGGGAGCGCGAGTGGCCCTTCGCGGCCACGGTGGCGGTGACCGGGATCTTCGTCCTGCTCTCCCTCTACACGCTCTATTTCGCTCGACCCTTCCTGCTTCCGCTCGTCGTGGCGACGATCCTCAACTTCCTGCTCTCGCCGGTCGTGCGAGGGCTGAGCCGGGTCCACATCCCGATGCCGGTCGGCGCTCTGCTGGTGATCCTCGCGCTGCTCGGAATCGTGGCGCTGGGAATCCAGCGGCTCTCGGGCCCCGCGGCCGAATGGGTCCGGAAGACCCCCGAGGGGGTCGAGCGGATCGAGGAGCGGGTGCGGGGGCTGCGCAGGCCCGTCGAGCAGGTGCAGGAGGCCGCCCAGAAAGTGGAGGAAGAGGTCGCCCAGCTCAGCGGAGACGGCGCGGCGGGGGCCCGGGAGGTCACCGTCCGGGGAGGGACGTGGACCGGCGCGTTGCTCAGCCGCACCCAGGCGTTCCTGGGAGGCGCGGTCGTGGTCCTCATCCTCCTCTACTTCCTGCTGGCATCGGGGGACTTCTTCCTCCGCAAGCTGATCCGGGTCCTCCCGCGCCTCGAAGACAAGCGGCGAGCCGTCGAGATCGCCCGGCAGACGGAGCTCCACATCTCGACCTATCTCAGCACGGTGACGTTGATCAACGCGGCGCTCGGCCTCGCGGTCGGAATCGCGATGTGGGCGGTGGGGATGCCGAACCCCGCGCTGTGGGGCGTGGTCGCCGGGCTCCTCAACTACGTGCCGTACCTGGGCTCGATCGTCACGCTCGCGCTGATCGCGATCGCCTCGATCCTGACGTTCGAGGACCTGGGCCGGGCGCTCGTCGCGCCGCTCCTCTACTTCGCGATCAACTTCGCCGAGGGATACTTCCTGACGCCCACGATCATGGGGCGGAGGCTGACGCTCAACCCCGTGGTCGTATTCGTGGGGCTCGTCTTCTGGGGGTGGATGTGGGGCGTCCCCGGAGCGCTGATCGCCGTCCCGCTCATGGCGATGATCAAGATCCTCTGCGACCACATCGAGCCGCTCTCTCCGGTCGGCGAGTTCCTGGGTCGCTGACGGGGCGCTCGCGCGTTAGGTTTCGGAGCGTGGGCCGGGTGGAGGAGCAACGGGAGCGTTGGGGCGAGGCCGCGGATCGGTGGCGCCGGAACGGCGCGATCGTGCGCGAGCTCACCGCTCCGGTCTCGCGCGCCATGATCGATCGCGCGAGTCCGCTCGCCGGGGAGCGCTGGCTCGACGTCGCCAGCGGAGTCGGTGACCCGGCGGCGCTCCTGCGCGAGACGCTCGCCCCTAAGGGTACGGTCGTGCTCAGCGACCTCGCCCTCGGGATGGCCAGGACGGCGTCGGAGGCCCTCAGTGGAACCGCTCCCGCCGTCACCGCCGCGGCCGAAGCCCTTCCCTTCCGCTCGGTCTTCGACGGCGTCACCTGCCGATTCGGCGCGATGTTCTTCACGGACCCACCGCGCGCGATGGACGAGATCCGCTCGAGCCTCAAGCCCTCCGGTCGCGCGGTCTTCGTGGTCTGGGGCGAGCGGGAGCGCAACCCGTTCTTCGGGGAGATCCAGGACGCGGTGCGGGAAGCCGCGCCCGACGCGCCGGTCCCCGGCCCCGACGACCCACATGCGTTCCGTTACGCGCCGGCCGGGAAGCTTGCTTCGCTCCTGCGATCGGGGGGCTGGAGTGACGTCGAGGACGAGCCGTTTCGCTTCGACGTGGCGGGACCGATCTCGCAAGGGGAGTTCTGGGATTTCATGCAGTCGATGAACGGGGAGCTCGAGAAGCTGGTCACGGAGCTGCCCGAGGACAGCCGGGCAGCTCTTCGCTCCGATGTCGAGCGCCGGATCGCCCCCTACTTCGCCGAGGGCACCTGCCGATTTCCCGCCGAGGCGCTACTCGTGTCGGCGCGCCGGCCGGACTCTGGATGAGCCGTTTCCGCTTCGCTGCCCTGTCCATCGTGGCGCTCGCGTGCGCCCGAACGGTACCGCCCCCGACGACGGACGGTGCGTTCCCGGCCCGCTTGCGGGGCCTCGACTTTTCCGCGGATCTCGATGTCGCGCCTTCGCCGGTCCGGCTGGCTGGGGAGGTGCGGGTGACGAACCGTGGCACCATGCCCGAGACCCTCGTGTTCGCCGACGGCTGCCCCGTTCGGCTCAGGGTCTACGACATCCGGGGCGCGCGAGTGGCGCCCGTGTGGGAGGGACCCGAGGCGTGCCCCGGCGAGCCGGTCGCCCTGGCGATCGCACCCGGAGAGTCGGCCGTGCTCCCGATCCCGCCGATCAGCGCCGGCGAGATCCTCGGCGAGGACGTCCCCGCCGCGGCGTATCGCGTCACCGTCTGGCTCGCCCTCGCCCCCGACGAGCGGGTGATCGAGATCGAGGCCGGCGAGGTCGAGCTCAGCGCATCGAGTTGACGCTCGAGCTCCGCCGGTTGTCCGTCGTCGTATCGCCGCGCGTTCCCTACTGGACTCTGTAGACGACCGTCACCTTGCTGCGGGTGTTCTTGAGCGCGTCGGCCTGGGCCTGCTGGCCCATGTCGACGAGGTCGCGGATCAGCGGGTCGTCGTCCTGCATCTGGAAGGGCGAGATCACGATCATCGGCTCGGTGCGCTCCTCGAGCAGCCGCTCGACGTCCTGAATCGTGGTCCCTGCCCCGATCGTGGAGCCTTCGCCCGATCCGTAGGCGTAGACGTCGTCCCCGGCGACGTCCAGCCGGACGCGCCTATCGGTGGAAACCTGGCCGTCGTAGAACGCCGCCACCTCGTCCGCCGTCCGCGGCGAGACGTACTCGATCGCCGCCAGCGTCCCGTCGGCGGCCGGTCGGGATTCGATCGCATAGCCATCCGGCGGGCTGGGGGCCCCGGTGGCCTCGACGGTGGTCGCCGTCGTGGCGGGGGCGTCGGTCGTGGTGACGGCGGTCTCTTCGGATCCGGGCACCCCGCCGCCCGGGGCGAGCTCGGTGTCCGCGGAAGCGTCTTCGGAAGGCTCGCGCTCGCACGCGGCAGCGAGCAGGAGTGTCAGGGCAAGGATCGGGATCCATCTCATCGCGGCGCTCCTCGGGGCCAGGGTGGTCCGGCACGACACGAAAGATCCAATCTAGCGTCGCGTCGGGGCGCCTTTCAACGAGATCGCAAGAGCCCCGGGCGGGCCGTCCGCCACACGAGCCAGGCGAGCGACGCCAGCCATGCCCCGTACGCCGCAATGCGCACCGGATGGGCGGAGATCGACGTGATGGCGGCGCCCGAGAGGCCGAAGCCGTGCTCGAGGACCGAGCGCGAGATCTGCTCTGCCGAGAACCACCCCCACAGGACGACCGCCCAGTACATGCCGACGAGCTTCCAGCGCGGCATCCGCAGCGGCTCCGGGAGGTAGGCCGTGTTCAGCACCGCGACGACGATCGCGAAGCAATACATGGAGGTGATCGTGAACGGGCCCGCGATGTGGACGAGGAAGTCCGGCTGGAGTCCGCCGAGGGTTTCCCCACCCGTCCACGAGAGCCCGACGATCCCCATGCTGGCTCCCACGAACACGGTCAGGAATCCCAGAAAGGAGCGCTTCAGCGTGAGCGCGCGGGTCCTGCGGCCGACCCGGTGGTGGAAGATGTCGCCCGTGATCCGCGTCACGGTGTCCACGATTCCCACCTGGGTCGAGAACAGGACGAGCGCGCCGCCGAGGAGGAAGATGATCTCCAGGCCGATTCCGCCCCGCGCTCTCAGCACCGCGGCCTGGGCCAGCACCATGGGGGTCAGCTCGCCGGCGAGGTCGTCGCGCCCGGTGCCGATCGTGGCCGCGACGAGGAGGGTCGTGATGACGACGCTCACGATGATCAGGACGGCGAACGTCCAGAACAGTTCCTTCTCGGCGAGCTTCATCCAGTGCCGGAAGCGCCCGAGCGCCACCTCGCGCTCGGCCGAGAACGCGAAACCGCGCTCCTCGAGCGGCTCGTTCCTGCCGCGGATTCCGGCGATCCTCCCCTGGTAGGCGCTCATCGCGAACCCCTTGTCGCGCACCCACAGGGACTGCGCCAGCAGGAGCGTCCCGCCGGAGCCCGCGTAGGCCACCGCGATCAGCAGGGTCGGGAACTGGTCGCCTGCGAGAAGTCGAGGCGGGGCCGAGCCGATCGAGACGGCGCCCCTGGCCAGGGCCGCCAGGTCGCCGGGAACCACTCCGGCCGCGACCAGCGCCACGAAGAGCAGCGGGAAGAAGATGAGGACCAGCACGATCTCGAATCGCTCGAGCGCGTTGTACACGATCCGGGAGAGCGCGAGGGCCGCCCAGATGAAGGCCAGCATCGCCAGCGCCACGGGCTGCCAGTGGGCGATGACCTCGCTGCCGGCGAGGGCGTTGATCGCCACGCGCGTGAAGTCGGCCGATTCGGCCGCCCAGCCGGGCCAGAAGAACGACACCAGCGTCGCCACGAGGAAGAACCATGGCCAGAAGGGCCGGCGGGACATGCGGCCCATCCCCGCGAAGATCGACTCTCCGGTGGCGAGGCTCCAGCGCTCGATCTCGCCGATCACGACGAACTGCGTCATGACCCCGACCCAGAACAGCCACCAGATCGGAAAGCCGTTGACGGCGATCAAGTTCGGCCACAACAGGAACTCCCCCGCGCCGAGGCCCATGCCGAGCGCGATCACGGAAGGCCCGACGATGTCCCTCAGCCGCGGGACGCGTGGCACCTCGTCGAAGCGGTAGAAGGGCGGTCCGTGGCCGGCCGCGGGGAAGGGGCCCTGGCGTGGGGCGTCGGGGAGAGTGGCGAGATCAAGCGGGCGATAGACCCCCTCGCGGAACTCCGCCCCTTCTTCGGGGGAACAGCGGATTTCGGGGTCGGACTTCATGGGCCGGCCTACCCTATCGACGGCTTCATGCGCGGGCAAGCGCTACAATCGAACGCCGGGCTCTCTCCGCATGGAGGCTGAGAGGATGCACGAACCGCGACCGCTGGACCGGACCACCGTCCACCGCGCCATCGAGGTCATCGAGGGACGGGCCGAAGGACGGCTCAGGCGGCTGATGCCGTTCCTGGGGCCGGCCTTCGTGGCCAGCGTGGCCTACGTCGATCCCGGGAACTTCGCCACCAACATCGAGGGCGGCGCGCAGTACGGGTACATGCTGCTGTGGGTCATCGTGGCCAGCAATCTCATGGCCATGCTGATCCAGTCGCTGTCGGCCAAGCTGGGCATCGCCACCGGTCGCAATCTGGCCGAGATGTGCCGCGAGCGATTTCCGCGGCCCGTGGTCTGGGGGATGTGGGTCGTCAGCGAGCTGGTGGCCATGGCCACCGATCTGGCGGAGTTCCTGGGAGCGGCGCTGGGATTCTACCTCCTGTTCCACATCCCACTGCTCCCGGCGGCCCTGCTGACCGGCGTCGTGACGCTCCTGATCCTGGCGTTGGAGCGGGCGGGCTTCCGGCCGATCGAGGCGGTGATCACGATCCTGGTGGGTGTGATCGCGGTCGCATACCTCATCGAGACGATCCTCGACCGACCGGATTGGGGAGCCGTCGCGACCGGGGCACTGGTGCCGCGCTTCAGCGACACCGACAGCGTCCTTCTCGCGACCGGCATCCTGGGCGCCACCGTCATGCCCCACGTGATCTTCCTCCACTCGGCGCTCACGCAGCGTCGGATCGTGCCGCGCGACCCGCGCGAAGCGCGCCGGATCTTCCGCTTCGAGATCGTGGACGTCATGATCGCGATGGGAATCGCCGGCGCGGTCAACGGCGCGATGCTGATCATGGCCGCCGCCACCTTCCACGCTTCGGGGCTGGCTCAGGTGGCCGGCATCGAGGAGGCCCATCGCACGCTGGAGCCGCTGCTCGGCCGCGCGTCGAGCGTGATCTTCGCGATCTCGCTGCTGGCCTCGGGGCTCTCGTCGTCCACGGTGGGTACGATGGCCGGACAGGTGATCATGCAGGGGTTCCTCCATCGCCACATCCCGATCTGGATCCGACGTCTGGTCACGATGGCTCCGGCCATCGTCGTCATCGCCCTCGAGTTCGACCCCACGCGGACGCTCGTCCTCAGCCAGGTCGTCCTGAGCTTCGGGATTCCCTTCGCCCTGATTCCGCTCGTTCTGTTCACCATGCGGCGCTCGATCATGGGTGAGCTCGTGAACGCGCGCCCGACGACCCTGGCCGCCGGTTTCGTGACGCTCGTGATCGTGGCCCTCAACGTGTTCCTGCTGGTTCGGCTCCTGGGAGGCTCCTGACGATGTATCGCCACCTGCTCGTTCCGCTGGACGGCTCGCCGCTGGCCGAATCCGCGCTTCCCGCGGCCGTCCGGATCGCCGGCATGTTCGGCGCCGAGGTCACGCTGCTCCACGTGCTCGAGGTGCGCCCACCTTCGACCGTGCACGGAGCGAAGCATCTCGCCGACGCCGGGGAGGCGGAGGCCTATCTCTCGGGCGTCGAAGACTGGTTACGGGAGCGCGGGGTGCCCGTCGCAGCCCACGTCCACACGCCGGGCATGGAGCCCGCGCGGGGAGTGGCGGAGCACGCCCGCGAGCTGGGGGCCGACCTGGTGGTGCTCTGCGCG
>DASSBK010000126.1:0-3740 GCA_035698825.1 Gemmatimonadota bacterium
GACGGCCCGGCGGCGACGGCCGCTACGGGAGGCCCGATCCTCCTCGCCTCCTACCACCCCTCCCAGCAGAACACCTTCACCCGCGTCCTCACCGAGGCGATGCTGGACGCGATCTTCGCGCGCGCCCGGGAGCTCCTCGACCGAGCCTCGCGGTGACGCGAAACGGGCTCACCCTCTCGAGTCCACTCTGTAAATAAAATGGAAGGGAAACGGAAGAATCCCTGGAGCGACGACCCGGAGGTGGCGTCCCGTCACTTCCAGTTTATTTGAAGAGTAGTTGGAAGACCCCTTCCCGAAGATTCCCAGTGGAAGGAAAGTTCCACAGGCACGCGTCGCCACCCTCCGGCGCGGTCTACGCCCCCCCGTCCCGCGATAGCCCGTGCTTCTCGATCTTCTTGTACAGGTGGGAGCGCTGCATGCCGAGCTTGCGGGCGGTCTCCGAGACGTTCCAGTCGTTCTCGTCGAGCTTCCGCGTGAGGAATGCCTTCTCGGCGGCGTCGCGGTAGTCGGTGAACGACGAGTGGGACTCGATGAGGTCGTCGGTGCCGCCCGCCATCCCCGCGCGCGGACCCGACAGTGCCTCGACGTCCGCCGCAGTGATCGTCTCCGCCGGCGCGAGGATGACGAGCCGCTCGACGGTGTTCTTGGGCTCGCGCACGTTCCCCGGCCACGGCCGCTCGGTCAGCGACTCGATCGCGTCGGGCTCGAACCGCTTCGGCGGCATGCCGTTCTCCGTGCAGTACACGCGCGCGAAGTGCTCGATCAGGAGCGGGATGTCCTCGCGGCGCCGCGAGAGCGGCGGCACGTGCAGCGGCACGACGTTCAGGCGGTAGTACAGGTCCTCGCGGAAGTTCCCCTCGCGGATCTCGTGCTCGATGTCCTTGTTCGTCGCCGCCAGCACGCGTACGTCGACCTCGATCGACGCCGCGCCGCCGACCCGCTGGACGACCCCGTCCTGGAGCGCGCGCAGGACCTTCGCCTGCGCGGCGAGGCTCATGTCCCCCACCTCGTCCAGGAACAGCGTCCCCTTGTCGGCGAGCTCGAACTTGCCCGTCCGCCGCGCGTGCGCGCCCGTGAACGCGCCCTTCTCGTGCCCGAAGAGCTCGGACTCGATCAGCTCGTGGGGAATCGCCGCGCAGTTGACCTCGACGAACGGACCCTTGGCGCGCTCGGACAGCCGGTGGATCTCGCGCGCGACCAGCTCCTTGCCGGTGCCGTTGTCCCCCGTGATCAGCACATAGGCGCGGGTCGGCGCGATCCGCCGGACCTTTTCGAGGACCTCCATGAGCACCGGGCTCTTCCCGATGATCGGACCGGTGCCGGCCGCCATCTGCGCCTTCCGCAGCTCGGCGTTCTCGCGCTCGAGCTCGCGCTCGGCGAGCGCGTTCGAGATGCGCTTGAGGACGACCCCGCGATCGGGCGGCTTCTCGAGGAAGTCGAACGCGCCGCGCTTGAGCGCCTCGACGGCCGTCTCCACGCTGCCGTGGCCGCTGATGATCACCACGACGACGTCCGGGTCCTTGGCGCGCAGCCGGTCGAGCACGTCGAGGCCGTCCATGGGCGCCATCTTGATGTCGAGGAGGACGAGGTCGGCGGGCTCCTCGGAATAGGCCGCCAGCGCGGAGGGCCCGTCCTTGGCATCCCGCACCTGGTACCCTTCGTACTCCAGCATCTGGCGGAGCGCCTGGCGGATCCCGGGCTCGTCGTCGACGACGAGGATGCGCGCGGAGTTTGGCGTCGGTGTCACGATGATTCGATGATAGCCATCAGTGCGGGGTCAGCCATTTCTGGTAGACCAGGTACCCGGTCTCCTCCATCCCCAGCTTCTCGTAGATCGCGCGCGCCGACGCATTGTCGCGCTCGACGTAGAGCCTGAGCGACGCGACGTCGCCTTCCTTCCGCGCGGACGACTCGACATGGTCCCACAGGGCGCGGAAGACCTTTCTCCCCCGCCATTCGGGTACGACGTACACCGACTGGAACCACCAGTAGCGGCCGTTCGTCCAGTCGCTCCACTCGGTCGTGACCAGGCATTGGCCGACGGGCTCGGCGGCGCCGCCGGCATCGCCACCATTTTCGCCGCCCTGCCCCCGCGGCGCCTCGGCGATCCAGTACTGACCGTGCGTAGGGTCGGAGAGGAGCATGCGGACGCCGCGGAGGAGCGTGTCGGGATCGAGGTCGCGGCCTTCGCTCTCGGACGCGAGGCGCCGGTTGAACTCCGCGATCACTTCCGCGTCGGAGGGTCGCGCGGCGCGGATCCGCATCGCTTCCGGCATCGTGCTCATGGAGGCGCCCTCACTCCCCATGTCCCAGGATTCCCGCGGCAGCGAGGCGGTCCCGCACGTCCTCGATGGGAAGGGCCTCGATCGTGTGCCCGTCGACGCCGGTGATCGTCGTCGCGCGGAACAGAGAGTTCAGGATCGCCTCTTCGGTCGCCTCGATGACCGCGAGGAAGAGCGGGTTGAGGGCGTCGCCGCGGAGGGTCTCGGCGGTCATCGTCGGGGTCTCGCTCTCGTAGGGGACGCGGAGACCCTCCGCGGTGGAGAACGCGATCACGTAGTCGCCGGACCCGTGGAACGAGAAGCCGCCCGTGCGCGCGATCCCGTACGGAGCGCGGTAGGCGATGCGATCGAGGCTGTGGGCGTCGACGGGCGCGTCGGTCGCCACCACGATCATGACCGAGCCGCCGGCGGCGTCGGGGTCGAGCTCGGGGCGCCATGCGCCGGCCTCCGCGGTCCCCTCCGCCGGCGCCCAGCGATCGAGGTACTCCGTGCGGCCGAGCAGGCGGCCGACCTGGAGCCCGTGGATCTCGAGCGCGCCGCCGAAGTTCGACTGGACGAGGACGCCGAGCGTGTACGTCGCATCGCCCACGCGCACGCGCCGGCTCGCGGTGCCGATCCCGCCCTTGAAGCCGAGCGCCGAGGTGCCCGTGCCGGCGCCGACAGAGCCCTCCTCGACGGGCCCCGCGCTCGCCGCGTCGATCGCGGCCGCGACCTCGGCCGGCCCGACGCGCGGCGTGCGGATCGCGTTCAGGAATGCGTCGTTCGTCTCGCCGACGACCGGGTTGACCGAGCGCACGCCCTCGCTCGCCGTGTGCTCGAGCGTCCAGCGGACGAGCCCGTCGGCCGCGCGGCCGACCGCCAACGTGTTCGTCAGCACGATCGGCGTCTCGATCGTTCCCAGCTCCTTCACCTGCGAGATCCCCGTCAGCTTGCCGAACCCGTTGGCCACGTGGATCGCGGCCGGCACCTTCTCGGCGAAGACGTCGCCGGGGTGCGGCCGGATCGCCGTGACGCCGGTCCGGATCGAGTCGCCTTCGATCAGCGTGACCTGGCCCACGGTCACGCCGGGTACGTCGGTGATCGCGTTCTCCGCGCCGGGCGGCAGGTATCCGATTACCAAGCCGATGTCACGGACGCGCGGGCGCTCCGCCGCGCGCTCCTGCGCGCCCGCCGGCTCCTGCGCACCCGCGCGTCCGGGCGTTCCCGCCGACATGGCGACGGCGAGCGCGGCGACCGCGACCGCCGCCGCTCCCTTTCCGGGCGAGCCTTCCCTCATCGTCCCCATCCTTTCGGCGATTCCCCTGACACGATCATGCGCTAGCGCCCCGGACAAGATCGTGGGCGAGCGCGTAGAGCGCGACCGAGCCCGCCACCGCCGCCGAAAGCGACTCCACGCCGGGCTCCATCGGGATCCCGACCGTGATCGCGGCCGCCTGCCGGATCTCGGTCGACAGCCCG
>DASSBK010000127.1:0-4762 GCA_035698825.1 Gemmatimonadota bacterium
TCCGGATTGTGGTAGGTGGCATACACGGGACAAACCGGCTCGCAGGGCGCCGCGCCGCAGTGCTGGCACAGCATCGGCAGGTGATGGGTCTCGATCCCCCCGCCGGGCTTCTCTTCGAAATAGCGCTCGATCCGGATCCACGTCATGAAGCGGCTCTTCTCGACTCGCTCGGGACCCACGAACGGCAGGTTGTTCTCCGCGGCGCAGGCTGTAACACAGGCGTTGCAGCCGATGCAGGCGTCGACGCTGATCGCCATGCCCCACCGGTACGGGCTCTCGGAATCCGAGTCCCGGGCCACGCGCTCGACCGTGAGCGGGATGTCCTCCCCCAGGACGTGCTCCTCCCCGTGCTGCTCCTTCGCGCCTCCGGACGCGAGGCGCAGCGCCTCCGCCATCGGGATCGCCTCCGCCAGATCGCGGCCGTGGTCGGAGTCGGATCCCTGGTAGGTCAGGGGCGGCACCCAGGCGCCCGTCTTCGTCAGCTGCACCCGCACGCCCTGCCAGGCGAAGCCGCCGCTGTCCGGGTCCGCCGTCGGGGGCAGGAGCGCGATCGGGTTCACGCCACGGCCCGCCGCGAAGCGGCCCATCCGGTCGTGGCCGCGGCCCAGCGGCATCGCGACCGTGTCCCGCCGGGCGCCGTAGTAGCGGATCACCGGCGCCTCGACCGAGCCGTGTCCCGACTCGACCGTGACGACATCGCCGTTGGCGAGGCCGAGCCCGTCGGCGGTCTCGGGGTGGAGCTCGACCCAGGTCTGCCAGGCGACGCTCGAGGTCGGATCGGGGAGCTCCTGGAGCCAGGGCCGATTCGCGTTGCGGCCGTCGTACAGCGCGAGCTGCGGATACACGACGAGCGCGAACGTTCCTTCTCCGGACGGCCCATCGAACTCCACGGGCGCGAAGTCCGCCGTCTCGCCGCCGCCCGCCTCGGCCGTCGCCGCCGATCCCGCCCCCGCCTGCCCGGCGCTGGCCGCGTCGGTCGGTTGGCCGTAGGACGGCACGGCGTCGGCGCCCTCCCAGATCCCGCCCGCCTCGAGGACCGCGGCCCACGCGCGCTCGTCCGGAGCCCGGTCGCTCCACGCGGCGCGCAGGTAGTCGTACCATGACGCGGCGTCCGGCGCGGCGGCCGCCCCTTCCCCGCCGCCCGCCGCGCGCCACACGTCGAGCAGGACGTCCGGGGTCGCGCGCGTGTGGAAGACCGGACGCATGGCGGGTTGCTGGATGCCGACAACGCCCTGCTGCGGCACCCAGTCGCCCCACGACTCGAGCGAAGTGTGGTCCGGCAGGAGCCAGTGGCACCAGGCGGCCGTCTCGTCGAACACCGGGCTGAAGGAGACCCGGAGCGGAACCTGGCGCATGGCTTCCGCGAAGCCGAGCGCCGGCGGGAGCGAATACACGGGGTTCGCGTCGGCCACGAGCAGCGCCCTGACCGTCCCGGTCTGCATCTCGCTGACCAGGTCCACGATTGCCCGATAGGACCCGGCCACCGGGCCGGTCACCGGAGTGGAGAGCGTGACCGTATCCCCGATGGCGCCGCCGGCGCGGTTCAGAAGGTTCACGGCCACTGCCGCGGCGGTTGCCTTCGGATGGGCCGTGGAGATACCGCCCGGGAGGGCGAGGCTCCGCTTCTCGCCGAACAGTCGCGCCAGGCGCTCGATCGTGGCCGGGTCGACGCCGGTCGCCTCGCCCGCCCGCTGGGGCGTCCAGTCGGCCGCCTCGGCCCCGGCGCCCAGCACGTTGGCCATCGCCAGCGCGACGAGGTACTCGGTTCCGGGCTTGACGGAGACCCACTCGTCGGCGTTCGAGGCCGTCATCGACAGCCGCGGCTCGACCGCCACGAAGGTCCCCTTCTCGACCGCTTCGTCGCCGCGGAAGGCGTGCATCCGCGACCACTGCCCGGCGTACCGGACCGGCGAGATCCACGTCTCGAGGAACTCCGCGCCGAAGGAGATCACGAACTCCGCGCCCTCGATGTCGTACGCGGGAAGCGCCGCCTCGCCGAACACGCGGCGGTTCGCTTCGAGCAGGGGCTCGTACGCGAACGGCTCGAACACGACGCGCCGCGCTCCGAGGGCCCGTGCCCATTCGTCGTAGAGCCGCTCGCGCGTTCCGGTCTGGAGCCCGGTCAGGAAGACGACCGATCCTGGTTCTCCAGCCGACTCGGCGCGCATCCTCCCCAGCTCCGCCGCGAGCGCGGCGGTCGCCTGGTCCCACGGCGCGTCGACGTAGTCCCCGTCCTGGAGTCGCTTGGGTCCCTTCAGCCGATCCGGGTCGTACAGGTTCTGATGGGCCGCCTGACCGCGCGCGCAGAGCTTGCCTCGATTGACCGGGCTGTCGGGGTTGCCCTCCAGCTTGATCACCCGGCCCTCGCGCGTCTTGACGTGGGTCCCGCAGCCGGCAGGGCATTCCCGGCAGGTCGAGGCGTACCACGTGGGAATCCCCGGAGTGATGTCCTCGGGCGGCACCATGTAGGGAATGAGAGACTGCGGGCCCACCTTGGCGTCGCAGGCCGTGGCCGCGCCCGCGCCGGTGATCCCGATCAGCTTGAGGAAGTCACGTCTCTCCATCGGCCTCTCCGCCCTCAGTAGTGGCAGGTGGCGCAGTCGTCGGGCGCGCCCCGATCGCGGTGACACGTCACGCACCAGCCCATCGACAGGGGCGCGACTCGGGACACCTGCTCCATCGCCGCCACGTCGCCATGACACTCGGCGCACGCGACACCGGCTCGAATGTGCGGCCTGTGCGTGAACTGCACGAAGGCCGGAACGCTGTGGACCCGCGTCCACGGGACGGGCGTCGAGTCGGCGGCGAACTCCAGCAGCTTGCCGATCTCCGTCTTGAACTCGTCCGTCGAGCCCTGAACGAAGCGGTGGCAGCCCATGCACGTGCCGACGGGCGGAATCCCGGCCTCTTCCGAGATGTTCGACGAGAAGTGGCAATACGCGCAGGGGATGCTGTCGATGCCCACGTGTACGGTGTGCATGAACCGGATGGGCTGCACGGGGCTCTCTTCGGCGACGATCTCTGCTTTCCAGTCCGGATCGCACGCCCCGGCGGCGCCGATCAGCATCACGGTCGCGGAAACGGCGAGGCTCGGCAGGAGCGACCGTCGCCAGCCAGACGCTTTCATCGGCATGCCGTCACCGGAGCGAAGGGAACGTTGGATGCGGTCGTCGATGCTGGTGGAGCGCCCGTTCGCGCGCGAGCGTCGTGTCTCGAAGAGCGTCGGAAATATGCCTATGCAGCCGGGAGTGTCAAGCGGCCGTTTCCGGGGCGTCGCCGCCCGGCCGGATCAGCGCGCGAGGAATGCCCGGATGCCGCTCATGAACATCTGCACCGACATCATGACGAGGATCATACCCATCAGCCGCTCGATGGCGATCAGCCCCCGCTGTCCCAGCAGTCGATACAGGATCGTCGAGGACACGAGGACGATCGCGCTCAGCGCCCAGGCAATCGTCAGGGCAAGGAGCAGCCACCCCGTCTGGCCCGGGGCCGAGCGCTGAAGGAGGAGCAGGACGGCGAGCGTCGATGGTCCCGCGATGAGGGGCACCGCCAGCGGCACGAGGAAAGGCTCTCCCTCGAGATCGTCCGACTGTCCGAATCGCTCGATGGGGAAGATCATCCGCACGGCGATGAGGAACAGAACGATTCCGCCCGCCACACTGATCGTGTCTTGCTCGAGCCGGAGGAACTGCAGGACGAAGCTGCCGAAGAAGAGGAAGGCCAGCAGCACGAAGTAGGCGAACAGGCTCTCCCGCAACAGCACTCGGCGGCGTCGTTCGGCATGAACGGACTTCAGGGCCGCGAGGAACAGCGGGATGTTCCCCAGCGGGTCCATGATGAGGAAGAGCGTGATGACGGCGGCGGGGATGTCCACGGGAGTTTCCGACGGCAGCGAGCGGCGGCTACGCGCCGCGCGGCAGAACCGTGTAGACGCGCGCGATGAACTCGTGGAATCCATTCAGGAACTTGCGGAGGAACTCGACCGTGGAGTCGTCGGAGACCTGTCCCTCGTCGTCGACGAGACCCGGCGTGAACTGGATATATGCTTCGAGCGAGTTCATCTGGGGCGAATTGCAGTAGCCGAGGATGGAGCGCAGATGCTGCTGCCCGACGGCGGTGCCGATCTTGCCGGGCGAGGCGCCGATGACAGCCGACGGCTTGCGGGCGAAGGAGTTCGTCCCGTATGGCCGGCTGGCCCAGTCGATCGCGTTCTTGAGGCTGCCCGGGATCGAGCGGTTGTACTCCGGAGTCACGAAGAGCACCGCGTCGACGCGGGCGATGGCATCCTTGAACGCGCTCGCCACTGGAGGGTAGTCCGAATCGTAGTCGTAGCTGTAGAGCGGGAGATCGGCGATGGGGATCTCGCTCAATTCGAGCGCCGGTGGAGCGAGCCGTACCAGGGCGCGCGAGAGTTTTCGATTGATCGATTGCCTGGCGAGGCTGCCGATCAGGTAGCCCACGGTGTAGGTGGTCATTCAGCGCCTCCGGACGGATCGGGGTCCGGTCGCAAGCTACCCTGCGGGGTGCGGTGAGCAAAGCGGATTCCGGAATTCGACTCGGACCTGAGGGATCTCACGCAGCGTGTCCGATTAGCCACCAGCCGGCGACCGTCCCGGCCACGTACATCGCATGGTGCCAGGCGTCGATCGCTACTTCCCTGGCGCCCCATTTCCAGAAGGGCGGTGCCAGACCCGTCAGTGGCAGGCCCGCCAGCGCCCCACCCCACACGAGGAGAAAGAAAACCGGACCGGCCGTGGCC
>DASSBK010000128.1:0-17664 GCA_035698825.1 Gemmatimonadota bacterium
TCCTCGCGCGAGGATCGAACCTCGACGCTCGCGAGCGATCCGCGGCGGGGGAGGTTGATCGAATCGAGCCGGTCGACGACGAACGCGGCGCGCAGCTCCGCCTCGTCGTCCGTCTCGTCGGGAAAGAGGAGCGATGGCCCCTCGACTTCGGGATCCAGCTCGGAGGTCGCGCGTCCCCAGGCGATCCCCGCGCGAAGTTCCGACGAGAGGCCGAGCGCGCGCCCGACATCGACGGCGGCGAGGACCCGGCGCGTCTCGTATTCGCTCACCGAGCGACCGGCCGTGAAGACCGGCCGCTGGACCTGGGTCGCGAGCGCGGAGGGCTCGACGAACCAGCGGCCCGCGAAGTCGAGCGGCTGGCGGAACGACGACTCGAGGCCCAGGGTCGTTCCCACGTGGAGGTCCGTCCGCCACTCCGCGGCCCGGCTTCCGATCCGCGTCCGGACGTAGGCGGCGTGCGCCGAGAAGGCGAGGAGAGCCGGGGCCTCGCCCGCCGAATCGGTGGCCAGGTCGATGCCGAGCCGCAGGAGGTGGGGACCGCGCGGTTTCGCGTGCGCGTCGATGACGAGCTCCGGCGGCGAGCTCGCGGTCGAGAGGTCGTAGCCCGTGCGCTCGAACTCCCCGATCGCGTAGACGTCCCGCGCCGCGCGCTCGGCGAGCTCGGGGTCGAACGTGTCCAGGATCTCGGAATCGATTCGCGCGCGGATGCGCCGCTTGTCGACCCAGTCGGGTGCATCGATCGCGAGGCCGCCCGGACGCGTGGGCAACGCCCGGCGTCTCGCGAGGACCGCCGCGCGGCGGTTTCGATACTCGGCCTCCGAAACCGACCAGGCCGACAGCGCTCCCGCGCTGTCCCGCGCGACCGCCGCCCCCTTGGCGATGATCGAGTCGGCGTCCCGGAAGTCGAAGATCCCCACGTGCTCGAATCCGATGTCGAGCGCGACGTCCGCGCTCGCCATCTCGCGCAGCAGGTCCTGGCGCCCGAGGAGGGTGACGACCTGCTCGGAGATCCCGAGCACGGTCCGCAGCCGTTCGCGCTCGAGGAGCGGCGGACTGGCGTCGACCGCGATCACCACGTCGGCGCCCATGGCACGCGCGAGCTCGACCGGCATGTTGTCGACGAGGCCGCCGTCCACGAGGATCCGGCCGTCCAGCTCGACGGGCGAGAACACGACCGGGATCGCCATGCTGGCCCGCATGGCCTCGACGAGGTCCCCGCCGTCCATCACCACTCGCTCGCCCGTCTCGATGTCGGTGGCCACCGCCGCGAAGGGGATCGGCAGGCGCGAGAAGTCCTCGACGGCGGCCACCGGCAGGCTGCGGCGGCGGAGGAGGAGCCCCATGTCCTGCCCGGCGATCAACCCGCTGGGAAGTGTCAGGCCGTTTCCCGTGATGCCGATCTCGAGCTCGACCGGATAGCGACGCTCCTCCGCCCGGCGGTGAAACGCGAGCGAGGATCTCGGCGGGGTGTCGGAGAGCAGGAGCTCCCAGTCAATCTCGGCGACCAGGGCGCGCAGGCTGTCGCTGGGGAGTCCCGACGCGTAGAGCCCGCCCACGATCGCGCCCATGCTCGTTCCCGCGATCACGTCCACGGGGACCCGCAGCTCCTCGAGGACCTCGAGCACCCCCACGTGAGCAAGGCCGCGCGCGCCGCCACCGGACAGCACGATGCCGATCGTCGGCCGCGAGGGCGGCTCGGGTTCCTGGCTCACCGCGCCGATCTGGATGGCCGCATCGGCCGTGTCCGGCGCGACGAGGAGCACCCCGAGCCCGGCGACGAGAAGGCTCCGTCGTGCTCTCCGGATCACGATGCCGCCGCCGAGCGTGCGGCCGGGTCTGCCACCGCGTACATGAGCTCCGCGAACAGCGCGTCGACGCGCGCCGGGTTGGGCCCGAAGCACGCGATCCCCACCTTGCCGGCAGCGAGCGCGCCCACCGCGTAGGGGATCACGCCTTCCCCGCGCTGGAGGGTGTAGAGCAGGGCCCCGCACAGCGCCTCCAGCCCAGCGAAGTCGCGCGGGGCGACCGCGACGTTGCTGGAGCGAAATGCGGCCGGGGCCGGTGCGCCGCCGCCCGCACGCTCCGCCAGCCGCGCCAGGAGGGCGAGTGGATATGAGGCGCCGTTGACGCGGGGGTTACTCTCGGTCAGGAAGTAGGCGGTGGCTCCGTCCGCGCGCTCGTGCTCGACGAAGTCGAAGCCCGCCCGTCCGAAGAACCCGCGCCGCCGCATCCAGGCTGCAATGGCGAGGGCATCGTCGACCATCTCCTTCGCTCGGCTCGCGCTCGAAGGCCACACGCTGCCGAGGTATACGAGGTCGACGTTCAGCACCTGATCGGTCACCCCGACCCGCGGTGGAGCATCGCCGGTCTCCACGACGACCTCCACGTTGGGGGAACTGGTAGCGGGGAAGAGCGGCTCGACGAGGTACACGCGATTGTCCGTCCTGGCAGCGATGGATTCGACCGCCGCCTCGATCTCGTCGGGTCCGGCAAGGAACGTGGACGATCCCGAGGCGCCGGACGCGCCCCGCACGATGACCCGCCCCGTCGTGTGCATCCGGCGCTCGATCGCGCGCCGAAGCGGATCCAGATCCAGCGGCGTTCGCTCGGCCGAACGGGGGAGCACCACGACCTCTCCGGGCGCAACGGGGATCTGCAGGGATTGGGCGAGCCCACGCAGGAACGGCTTGTCGTGGAGCTTGCGCACGAGTTCCGGCGGGCCGCCCGCCACCTGCACGGGCCGACCCCGCAGCTCCCCCAGCGCGCTCGCCAGCGCTTCGATCGCGGGCGTTGCGAAGAACGGGCTCAGGACGACCGACTCGACGCCTAGCAGGCGTTCCGCCAATCGCTCGATCGCGGCGGGTTGCGCGCCCAGCACCTCGGACAGGCCGGCGCCCGGCGACACGCCCTCGACGACGATCACGTTCTCGAAGCGGGGCCCGATTCCGAGCGTGTGCAGATAGCGCAGATAGCGCTCGTCGACGGGATGCGCGACGGCGACGATGTCGGACGGCCGCGCGAGGAGAAGGGCGCGCTCGCCGTACCATTCGAACTCGGGCACTTGGAGCGCCACCGTCCGCGCGTCAGGCGCTTCCGATGGGCTGTGGAGGAACACAGTCGTGGGGAAGTCGGGCACGGAAGGCGGCACGTCACTCGACGAGGGAAACGATGGCGCGCGACTTTCCACCTGGGGTGGCGGCAATCCGGGGAACGGCCTCCACGCGAAAGAGGACGTCGGGTCCCAGCAGGGAGTCGACCGTGCTGCGCAGCCGCCGCCGCTCCGCCTCGTCGAGCGGTCCCTTGCGCACGAGCCGCAGCACGATCCGGTGGCGACTCTCCTGCACCAGCTGGTACTGCCGGATCCAGGGGGCGGCCGCCAGCGCCGGACCGAGGATCCGGTAGGGATGGAGGTAGCGGCCGTCCGGCATCTCGAAGTAGTCGATCGATCGCCCGTCGATGTGAGCGATGGTCGGGGACCGGACCCCGCAGGGACAAGTGGCCGCCCCGCGCGTCGCCAGGTCCTTGAGTCGGTATCGAATGAAGGGGGCCGCGAAGAAATCGAGCGCGGTGACCACGACCTCGCCGGTCTCGCCCTCCTTCGCGGGCAGGTTGTCCGGCGTCAGGATCTCGACGATCGATCCCGGAGACGACACGTGCATGAGCCCGCTTTCCCGGCAGTCGGATGCCAGCAGTCCGATCTCGTGCGTCCCGTACGCGTTATGGACGGGCGCGGCAAACGCCGCTTCGATCCGCCGGCGTGCGACAGGGGTGAGGACCTCGCCCGAGACCCAGACGACACGCGGACGGATGGGTGGTTCCGCGACGGACATGTCATGCGCCAGGTGCTCGAGGACGCCGGCCATGCCGCGGAGGAAGTCGGGCCTGGCTTTCGCGAGCCGGCGAACGATCTCGGGTGGGTCCTCGGCGCAGTCGATGACGGTCTCGCTGACCAGGCCAAGGGCTTCCAGGAGTCCCACGCCGTCGGTTCGCTCCTCGCGGACCGCGAACACGGAAGCCACCCGGTCGCCCGTGCGCAGTCCCGCCGCGAGGAGATCGGGCAGCCAGCTGCGAGCCCATCGCGTCTGCTCGCGGCGCGTCCGGCGAATGACGAAGGGCTCACCCGAATACCCCGATGTCATAGTCGCGACGAGCTGCTCCGGATCGAGCCCCGAGGCGGTGATCTCGGCGGCGGGCCGGTCGACCAGGTCGCGCTTGTCGGCGATCGGGAGCAGGGCGATGTCGTCGATGGCGCGGATGTCCTCGGGCTGGACACCCGCGAGCGCGAACCGCTCGCGATAGAACGGCACCCGCTCGTAGGCGTGTGCGACCAGCCGCCGCAGTCGATCGAGTCGCGGATCGCCCGTCGCCCTCGCCTCGTCCCAGCGCCGTCCCATTGGTACAAGGTAGCCCCGATCGCGACCGTCGGTGCAAGGCGTTCCGGCGGCATTTACCTTGTCTTCATGCAGCCGGGGCTGGTTCAGCTGACGCTATCGGTGAACGGCGAGACGCGCGTCGTGACGGCGCCGCTCCACCATACTCTGCTTGAAGTCCTCCGCGAGGAGCTGGGGCTGACGGGCACCAAGCACGGCTGCGAGCTCGGCGAGTGCGGGACGTGCACGGTCCTCGTCGACGGCCAGCCGGTCCTCTCCTGCCTCGAGATCCCCGCCGCGCTCGAAGGTCGGGAGATCACGACGATCGAGGGAATGGAGTCCGCGGTGGGGCTCCATCCGCTGCAGCAGGCGTTCGCGGAGCTCGGCGCGGCCCAGTGCGGGTACTGCACTCCGGGGTTCCTGCTCGTCGGCAAGTCACTCCTCGAGGAGAGGCCGGCGCCCACCCGCGCGGAGATCGTCGACGCTCTGGGCGGGAATCTCTGCCGCTGCACCGGCTACCTGAAGATCTACGAGGCCGTCGAGCTGGCGGCCGCGCGGATGCGGGACGGCCACGCAGAGGCCCCGCGCGAGGCGCTGTATGGCGAAGCCTGATTCTCCGAGCCCCGGCGGCTCCGCGACGACGCAGGGCCTCCGCGTCGTCGGCCGATCGCTCCCCAAAGTCGACGCGGTCGCCAAGGTCACCGGGCGGACGCGGTTCGCCGACGACCTGTTCCTGCCGCGCATGCTCCACTGCAAGCTCCTGCGGGCGACGACGCCGCACGCAGAGATCCGCTCCATCGACGTCCGCGCGGCGGCCGAGATGCCGGGGGTCGCGGCGATCCTCGTGGGAAGCGACCTGCCGATCCCGTACGGGATCCTGCCCGTCAGCCAGGACGAACACACGCTCTGCCTCGACAAGGTCCGCTTCATCGGCGATCCGGTCGCAGCCGTCGCCGCGATCGACGAGGAGACCGCCGAGCGGGCGTGCCGCGCGATCGTCGTCGAGTACGCGGAGCTCGACCCCGTGGCGTCGATCGAGGACGCGCTCGACGCCGACGACCCTCGCATCCACCTCTATGGCGACGGGCACAACGTCCACAAGGCGGTGGCGATGGAGTTCGGCGACGTCGACGCCGCGCTCGCGGAGGCGGACCTCGTGCTCGAGGACACGTTCTTCTACGAAGGGAACACCCACCTGCCGATGGAGCAGCACGCCGCGCTCGCCGACTGGCGGCCCGACGGCAAGCTGACGCTCTGGTCCTCGACCCAGACGCCCCACTACGTCCATCGCGCGCTCGCGCGCGTGCTGGAGCTGCCCGCGAGCCGGATCCGCGTGATCGCCACGCCTAACGGCGGCGGGTTCGGCGGGAAGAGCGACCCCTTCAACCACGAGATCGCGGTGGCCGCACTGTCCCGGCGGACCGGGCGGCCGGTCAAGATCTGTCTCACGCGCGAGGAGGTCTTCTATTGCCACCGCGGGCGCCATCCCGTCCTGATGTGGGTGAAGACCGGATTCCGCAGGGACGGCTCGATGACCGGCATGCACTTCCGCTCGTTCCTGGACGGCGGCGCGTACGGGAGCTACGGAGTCGCCTCGACGTACTACACGGGCGCGCTCCAGACCGTGACGTATCCCGTGCCCGCCTACCGCTTCGAGGGACTGCGCGCGTTCACGAACAAGCCGCCCTGCGGGCCCAAGCGCGGTCACGGGACGCCCCAGCCCCGGTTCGCGCTCGAGGTCCAGATCGACAAGGCCGCCGAGCGGCTGGGCTTGGACCCCGCGCGCATGCGGCTCGACCACCTCGTGCCGCCGCACTCGGTGACCGCCAACTACATCCGGGTGGGGTCGATGGGCCTCGGCGCCTGCATCGAGAAGGTCGTCGCGGCGTCCGGCTGGGACGCCAGGCGCGGACAGCTCCCTCCCGGTCGCGGCATCGGCCTCGCGTGCGGGAGCTACCTCTCGGGCGCCGGGCTCCCCATCTACTGGAACGCGATGCCGCACTCGGGGGTCCAGCTCAAGCTCGACCGTAGCGGCGGTGTAACGGTCTTCTGCGGATCGACCGACATCGGCCAGGGGTCGGACTCGATCCTCGCGTACATCGTCGCCGAGGTCCTCGGCGTCGACCCGTTCGAGATCGACGTCGTCACCGCCGACACGAGCCTTACTCCCGTCGATCTCGGATCGTACTCCTCGCGCGTCACGCTGATGACCGGGAACGCGGCCCTCCAGGCCGCCGAGCGGGCGCGGGAGCTGATCGTGGGGGCGCTCGCCGAAAAGTGGAAGATCCCCGCGGTGCGGATCGCCCTCGCCGACGGATGGGCGCTGGACGTCGAGGACCCCGAGCGATCGCTCTCCTTCGCCGAGGCGGTCGTCGTCGCGGAGGCGAAGCACGGGACGATCGGGACCGTAGGCTCGTACACGCCTCCGCCATCGCCCGGCCGCTACAAGGGCGCCGGCGTGGGGCCGAGCCCGGCGTATTCGTACTCGGCAGCGGTAGTCGAGGTGACGGTCGACGCCGAGACCGGCGAGACGAAGGTCGAGGAAGTCTGGATCGCCCACGACATCGGCAGGGCGATCAATCCCGTGGTGGCGATCGGCCAGGTCGAGGGCTCGGTGTACATGGGACTCGGCGAGGCGCTGATGGAGGAGATGACGTACCGCGGGAACCGGAACGTCGTCCACCGCCACCCGTCGCTCCTCGAGTACAAGAGCCCCACGACCCACGAGATGTGTCCCGTCCATACCTTCCTCGTCGAGGATCCCGATCCCAACGGGCCGTTCGGCGCCAAGGAAGTGGGGCAGGGACCGCTGCTGCCGATCCCGCCCGCCGTCGTCAACGCGATCCACGACGCCGTCGGCGTCCGGATCGACGAGGTGCCCGTCACGCCGCAGAAGGTACTGTCCGCACTCAAGCGGAAGGCGAAGGGGGAAGAAGCACGCGAAGGCCCGAAGGGCACGCCCGCGTTCGCCTGGCCCGAGCCCGTGCGCGTGCCGCCGCCCGAGGCGGGAGGCGACGGCCGCGCGGTGGACGATCCGCGCCACATCGGCGCGGGCGGGGTACGCGGCAGCGTGCCCGGCGGGAGCGTTCCGGGAGGTGTGCCGGCATGATGCGGCTCCCGGCCTTCGCGTTCCACGCGCCCGCGTCGGCGGCCGAGGCCGTCGGGGCCAAGGCGGCCGCACCGCCGGGCGCCATGTACGTCGCCGGCGGCACGGACCTCTACCCGAACATGAAGCGCCGCCACCAGGAGCCCGAGGCGCTCGTCTCGCTCCACCGCGTCGCAGAGCTCAAGGGGATCGAGGAGCGCGCGGACGGCGGACTCTCGATCGGGGCGACGACCTCGCTGACCGAGGTGCGCATCCATCCTTCGGTGCGTGCGAGCTACCCGGCGCTCGCCGAGGCGTGCCGGCTGATCTCGACGCCGATCCTCCAGAACATGGGGACCCTGGGCGGGAACCTCCTCCTCGACACGCGCTGCAACTACTACGACCAGAACTACGACTGGCGGAAGTCGATCGAGTTCTGCATGAAGAAGGACGGCGCGATCTGCTGGGTCGCGCCGTCGTCCCCCCGGTGCTGGGCGGTCCAGTCGGCGGACAGCGTCCCGCTCCTGGTGGCGATGGGCGCCGAGGTCGATCTCCTGGGACCCGGCGGCGAGCGGCGGGTGTCGGTCTCGGCGCTCTATCGCGACGACGGCATCCTCTACCTCGCCAAGCAGCGGGACGAGCTCCTGACGCGCGTTCACCTGCCGGCCCCGAACGGGTGGCGCGCGGTGTATCGGAAGGTGCGGCGCCGCGGCGCGTTCGATTTCCCGGTCCTCGGCGTCGGTGCTTGGGCCCGGTTCGCTCCGGACGGCACCGTCGAGGATGCGCGGGTCGTGCTCGGAGGGGTGGGGTCGGCGCCCGAGGCCGTGGCCGGCGCCGCCGAGCCGCTGATCGGCGGACGGCTGGACGACGATGCGATTCACGCGGCCGCGCAGGCGTCGTGGAAGGCCGGACGCCCGCTCGACAACACCGACTTCACGATCTCCTGGCGCAAGGAGATGATCCGCCCGACGGTGGTCCGAGCGCTGGGGGATCTGCGGGACGCCCGGTGAGCGTCGCCGGGATCGTCCTCGCGGCAGGGCGCTCCTCCCGGATGGGCGAGCCGAAGGCCCTGCTCGAGGTCGACGGGCGCACCTTCCTCGAGCGCGCGATCGATGTCCTCGCGGACGGGGGCTGCAGCGACCTGACCGTCGTGCTGGGTCCCGGAGAGTCCGGTCGTCGGGCCGGCGAGATCGCACGCCGGAAGCGCGCCGTGACGGTCGAGAACCCCCGCGCGGACGCGGAGCAGGTCGACAGCCTGCGGATCGGACTGGAGAGCCTGCCGGAAGACGCGGAGGCCGCCATCGTCCTGCCCGTCGATCACCCCCTCGCCGAGGCGCGGACGGTGCGCGAGCTCGTCCGCGGCTTCCGCGCGAGCGGTCTGCCGATCGTCCGCCCGGTGTACGACGACCGGCCCGGGCATCCGGTCCTCTTCGCGCGCGGGCTCTGGAACGAATTCTCCGAGCCGGATCTCGACGAGGGCGCGCGCGAGGTCGTCCACCGCCATGCCGCCGAGATCCTCGACGTCGCGATCGCAGACCGCGGGGTCTCGGTCGACATCGACACGCCCGAAGACTACCGCCGGGAAGTGGTCTCGTGAGCGGCCGCTTCGACGTGGCGGACGCCCTGGCCATCGCCCGGCGCGCGATCGCCGAGGGCAGGGAGGCGGCGACGGCCGTCGTCGTCGAGGCCGAGGACCCGTCGCTGGTGGGGAGGCGGCTGGCGTGGGACGGGAGCCGCCACCACGGCGATCTCGGCTCCCCGGCGATGACCGCCCTGGCGCGCGCCCTGCTCGAGACCTCCAGCGGGCCCGGCTGTCACTCCCTGGCGGGCGGCACCGAGATCTACGTCGAGCGCTGGGAGCCGCCGGCCGAGCTCGTGATCGTCGGCGCCGGCCACGTCGCCCAACCCCTCGCCCTCGTCGGGAGCATGCTCGACTTCCGGGTCACCGTGCTCGACGACCGGCCCGAGTTCGCGCGGGTCGAACGGTTCCCCGGCGCCGATCGCGTGCTGGTCGTCGACTTCGCGGATCCGCTGGCGGGCATCGAGGTGGGCCACCGCACGAGCGTCGTGCTCGTCACGCGCGGACACCGGCACGACTACGACTGCCTCAGAGAGCTGGCTCGTCGCGGCGCCGAGCCGCGGTATCTCGGAATGATCGGAAGCCGGCGCCGCGTCCGGGCCGCCTTCGAACAACTGGCGGCCGAGGGGGTGCCGGCGGACTGGCTGGCACGGGTCCACGCGCCGCTCGGGCTCGACATCGGCGCCGAGACTCCGGCCGAGATCGCGGTCGCGGTCGCGGCCGAGATCGTCCTCGCGGCGCGCGGGGGGAGCGCGCGTCCGCTGTCGGAGCGCGCGCAGGTCCTGAGGCACGTCCGGGCACTCGCCGGGGCGCCGCCAGCCGAGGGCGGATGAGCGAGACCTCCGACGTCCTGGCCGCGTTCGCCGCCGCCGTGGAGAAGGGGCGCCCGGTCGTCCTCGCGACGATCGTGCGCGCCCGGGGGTCGACGCCCAGGGGGGTGGGGAGCCGGATGGCGATCGAGCCCGGCCGCACGGCGACCGGTACGATCGGAGGCGGGTGCGGGGAGGCCGCGATCCTCGACGAGGCGCGCGCGGCCGTCGCCGATGGACGCGCGCGGCTCGTGCGCGTCGACCTCACCGACGACCTCTACTCCTGGAGCCCGGCGGTGTGCGGCGGCCGCTTCGACGTGCTGCTCGAGCCCTGGGTTCCCGCCGACCCGAACCGCTGACCGATCCGCAGCCGGGACGTCGCCAGGAACACTTCGTGGAGGAAGATCAGCAGCGCGGAGATCAGGACCACCATCGCGGCGATGAACAGCCAGCCGACGAGGAGCTCCAGTCCCACCCCGAGGAACGCGGACAGGAACAGGGCCGCGATCACCGTGCAGACGAGCAGCGCGCACGAGGTGCCCAGGCCGATGGCCCAGTTCATGAGCTTCGCCCTGCGCGCCAGGACCTCGAGGTCCGAGCGATGCTCGGCGCTCGCCTCGGGGCTCTCCTCCGACCTCCGCTCGAGCGTCCGGGCGCGATCGATGATCCGCGCCAGCCGATGCGCGAGGAGCGAGAGCAGGGCGACGACGCCCGTGACGAGGAAGACGGGCGCAATGGCGAGCTGGATGGCGCGGACGACCGCTTCCAGCTGAGTGGGCTCCATGGCTCTCCTGGATTCCGGCTCGGATGGCTCGAGGAGCGGGGGACCCCGCGACTCCGTTCGGAAGTAGAATAGAGCCGCGCCACGCCCCGGCAACCAACCTCTTCCTTCGGAGACATGCATGGCCATTCGCGCCGCCCTCGTCCTAGGCGCGGCGGGCATCCTCGCCGCCGCGATCTTCGGACTGTTCTTCCGCTCCGCACGGACCACCCGCGACACGATCCAGGTCACCGGGGCCGCGACCGAGCCGTTCGAGGCCGACGTCGTCAAGTGGTCGATCACGATCAGTCGCCAGGTCGCGACCGACGGTCTCGGCGAGGGGTACGCCGCGCTCAGGGACGACCGCGCGCAGGTCGTGCGGAGGCTGACCCAGGCGGGCGTGCCGGAAGAGACGGTGAACGTGCAGCCGGTGACCGCGAACCCGCGCTGGGATCAGTTCGGCACGCAGGTCGGGTTCAGCCTGGACCAGGGACTGACCGTGATCGCGGAGAACGGCGGGCGCGAGCTGGAGGCCCTCGCGCTCGACCCCGGACCGCTGCTCGCGAGCGGCGTCGTCCTCCAGTACTCCAGGCTCGAGTACTTCTTCTCCGGGATCGACGAGCTCAAGCACAAGCTCCTGTCCCAGGCGACCGCCGACGCCCGGCGGAGAGCGGAGGAGATCGCCGGCGGGTCCGAGATGACGATCGACAGGATCGTGTCGGCCCGGGCCGGCGTGTTCCAGATCACCGCGCCCTTCTCGACCGAGGTCAGCGACTACGGCGTGCACGACACGTCGACGCGGAAGAAGGAGATCACGGTCACCGTCCACGCCACCTTCTCCGTCGAGTAGGCAGAATGATGAAAACGGCCCATCTGCTGCGTTGCCCACCTCGTGTCTTCCTGCGGGGTACCTTGCAGTACGCCTCGGAAGCCTCCCGGCGGGCGCCTTGCAGCTGAGCCGTTTTGATCATTCTGCGGTCCTTTCAATCCCTCTTGCTGAGCGTGGGTGATGCTGTTTCTGGTGACCAATGACGACGGGTACCTGGCGCCCGGTCTGGGAACGCTCTCCCGGGCCCTGGGGCAGCTCGGCGAGGTGGTCGTCGTCGCCCCGGATCGCGAGCAGTCGGCGACCAGCCATTCGCTGACCCTCCACCACCCGCTGCGGGTCCGGCAGACGGCCGAGAACCGCTACCACGTCGACGGGACGCCCACCGACTGCGTGATGCTGGCCGTCAACGCGCTCATGGAGCGGCGGCCGGACTACGTCTTCAGCGGCATCAACCACGGGGGGAACATGGGAGACGACGTCTCCTATTCGGGGACCGTGTCGGCCGCCTGGGAGGCGACTCTGCTGGGGATCCCCTCCGTGGCGATCTCGCTCGTCCATGCCGATGAGCGTTGGCTCGAGAGTTATGAGGGTGTGGTGCGACGCCTGGCCCGCATGATCGTGGAGGAGCCCGTGGACGAGCTCTTCGCCTCCGACACGCTCCTGAACGTCAACCTACCGGACCGCGACCCCGACACGGTCGAAGGCGTGCGGGTGACTGCGCTCGGGAAGCGGGTGTATTCCGATCCCGTCGTCGTCGACAAGGATCCGCACGGAAAGACCTACTACTGGATCGGCGGGGGAGAAGCGGTCTGGGAGGGCCCTGAGGGATCGGACTATCTGGCGGTGGAGCGCGGCTACATCTCGATCACCCCCGTCCACCTCGACCTCACCAACCATCGCGTGATCCCCGGCCTCGAGAAATGGGAGTCCGTTTCTCTCCAGGGCGAGGGGTGAACCGTCGATGCTGCCCGCGAGAATCGGTCTCGGACTGCACGAAATCGTTTACAAATGAAAAGAAACCCCTATAATCGTGCCAATCCACAGTTCTCAGACCGGGACCTGAAGCATGGAGGAAAAGCGCCATGGCCATGAAGAAAGCGGCCAAGAAGCCGGCCAAGAAGAAGGCGGCTAAGAAGGCGAAGAAGGGCAAGAAGAAGTAGTCTCGATTCGCCAGGCACGAAACGAAGGGCCGTCCGATTCGGGCGGCCCTTCGCGTTTCGGGAACGGTGGTGTCCGCGATGGCCGCGGCCCGCCGGTTTGCCGTCCCCCGGTCGTCGGGGTATTTTCCCGCCTCCTGCCATTGGTCTTTCCGTCGGGGAGTAGCTCAGCCCGGTAGAGCACTACGTTCGGGACGTAGGGGTCGCAGGTTCAAATCCTGTCTCCCCGACCACGAAGAAGCGCGCGGAGGCCGTCGGCCACCGCGCGCTCGTCGTTTGGGGTCCGGAACGCTCCGTCGCCGGCCGCTTCAGAAGGTCAGCGTGAGGCCTCCAAGCGCGCGGCTGCCGATCACCGAGCCGCCGAAGAGCTCGATGTGGTCCTTGTCGAGCACGTTGCTCCACACCAGGTTGAGCCGCGCCCACTCGTTGACGACGTAGCCCCCGTTCAGATCCACGGTCGCGAACCCGGGGACGTGGCCCGCGAAGACGCCGGCCGCCCAGTCGAACCCCTCCTGCATGTGAACCGATCCGCCCAGGCTCCAGCGGTCAAGGTTGTTGAACGTGAAGCCGACGTTGCCCTTGTGCTTCGGCGTGTTGGGCAGGAGCGCGTCCCCCGCCAGCGTGCTCTCCTCGACGTCGAAGTCGAAGAACGTGTAGTTGGCGAAGACCTCCCACTTGACCGCGGGCTGCACGTTCAGGCCGAGCTCGACCCCGCGCTCCGTCACGCGTCCGGCATTGGCGTAGGAGAGCACGTACTCGAGGGTGCCGTCCGGCTTGAGCACGAGGAGGGGCGCAACCGCCGCCACCGCACCCGTCGACAGCGCCTGCAGGACCGCGGGCGCGAAGGGCGCCAGCTGCGGCGAGGCGAACGCGGGCTGGAACGCCACCAGGTCCTCGACGGTGTCGAAGGGCTCGAAGGCCGGATTGACTCGCGGCAGGAGGTCGGTGACGAAATCCTCGATCTCGTTGAAGTAGACGTCCGCGGTGGCGTACGCCCGGCCGCCCATGAGCGCGCCCTTCCAGCCCACCTCGTAGCCCGTCAGCTGCTCGGCGGTCAGCTCCGGGTTGCCGCGCGCCACCACCGGAGTGGGAACGAAGTTCAGCGGCAGGTCGACCGGCGTGCCGAGCTGCGCGCTCAGCGCGGCCTCGAGGCCCAGCTCGACCTGATTGAGCGGGATCACAGGCCCGGCCGCGACGCGCAGGAACATCTCCGAGTAGTTCGGCGTCTGGAACGCGCGGTTGAAGGTCACCCGCAGCGAGTGGCTCTCGTTCGGGCTGAAGACTACCGCCGCCTTCGGCGAGATCTCGTTCTGGTCTTCCTCGAGGACCGAGAAGTGATCGAACCGGGCCGCGGCGAGGACGTTCAGCTTGGGGTGGATCTCGTATTCCACCTGTCCGAACAGGCTCGAGATCGTGTCGTCGTGCTTTTCCTCCATGAGCGTGCCGTCGGTGTCGACCGAGACCCAGCGGTTCGAGCCGCCCGCGACCAGCCGCAGCCGCTCGTCGGAGGTGTGCCAGTTGGCCTGCCCTTCGACGTGGAACAGGTCGGAGGCCTCGAGCAGCACCGCTCCGGAGGCGAGCGCCGTCTGGTTGTTGCCCTCGCACGTGTCCCGCGGGACGCAGAGCTCGGTGAACGCGCCGAGTGGAGGCGGTGCCGGATTGCCTTCGCGGTCGTTCGCCCGGCGGCCGCTGTACCAGCCGAACACCGTGAACCGATCGGCGGCGTACTGGGTGCGCGCCCACGGACGGTTGGCGCCGTTGATCTGCACCCGACCGATCCCGGTGACGAAGATCTCGTTCTCGGTGAAGGTGTCGCCGCCTTCGGCCGTCCAGACCGACCCGTTGTCGAAGTTGTAGTCGAGCCGCGCGCTGCCGTAGAGGGAGCTCACCGGATCGTCGAGGATCCCCACCGTCTCGATCGGCAGCGGCCCGTATGTCAGCTCGCCCTCCACGAAGTTGCAGGCGCGGTCCGTCGGAGCGCAGGTCCCGACCGCCAGGTCGCGCGTCCGGGACTCGGACCACGTGTCCCCGACCCGCACGTAGCCGAAATTCGCCTTGTAGCCGACCGCGCCGTCGGCGGCCTCGCCGGCGTGCCGGATGTCGAAGCGGCCCGTGGCTCGCTCACCGCCGGAGGTAGCGATCTTCGTCCCCACGACGTCTGCCGGGGCGGGAGTCGAGATGTTCAGCACTCCGCTGAAGGCGTTCGCGCCGTAGAGCGCCGAGCCGGGGCCGCGAACGAGCTCGAGCTTGCCGAGGTCGTCCAGGGGCATGGACAGCGCGGTCCACTCCTGCGACTGCAGGAACCCCAGGCTGCGATCGATCCCGTCCTGGAGGACGAGCACGCGCCGGTTCAGCGAAGAGTTGAATCCGCGCGCGTTGATGTTGAAGTCCTGCACGCCGCTCTGGACGACGTCGATCCCCGGCTGGTTCTTGAAGAGCTTCGGGAGCTGCCCGTGGGCGGCCTCGCGCTGAACCTCCTCGGGGGTCACGACGCTGACCGCCGCCGGAGCTTCCACGATGCGGGTCGGCCGGCGGGAGGCGCCGATGACCGTGATCGCCCCCATCTCGACGAACCCCGCGGGGAGCGCCACGTCGAGGGTGACGGTGCTTCCGCCGGCGACGTCGACCTGCTCGCGGACGGTCTCGAACCCCAGCATCGTGACGACGATCGTCCGCGCCCCGGCCGGAACATTGGGCAGGCTGTAGGTGCCGCGCTGACCGGACACCGCGCCAATGCCCGTGCCCTCGACGACGACCTGCGCGCCCGCCACGGGTGCGCCGTTCGCGGACTCGGTGACGGTCCCCACGATGCGTCCGCTGTCCTGTGCGGCGGCGGAGGCCCCGAATGCCAAGGTGGAGACGAGGGCGACGAGGATGGCTCTTTCGAGCATGGATGCGCCGAACTCGGATACGATTCGCATGTCCCTCCCCAGGAACGTGTTCGACCCTGACGAGCGAAGAATCAAGCTGCGCCTATATATGCACCGTTGAGGATATGACGCAACAATGGTTATTTTGGGTCCGTTCCAGAGGCAGCCGGGCCATGGGGAGGGTGCATGGACACGCGGAGATGCGTCGTCCGCGGACGCGTCCAGGGAGTGGGTTTCCGGTGGTTCGTCACGCGAAACGCCGAGGAGCTGGGCGTGCGGGGAACGGTCCGCAATCGCGCGGACGGCGCGGTGGAGATGGTGCTGCAGGCCGACGACCCCGCGTCCGTGGAAGCCATGATCGACCGGGTCCGCAGAGGTCCTTCCGGATCCCGTGTCCAGGAACTGGAGTGCGAGGAGATGGAGGAAGCATCCCGATACGCGCGCTTCGAAGTGGTCCGATGAGCCGGCGTCGATCCGGTCGGCGGGCGCTGGCGGCAGTCCTGGCGGCCGCCCTGGGCGCCTGCGCGCCGGTGTACTCCAGCAGCGTCGCCCCCGGGGTCGCGCTTCCCGGGGTCTCCCCCGGCCGCAGCTCGCCGGAACGCGCGTCCCCGCCGGACCCCGCCGAAGGGGAGGCGGTCCGCTCCGGCGGCGAGCGCCCGGTCGGGGTGCTGAACGCCGCGCTCGTCGACGCCCTCGAGAGCCTCGTCTGGCCCCTCGCGGCCGACGGGACCGGGCTTCTGAGCTCGAGCTACGGCGATCGGGTGCACCCGCGCAGCGGCGATCAGCGGTTCCACACGGGACTCGACCTGCGCGCGCGCGGCGGCACCCCCGTCTACGCCGCGGCCGACGGGACGGTCTCCCTCAGCGGCTCCTCGGGCGCCTATGGAAACGTCGTGCTGCTCGATCACGGAGGGGGGCTGCAGACCCTCTACGCGCACCACGAGCGAAACCTGGTCGGGGTCGGGGACATCGTCCGCCGCGGTCAGCCGATCGCGCTCGTGGGACACACGGGCAATGCTACCGGCGATCATCTCCATTTCGAGGTCCGCTGGAACGGCGGCACCGTAGACCCGCGCACCGTCCTGCCGCACCTGGCGGGGGATCGATGACCGCGAAGCCCGCCGAGGCGACGACGCACCTCGAGGATCGGCTTCGGAAGGCGATCCGCGACATTCCGGATTTCCCCAAGCCGGGGATCGTCTTCAAGGACATCACGCCCCTCCTCCTCGACCCCGCCCTCTTCCGCGACTCCGTCGGCGCCCTCGCGGACTGGGTCGCCGCGCGTGACGCCAGCAAGGTGCTGGGCGTCGACGCCCGCGGGTTCCTGTTCGCGGGAGCGGTGGCGGATCGCCTGGGCCTGGGGCTCGTGCCCGCGCGAAAACCGGGCAAGCTCCCGTACAGCACCGTGAGCGAATCGTACGACCTCGAGTACGGGGTCAACACGCTCGAGCTCCATACCGATGCCGTGCAGCCGGGCGAACGCGTCGTCATCGTCGACGACCTCCTCGCCACCGGCGGAACGGTCAAGGCCGCGTCGCGACTCGTCGAAGTGCTCGGCGGCTCGGTGGCCGGTCTCGCGTTCGTGGTCGAGCTGGGGTTCCTGAACGGGCGCGCAAGGCTCGACGGGTACGAGACGATGAGCCTCGTTACCTTCGACTGACCCGGCGCAGTCCGGGAAGGAGCGATCGGTCCGTGGCCGTCGAATGGCTCTCCCGCGCGCTCCTGCTGGACCCCATGGCGATCTCCGGCGATTCGGCGTGCTGGGCCGACGCCCGCGAGCTGGGAATGGCCAAGCGGCCGATCCTGCTCGGATGGCGGCGCGCCGGCGGCGCGCTCGTGACCGGAACGAGCGAGGGCATAGCCACGCGGGACCTGTGGGCCGAATCGGCCACGCTGGCGGAGTCCACGGCGCGCTGGTCGGGCGAGCGGTGGGACGCGGCCTTCCGCACGTTCTGGAGACAGGCCAAGCCGCCGTTGCGGCACGCGCTGTCGGAACGCCTTCCCCTTCCCGAGGACGACTGGACGCTCGAGACGTGGGCGGCGGCGGTTTGGGGCTCCTACGCCGGACCGGTCGAGCCGCCGGCCATCGCTGTCGTGGGAAGCGAAGTCTCCGCGGACGTCCTCGCCTCGGTCACGGTGGCGAGCGGCGCGGGCCGCGCGGCCGCATTCGTCGTCCAGCCGCTCGACGCGGAGCGGGGGCGGATC
>DASSBK010000129.1:0-9524 GCA_035698825.1 Gemmatimonadota bacterium
GCTCGACTGACCCCGGGCGCCGTAGCGGTTCATCTGGTCCTCGATCCCGAGCATCGGATCGCTGGCCGGCGGCAGGACGCGTGTCAGGACCGCGAGGGTGGGATCGCCGGCGTAGAAATCGCCCGGCCGGGCGGGGATGTCGAAGCCCATCTCGCGCCGCGCCGAGTCGGAGGCCGGATGGTCGGGAAAGCGCTCGATCAGAGAGAGCATCCGCGCGACGCCGGTGCCGATCGACTCCTCGCCGTCGGCCAGGAGCTTCCCCGAGGCCAGCATCGCGTACGGCCGCCAGGGGGAATCGGGATAGCGCTCGGCGAGCTGCCAGAAGAGCTCGGCCGCGGCCTCGCGATCGCGCTCCACCTCCAGCACCTCCTCCGCCAGGCGGTACATGGCGGTCGAACGCGCCAGGCCCTCGCCTTCGATCTGGGGCACCGGGACCTCGCCGTCGGCGATCCGCTCGTAGTGGAGGAGCCGCGCCACCGCCCGCGACTCGTTGCGCGCGGAATCCCCCCAGGCGCTGACCGGCGAGTGGATGAAGGCGTCCAGCAGGACGTCGAGCGCGGCCTCACGCTCGCCGCGCACTCTCCATACGATCCGGCCGCGGTGGAGCGTGGCCCGGCTCGCCGTCGCCGAGCCGGGAGCCAGCTCGGCCACCCGCAGGTACGCCTCCTCGGCCGCGTCCCATTGCTCCCGGGAGTCCAGGATCGCACCCCTCTCGACCTCGACCTCGGCCGCGAGCGAGTCCGGGATCGTGGCGCCGAGCACGCGGCCATACGCTTCCAGCGCCTCCGTCTCCCGGCCCTCCAGGGCCAGCGCGCGTGCGGCGCGGATCTCGATCGTGCGCCGGTACTGGGGCTCGATGGTCGCCGCCGCGAGCGACCGGTAGGCGGACAGCGCGCCCTCGTACTCGCCCGCCGCCAGCTGCGCGTCGGCGAACTCAAGCGTGAGCTCGCGGTCGCGGGCGAACTCGGGGTGCTCGGCCAGGAGCCTGTCGTACGTCTCGGCCGCCTGCTCGCGCCGGCCGGTCGCCAGGAGGATCAGCGCGTGCTCGTAGATCACCTCGCTCTCGGGCACTCCGGGCGCCGGTTGCTCCAGGATCGGCGCCAGGGCGGCCGCCGCCGCGGCCGTATCCCCGAGCCGCCGCTCCGAACGCGCCCAGCCGAGCCGGGAGACCCCCGCGCGCTCGCCCTCCGGGAAGCGGGTCACGTACCGCTCGTAGGAGGCCGCCGCGTCCGCCCAGTTGCCCATCCGGTAGAACGACTCGCCCATCAGGTAGAGCGCGTCATCGACGTAGTCCGACTCCGGATAGCGCTCGAGCACGATCGCGCTCTTCTCGGCGGCCGACTGGAACGCGTCGCGGGCTCCCTGGGAGAGCGAGTCGGAGCCGCCGGACAGGCGCAGGCCCTCGTCGTAGGCCTGCTGCGCGTTGTAGAACGTGTTCAGGTACGCGCAGGCGGAGACCAGGCAGAGCGCCGCCAGCGCGAGGGCGAGGAGCCGCGTGTCAGCGCGCTGCCGTCGCGGGGTACACCTTGCGGCTGTAGCGGTCGAGGTGCGCCAGCAGGCTCTCGGCGATGCCGTCGGCGATGCGGGTCTGGAACGCGGGGTCATCCAGCAGGGATTCCTCTTTGGGATTGCTGATGAACGCCATCTCGAACAGGATCGCGGGCATGAACGCCCCGTTGAGAACGAAAAAACCGGCCTGCTTGACCCCTCGACTGCGCAGGGCAAGCCGCCGGTCGATCTCCTCCTGCACGGACTCCGCCAGCGTGCTCGACTCGCGGAGATACTCGTTCTGCGCCAGGTCCCAAAGAATGAAGTTTAACTCTCCCAGGGATTCAGGGTCAATCGACGGATTCTCGTATCGGACCGCCGAGTTCTCCATGCGAGCGACGCGCCGCGCGTCCTCGGTCTTGGCGGCCGACAGGAAGTAGGTCTCGAACCCTTCGGCGGTGCGGTTCTCCGCGCTGTTGGCATGGATCGAGACGAACAGGTCCGCGTGCTCGCGGTTCGCGATGCGCGTGCGCTCGCCGAGCGCCACGAACTGGTCGTCGTCGCGGGTCAGGACGACGCGGAGGCCCGGCATGCTGCCGAGCCGGTTCGCGAGCCGCCTGACCACCTCGAGCGTGACCTCCTTCTCCCGAACCCCGTGCGGCCCGATCGCCCCCGCGTCGCGCCCCCCATGTCCGGCGTCGAGCACGATCGTCCATCCGTCGGCCGGCGCGGTTGGGGCGGGGATCGGGGCGGCTTCGCGCGGCTCGTCCGCCAGCACGACGGGCTCGTCCCCCGTCCGGAGCGTGGCCGGCGCGGCCGCGGGCTCCTCCGGGCGCGTGTCGACCTCGGCGTGCGGGCGGGGAACTTCCGCGCGGCGGACCGACACGTCGGAGGCGAGCATCGTGGCGACTTCCCCGCGCGGCGCGGCGAGGAGCACGACCTCCAGCCCGCTCGGGCGGCGAAGCGGAGAGACCGCGTACAGGGTGGCCTCCGGATCGAGCCATAGCGTGACCGCGCTGCCGTCCCCGGCCGCGGTGACGGACACGCTGTCGACCAGGCCGATGCCGGCCAGCCCGCGCGCGACCCCGGCGGGGATCGACACCCCCGCGAGCCTCAGCTGAAGCGTTCCGGGAAGGCCGTCGTCCACCTCGACGCCCGGCACCCGCAGGGTCCGGAAGTCGAGCCGCGTCCTTCCCGGCTCGACCCACACGTCGACGCCATGGAGGTCGCCGATCATCCCGCTCTCGGTTCCCCCTTCGCGGCCGGGCTCTTCCCGCGGCTCCTCGTCCTCGGGCCTGGGATTCGGCGCGACCCCCGCACCGGGGGCCTGGGTGGGGAACCTCCCCGGCCATACGACCGGCAGGAGCTGGGTCAGGCTCGAGGCGGGAAGCCAGAACCCGTGCGCGTCCTTCTGCGCGGGGTCGACCATCTGGTACCACTTGCCGTCGACCTCAACGAACGGCAACCGGCGGCGGACGACGAGCCGCACGCCGTCGACGTCGAGCACGGCGCGCTCGGGTGCCTGCTCGGCGATCCGGCCGCCCAGCAGACCCGCGACGTCTTCCAGCGCGACGAAGCGGTGCCCCTGGCGCTCGATCAGCGGCACGTTCCGGGCGACGCCGTCGACGGCCACGGTCGCCGTCTGCGCCGCCGCCTGGGCCCCGGCGCCGGCCAGGACGAGCCACGTGACCCCGATAGCGCGGAGCGCATGGCGGCGTCCGCGAGCGCTCATCTGCGGCCCGCGTGGCGGTCGGCTTCGCGATCCATCTCGCGGCGCTTGATCGCCTCCCGCTTGTCGTATTTCCGCCTGCCGCGCGCCACCGCGATCGTCACCTTGGCGTAGCCGTTCCGGAAATGGAGATCCAGCGGGACGAGCGTCAGGCCCTTCTCGAAGACGCGCGCTGCGAGGTCCCGGATCTGGTCCTTCGACAGGAGCAGCTTGCGGGTTCGCACGGGATCGACGTTCCAGCGGCTGGCCGGATCGTACGGGCTGATGTGGACGCCGTGGAGCCATGCCTCCCCCCGATCGACCGTGGCCCAGCCGTCCTGCAGGTTCACCTTGCCCTCGCGCACCGATTTCACCTCCGCGCCGCGCAGCACGAGACCCGCCTCGACGGTGTCCAGGATCTCGTAGTCGTGGCGCGCTTTGCGATTCTGCGCCACTCTGTGTTCGGCGTTCATATGGCTCACCGGATGGGGTCTTGCAGATGGGGAATGCAAAGATGGGGCCGCGCACCCCGATCCGCAAGACGGCGGGCTCGTGTTGCACGCCGGCTCCGGGCGGCGGATATTTTGCCTCCCGCTGCACTTCGGCCAGTCGACGGCCCCGCATGATGCCCAAGTGGCGGAATTGGTAGACGCGCACGATTCAGGGTCGTGTGGGCTTGCGCCCGTGGGGGTTCAAATCCCTTCTTGGGCACCATGCGGGGTTGTCGGTCGATGAAAACGGGCCATCTGCTTCGTTGCACTCCTCGTGCCGTCCTCCGGCGTACTTTCCAGTACGCCTCGGCCGTCCCTCTTCGCGCGCCTCGCATCTGACCCGTTTTGATCGACCTCCGGTATGGATTCCAGGTACCGTCCAGGCGCATTTCGCGGGGTGCGAGTAACCGACTTTTTTCACCCCTGCGTGCGGCTTTCGCGGCGTTGTTTTTTGGGATTTGGTCCGGTAGACTGAAACCATGCTCAAGATCGTCCTCATCGTCCTCGTTCTGTTCTGGATCGCGCGCGCAATCGGACGGTGGCTTCCCCGGGTCGAGATCACCTTCGACCGGGGCTCCGGCGACGAGATCCGCATCTATTCCATCATGCGCGAGCATTTCCCCGACGATTACGAGCGCTACAAGCACGGCCTGCTGAGCGAAGGCGAGGAGCGCCGCCTGTACCTCGACTGTGTGGAGATCCTCGGCGCCCGCCGGGAGATCGAGCGGCTGTAGCGTGTCGAGCGCGCTGGGCCAGGGCATCCGCATGTTCGACGTCCGAGAGGCGGAACGGATGCTCCCACTGATCCGCGTCATCGTGAAGGGGATGATGGACGACCACGCCGAGCGGCAGGCGCTGCTCGATCGCCTGGAGGGTCCGCCGTCCGAAGTCCCCCGGCGCGAGACGCGAGCGCTGCGATCCGAAATCGATACCCTGACCGAGAAGCTCTCCGAGGCCGCCTCCGAGCTCGAGGACCTGGGGGTCGAGTTCAAGGGCATCGACCTCGGACTCGTCGACTTTCCCACCATGATCCACGGCGAGCTGGCCTACCTCTGCTGGAGATACGGGGAGGACCGGATCGGGTTCTGGCACTCCTCAGACGGCGGATTCGCGGGCCGCCGCCCGCTAGAGCGAGACTGACCCCGTCCACCGCGCGTGAGAGCGGCTTCGCCGGCTGGCTGCGAAGAGCCGTCAACGTCCGCAAATCCGAATGGCCGCTCGTCTCGACGCTGTTCGGGTATTTCTTCCTCCTGACGTCCACCCAGCAGCTCCTCAAGCCCGCGCGCAACGCATTCTTCCTGACCACCGCCGGCTCGGAGAACCTGCCCTGGGCCTACATCGCCGGCGCCGTCGTCAGCGGCGCGGCGACGATCGTGTACGGGCGCTGGGTCGTGCCCCTCGAGCGGCGCAGGCAGATCATCGGGGCGCTCCTCTTCTCCATGGCCACGGTCGTGGTCTTCCGGCTGCTCCTCGTCGAGCCGACGGCATGGACGGCGGGGGCGTTCTCCGGGTGGTTCAACGTCTTCACGCTGCTCCTCGTCAGTCAATTCTTTCTCATCACAGGAGACCTCTTCGATCCGCGGCAGGCGAAACGGATCTTCGGCTTCATCGCGGGCGGCGGGCTCGTCGGGGGCGCGGTCGGAAGCGCGGTCGCGGGCTTTCTCGCCGAGCCGCTGGGGACTGGAAACCTGATGTGGCTGGGATCCGCGCAGCTGCTGCTCTGCGCGGTGCTGGCGCGGCGCGTGCTCGCGATCGGGACGTTCCGGGAAACGGGTCGCAGCCAGGCGGGCCCCGAGCGCAACGCGAGGAGCGTCACCGGGGGAATCGAGGTGATCCGCCGGATTCCCCACCTCCGCATGATCGCGATCATGCTCTTCGCCGCCGTGCTCGTCTCCACCTTCGTCGACTGGCTCTTCAACGCGGCGGTGGAGCAGGCGATTCCGGGACGGCCGCAGCAGGCCGAGTTCTTCGGCCAGGTCTTCGCCGCCTACAACTTGATCGCCTTCTTCGTCCAGCTGTTCTTCGTCGGCTGGGTGCTTCGCATGCTGGGTGTCGTGGGCGCGCTGTTCGTGCTTCCGCTCGGGATGGGGGGCGGCGTCCTGTGGATGCTTCTCGCGCCGGGGCTCCTGGCCGCGTCCGTCGCCAAGGGCGCGGACCAGGGACTCCGCTATTCGATCGATCAGTCCGCGCGCGAGATCCTGTACCTCCCGATCCCGACGATCCTCAAGCAGCGCGCCAAGCCGTTCATCGACGTGGTCGTCACCCGCGGGGCGGACGCGCTCGTGGGTGTGCTGATCCTGGCGCTGGCCGGCACGGCCGCGCTGACGGGCCGCGGACCGGCGCTGATCGCGGCCGCTCTCGTGGTCGTGTGGCTGGTCGCGGTGCTGGGCGTCCGGCGGACCTACCGGCAGGCGCTCGAGAAACTCCTCTCCGTGCGCGACATCGACCTCGAGGCGGCGGTCGAAGAGAACCTCGACTCCGAGACCGTGCGCCAGATCATCGCCACGCTCCAGCCGACGACCGCGGCCGAGGAGGTGCACTACGCGCTCGACGTCCTGCGGATCATTCCGCCGGGCGCGATCAGCGAGGAGATGGTGGAACTCCTCCGGCATCCCGACGCGGGGGTTCGCGCGCGGGCGCTCGAGTCCGTGAACGCGATCGCGGACCGGGAGGACGCGGGCGCGGTCGAGCCCCTGCTGGACGATCCCGACGGGCGCGTGCGCGCGCTGGCCCTCCACTTCCTCTGCCAGACCGATCCCGGCCGATACCTCTCGCGGATGGCGGCGGGGCTCGACACCGACGATCCCGATCTGGTCGAGGTCGCGATCGCCGACTTGATCCGGCACGGGGACGAGGAGCAGGCCCGCGCCGCCACCGACCGCCTCGTCCGGCTGGTCCGCAAGATGGGCGACCGCGATGCCCCGCTGCGGCGCGCCGTCGCGCGGGCGCTGGGGCGCATCCCCGCCGACCATCCGCTCCAGCTCCAGCTCGAGCCGCTCCTCGCCGACGCCGACACCGAGGTGGTGCGGGCCGCGCTCAAGAGCGCGGGGCGCGCCGCGCGCCGCGATCTCGTGACCCCGATTCTGCGCCGGCTGGGCGCGCGCGAGACCCGCGCGCTGGCGCGCGACGCGCTTGCCGCATACGGCGAGGAGGGGCTCCCGCTCCTGTCCGCCGCGCTCCGCGATCCACTCCTGCCGGAAGAGCTGAGGCGCTGGCTGCCCGGCGTGTTCGTCCAGATCGGAACGCGAGCCGCCTACCGGGCGCTCCTCGAGGGTCTGTCCGCGCTGACCGTGTCCAAGCACCGGCTCTACGCGCTCAAGGCGCTCAACAAGATCCGCCGCCGCCACCCCAGCTGGGACGTGCCGACCGCGCTCGTCCGCTCGGAGCTCAGCCAGGAGCTCGCCGCGTCGTACGCGACCGAGCGGCAGCTCTCGACGCTCCAGGAAGCGCTCGAACGCGAGGCCGGCGACGGCGCCTCGGTCGGGAAGGCGTACCACAGCGCGCTGACGTACCAGGCGGCATCGACGATCGAGCGAGCCTTCCGGCTTCAGGGGCTCCTCTACAGCCCGCAGACGATCTACTTCGCGTACGCGGGTCTCGTCGCGCAGGACATGGACAACGGCGCGCACGCGCTCGAGCTGCTCGAGACCGCGCTCGCGCGCGAGGACTCGGCGCGCCTCCTGCCGCTCATCGATCCCGATCTCAGCCCGTCGCGCCGAGCCGAGATCGGACGTCAGTGGTATGCTTTGGACGACCGCGATCTCGAGGACGATCTCGAGTGGGTGTTCGATGAAGGCGAGCCGTGGCTCCAGGCCTACGCGGTCGGTCTCGCCGAGGCCTGGTTTCCGCGGGAGCTGGCGCCGGAGCTCGAGCGGCTGGCCGCGAGCGGCGATCCGATGGTCCGCCCGCTCGCCCGCCACGTGATCGACGGACACGGGGAGAACGGCATGGCGATGTCATCGGTCGAGCGCGCCGCGGCGCTCAGGCAGGTGGAGCTGTTCAGCGGCCTGGCGGCGGACGATCTCCTCCAGATCGCGTCGGTCGCCGAGGAGCGGACGTTCCAGGCCGGCGACTACCTGTTCTACGAGGGCGAGGAGGGCGACTACATGTACCTCGTCCTTCAAGGGCAGATCCGGATCGAGGTCGGCGGCAGCGAGGTCGCGGTCATCGGGCCCGGTAAGTCGACGGGCGAGTTCTCCATCCTCGATCGCCGGCCCCGATCAGCCAGCGCGCGCGCGATAGAGGACACCCGCACGCTGGCGATCCACAGCGCCGACATGGGCCAGATCCTGGCCGACAACTACTCGCTCGTCGAAGGTCTCTTCTCCTATTTCACCGGAATCATCCGCAACATGAACGAGGCGCTGTTCCGCGCCCGCGCCGAGACCACCGCCGAGAGCGACGAGAAGTAAGCCGCCGTACCGCCACTCCTCCTGCCATCACCTATCCTCCCCATAGAGAGCCGGCCCGTAGGATGATCACGGGCCGCAACCACTGCGAAGGAGGCCACATGGGAATTCCCAATCGCGACGAGCTCGAGGGCAAGGCCAAGCAGGCGGCCGCGGAGGTCAAGAAGAAGGCCGGGGACTGGACGGACGATCCCGAGATGGAGGTCGAAGCCGACGACGAAGAGGCCGAGGGCGAATTCCAGGAGGAGTACGGGAAGATCAAACGCGAGGCCGGCGAGAAGATCGAGGAGGCCGGCAAGCGGCTGAAGCGCTGATGGCCGCCCCGGAACGCGAGGGCCCGCGCTCGAAGCACCCGGGCCGGAACGGCCGCGAGCAGGAGCTGGAAGAGGCCGAGGGCGAGCGCCAGCAGAAGGACGGCGACCAGAAGCGCCAGTCGGGTGAAGAGGTCGAAGACATGCGCGAGAGGATCCGGCAGTCGCAGCCGCGGCAGGTGCGGTAGCTCGGCCGCGGCTCGTCGCTGGGCGACCGGACTCTAGCCGGAGAGGAGCTTCGCGAGACGCTTCGGCGCGGCCAGCCGGTAGCCGTCCACGATCAGCTCCGCGATCTCCGCCCAGTCCTGCGCCAGCGGGTCGTCCACCGACACCCAGCCGTGCTGCCCGATGTAGGGAGTGCGGTAGTACGGGCCGCGATTGACGAGGAGACCCTGGTTCGCCGGATCCGACTTGATCGAGATCGCGGTGCCGCGCTCCCCCATGCCGGCGATGACGAAGGACTTCTTCCCGACGCGGAACGCGGTGTGGCCGAACCCGTCGATCTCGTCAACCACTTCCGGAAGCGGCGCGCAGACCTTGCGCAGTGCCTTCAGCAGCTTCCGACCGGCGGGCGAATCCAGGCTGTCGGGGTGATGCATGGGCGCCGTCCGTGGCTCAGATGTGGAGCACCTCGCCGTGCACGTCGAGCGCGGCTTCCTTGACCGCCTCGGCAAGCGTCGGATGCGCGTGGACGGTCAGCGCGACGTCCTCCGCGCTGCCGCGGAAGGAGCCGACCGCGACCAGCTCGGCGATCAGGTCGCCGGCGCGGGCGCCCAGGATGTGACACCCCAGCATCCGATCGGTCGCCGCGTCGGCGACCATCTTCACAAAGCCCGTCGTCTCGTTCATGCAGCGCGCGCGGCCGTTCGCGCTGAACGGGAAGCGTCCGACCTTGATCTCGTGGCCCGCTTCGACCGCCTCGGGCTCGGTCATCCCGACGGTCGCGATCTCGGGATGGGTGTAGACGATGCCGGGGATCGGGAAGTAATCCATCTCCGCCTCGCGGCCGGCGATCTTCTCCGCGACGACGACGGCCTCCTCCATGCCCTTGTGGGCGAGCATCTTCCCGCCGATCACGTCGCCGATCGCCCAAACGTTCTCGGCGGCCTTCAAGCCG
>DASSBK010000130.1:0-14464 GCA_035698825.1 Gemmatimonadota bacterium
GCGCTGGGCGGACCTGGCGTGCGTCCAGTTCGAGAGCGCGGCGGAGGTGCTCGCCGGGAAGACCGACGTCGAGGTGACCGGAAGCCCGATCGCGCCCCAGGTTCCGGCCGAGGCCGCGTTCGCCGGCCGGCTCGATCCGGCGCTCGCGACGGTGGGCATGTTCGGAGGCAGCCAGGGAGCGCGGGCGCTCAACGACGCGCTGCTCGCGCTGACGGACGAGCCGGACGCGCCGCGCTTCAATCTCGTCTGGCAGACGGGGAGGTCCGATCACGCGCGGGTGGCGGCAGCGCGCGCGTGGCCGCGGGAGGTGGTGATCGAGCCCTTCTACCCGTCGATGGCGGCCGTCTATCCGCTCCTCGACCTGATCGTCTGCCGCGCCGGCGCGATGACGCTGGCGGAGATCGCCGCGTGGGGCATCCCGTCGATCCTGGTGCCGTATCCGCACGCGACCGACGACCACCAGACGATGAACGCGCGGGCCCTCGAGCAGAGGGGCGCCGCGATCGTGCTGCCGGAGAGCGAGCTCTCGCCGCGGCGGCTGTTGAACCTGATCACCGGCTTCCTGTCGGACCCCGAGCGCAGGGCGCGGATGGCCGCGGCGGCGCGCGCGGCCGCGCGGCCGGATGCCGCGCGCGTGATCGCCGACCGCGTCTTCGCGCTGGCGGAGGCCGCGTGAGCGCCGGCCGCTCGCCCGACCGGGGCGCGCCGGGCGTGGAGCGGGCGCTTCTCGCCACTCCGCGGCGGCTCCACCTCATGGGGATCGGCGGCGCCGGGATGAGCGGTCTGGCGGAGTGGCTCCTCGATCGCGGGCACGAGGTCGGCGGCTGCGACACGCGCGCGTCGGAAGCGACCCGCAGGCTCGAGCGCCTCGGCGCCCGCATGCGCGAAGGGCACAGCCCGGCGCACCTCGAGGGAGCCGACGCGCTGATCGTGTCCTCGGCGATCCCCGCCGATCACCCCGAGCGCAGGGCCGCCCTCGAGCGCGGGATCCCCGTGATCCGCCGGGCCGAGCTCCTGGGAGCGATCATGCGGGGCTCGCGCGGGATCGCGGTGGCCGGGACGCACGGGAAGTCGACGACGACGACGATGACCGGATCGGTGCTCGAGTCGGGGGGCCTCGATCCCACCGTGATCGTCGGCGGCCGGATCCGGGGACGCGACGGGAACGTCCGGATCGGCGCCGGGCCATGGGTGGTGGCCGAGGCCGACGAGTTCGATCGCTCCTTCCTCGCGCTCGATCCGGAGATCGCCGTCGTCACCAACGTCGAGGCCGACCATCTCGACATCTACGGCACGCTGGAGGCCGTGCGCCAGGCGTTCTCCGACTTCGCGGCACGGATCGGCGATGGGGGCACGCTGATCGCCGGCGTGGACGACGCGGGCGCGCGAGGAGTCCGTGCGCCGGAAGGCGTGGGCCTCCTCGGCTTCGGCACCTCCGCGGAGGCGGACGTCCGGGCGGAGGAGATCGCCCCGAGCCCGACCGGAATCGCGTTCGACCTGATCCTGGGCGGCGCGGGGGCGGGGCGGGTCCGGCTCGCCATGCCCGGCGTCCACAACGTGCGGAACGCGCTGGCGGCCGCTGCCGTCGGGTGGAAGCTCGACCTCACCGCCGACGCGATCCGCGCGGGGCTCGAGGCCGTGCGGGGCGTCGAGCGGAGGTTCGAGATCGTGTACGGCACCGACGACCTCATGATCGTCGACGACTACGCCCACCACCCCTCGGAGATCGCGGCCACCCTTTCCGGCGCGCGCGAGGCGTGGCCCGAGCGGCGGATCGTGGCGGTGTTCCAGCCGCACCTCTACTCGCGGACGCGCGACTTCGCGGGCGAGTTCGGGACCGCGCTGGCCGGCGCGGACCTGGTCTTCGTCACCGACGTCTACGCCGCGCGCGAGGACCCGATCGAGGGCGTGAGCGGCCGCCTGATCAGCGAGGCCGCGCGGGAGGCTCGCGCGGCGGTCCGGTACCTCCCCGACGAGACGGCCTCCGGTCGCGACGCGGCCGAGGTGGTCGACGAGGCGCTGGAGCCGGGCGACATGGTGGTGACGCTGGGCGCCGGGGACATCGACGAGCTGGCGCGGCGCCTCGCGGCGCGCCGCCGGCCGGAGCGGCAGTGAAGGCGCCGGCGCGCGAATCGCGGATCCCCGCCGTCTGCAGCGCGGACGTGCCGCTCGCGCCCCTCACGCACTGCCGGATCGGCGGGCGGGCGCGCGTCCTCTGCGTGGCGGAGTCGGAGGAGGACGTGCGCGAGGCGGTCCTCTACCGGCGCCGCGCCGGGCTCCCGGACGACGAGGTGTTCGTGCTGGGCGGCGGCGCGAACGTGCTGATCAACGACGCGCGCGACTACGGGCTGGTGCTGAAGCTCGGCGAGCGCTTCCACGCGATCGAGGTCGACGAGGACGCGGGGGTGGCGCGTATCCAGGCCGGGATCTACACGCCTCGACTCGTGCGCGAGGCGGCGCGGCGCGGCTGGGAGGGGTTCCAGTTCCTGGCCGGCGTGCCGGGATCGCTGGGCGGCGCCGTCGCGATGAACGCCGGCGTGCGGGAGCTCTCCACCTGGGACCTGGTCCGCGCCGTGGAGGGGATCACGTGGGGCGGAGACCGGATCCGGGTGGAGCGCGAGGAAGCGCGCCCGTCCTACCGGCGGGGGAACCTGCCGCGGGATCTCGTCGTGACGGTCGTCGAATGCGAGGTGCGAGGCGGCGACGCCGACGCGATCCACTCGAAGGCGCGCGAGCTCGCCTCCTCCCGGAAGGACACCCAGCCCCTCCGCTGGCCGTCCTGGGGAAGCACGTTCAAGAACCCGTCCGGGGCGTCCAGCACCGGCAGGACGGCGGGGGCGCTCATCGATTCCGCCGGCCTCAAGGGGTATCGCGTCGGCGACGCCGCGATCTCGGATCTGCACGCGAACTTCGTCGTGAATCTTGGGGCGGCCACCGCCGCGGACGCGCTGGCCTGCATCCGCGCCGCCTACGAGGCCGTGCGCGACCGCCACGGCGTCCTGCTCGAGCCCGAGGTGCGGCTCATCGGCTTCCCTCCGGAAGACCTCGCGTTTCTGGAGGTCCGATGAGGCTCCCGGGCCGAGGGCGGCGGGGCGCCGCGCGCGGGAGCCGGCGCGGCGGTCCACTCGCGCGCGGCAACCGGCGCGTCGACCGGGAGCGCCTGGCCCTCCGCCGCCGGCAGGCGAAGCGCGCCATCCGGCTCGCCCTCGTCGCCACGGCATGCGGCTTCATCGGCTACCACGCCGTGCGGATGGCCGACGCACGCGGGTGGCTGAGCCCGTTCCGCGTGCGCGAGGTGCGCGTGGTGGGCGCGGAGGTGGCGAGCCCCGCCGTGCTCGTCGCCGAGGCCGGGCTCATCGGCGAGGAGCTCCACTACTGGTCGGTCCTCGATCCGTACGTGCACCGCGTGCGGCGGGACCCGCTGATCGAGAGCGCGCGCTTCCAGCGCCGCTTTCCGAACCGGCTCACGCTCGAGGTCAAGGAGCGCCGGCCGATCGCGCTCCTCGCGCTGGAGCGGCTGACGCCCGTCGACGAGACGGGGATCGTCCTGCCGGTGAATCCCTTCCACGCCGGATGGGACGCTCCCGTCCTCGAGATCGCGGAGCGCTCGAGCGGATCGCAGGTCATCCACGGAGGTCGGGTCCGCGACGAGGTCGTGGCCGGTGCGATTACGTGGCTCGACCAGGTCGGGCGCCGGTATCCCGAGCTCGCCCGCGAGATCTCCGGCATGCGGATCGACGCCGAGGGGATGCTGACGCTGCATCTCGTCCACGCATCGGGAGAGGTGCTGCTCGCGCGGGACACTCCCGTCGACAAGATGGGATGGGTGGACGAGGTGATCCGGGACCTGCAGAAGAAGGGTGTGGCCTTCGCGCGGCTAGACCTGCGGTTCCCAGACCAGATCGTCGTGGCGGCAGGGGCAGGACGATGAAAATGGCCGATCTGCGGCGTTGCGCTCCTCGTGTCTTCCTGCGGCGTACAGTCGTACGCCTCGGAATCCCCTCGTCGCGCGCCTTGCATCTCGGCCATTTTGATCGTCCTGCAGACTCTCCCGGAATCAGACGCTGTTCGGGAACCGCAGGACGTTCAAAACGGTCCAGCTGCAAGGCGCGCGAGTAGTCCGTTCCGAGGCGTGGTGATTCCCACGCCGCAGGAACGGCGACGAAGCGCCACGCAGCAGATGGGCCGTTTTCAACGTCCTGCTCATCAGGAGGGTAGATGTCGCGCGAGAACATCCTCGTCGGTCTCGACATTGGAACCACGAAGATCGGCTGCATCATCGCCGAGCTCGATACCGAGCGGAACGTCAAGATCGTGGGCGTCGGGACGAGCCGTTCCGAGGGCCTGCGCCGCGGCGTGGTCGTGAACCTCGAGAAGACGGTCGTGTCGATCGGCCGGGCGATCGAGGAGGCGGAGCTCATGGCCGGGGTCGAGGTGCGGAACGTGTACGCCGGGATCGCCGGAGACCACATCCGGTCGATCAACAGCCACGGCGTGATCGCGGTATCGCGTGGAGGGGTGGAGATCACGCGCGCGGACATCGGGCGGGTGGTCGACGCGGCCAAGGCGGTGGCCATTCCGATGGACCGCGAGATCCTGCACATCCTGCCGCAGGAATTCACCGTCGACGATCAGAGGGGGATCAAGGACCCGACCGGCATGGCCGGGATCCGGCTCGAGGTCGACGTCCACATCGTTACCGGGGCGGTGTCATCCGCGCAGAACCTGGTGAAGGCGATCCAGCAAGCCGGCTACCAGGTGCGGGACCTCGTGCTCGAGCCGCTGGCCTCCTCCCACGGCGTCCTGACCGACGACGAGCGCGAGCTCGGGGTGGCGCTCCTCGACATAGGCGGCGGCACGACCGACATCGCGCTCTTCCACGAGGGCTCGATCCGGCACACCGCGGTGATCGGCCTGGGCGGCAACAGCGTGACCAACGACATCGCCATCGGGCTGCGGACGCCGGCGCGGGATGCCGAGCGGATCAAGGAGCGCTACGGCGCGGCCGTGGCCAGCACGGTCGATCCGGACGAGGAGATCGTGGTCCCGCACATGGCCGGCCAGGGCGAGCGGCGGGTCAGCCGGGAGCTCCTCGCATCGATCATCCAGCCACGTATGGAGGAGATCCTCTCACTGGCCAGAGCCGACATCAAGAAGACCGGCTGGCACGACAAGGTACCGTCGGGGTTCGTGCTGACCGGAGGAGCGGCCGCGCTGCCGGGCACCGTGGAGCTGGCAGAGCAGATCCTCGCCATGCCGGTCCGGATCGGCCGGCCGCTGGGAGTGACCGGGCTCGTCGACTCGGTGGACGAGCCGCGCTTTGCGACCGGCGTGGGTCTCGTGATCTACGGGCGCGACGCCGGACGCGAGGAGAATCGCTTCACCGGCGGCGACGACGACGCGCTGTGGACGCGCGTGCTGGAGCGAATGAAGGAATGGCTCCACGACTTCTTTTGAGGGGAGATCGCTGAGGATGGCCGATTGGGCGGAAAGTATTGAGAAAAAATGGAAACCGATGAGTATTCCAGCATCCTCGATCCTTGACCGGGACCGGAGACATGCGAAAACCCAAAACCAGACGCTCAGGAGGAGCCATGTTGTTCCAACTGGCTGACGCGGAAGAGCAATTCGCGAGGATGAAGGTCGTGGGCATAGGCGGGGCCGGCGGCAACGCCGTGAACCGCATGATCCAGGAGCGCCTGGTGGGCGTCGAGTTCATCTCCGTCAACACGGACGTGCAGGCGCTGTCCAGCTCCGAGGCGCACCGCAAGATCCAGATCGGCCGGACGCTGACGCGCGGTCTGGGCTCGGGATCCAAGCCCGACGTGGGGCGCGAGGCGGTGGTCGAGAACCGGGACGACGTCGCCGAGGCCCTGCAGGGGGCGGATATGGTGTTCGTCACGTGCGGCATGGGTGGGGGAACGGGCACGGGCGCGGCTCCGGTCGTGGCCGAGATCGCGCGCGAGGCGGGGGCCCTCACCGTGGGCATCGTCTCCAAGCCGTTCACCTTCGAGGGCCGCAGGCGCATGCAGGTCGCCGAGGAAGGCATCGACGAGCTCAAGCAGGTCGTCGATACGCTGATCGTCGTTCCGAACGAGCGGCTTCGCGACGTGGTCGAGAAGGGCACCACGATCCAGGAGGCCTTCCGCGTGGCGGACTCGGTGCTGCTGAACGCGACCCGCGGCATCAGCGACCTGATCACCGTCACCGGCCTCGTGAACGTGGACTTCGCCGACGTGAAGACGATCATGACGGAGATGGGCCAGGCCCTGATGGGAACGGGCTACGGCGTGGGGGAGAACCGGGCCATCGAGAGCGCGCAGGAAGCGATCTCCAGCCCGCTCCTCGAGGACATGTCGATCGCGGGCGCGAGCGGCGTGCTCATCAACATCACCGGCGGGCCCGATCTTTCCCTGCACGAGGTCAGCGAGGTATCATCGGTGATCCACGACGCGGCGGGAGAGGATGCGAACATCATCTTCGGCGCCGTGATCGATCCCGACCTGAAGGGCGAGATCCGCGTCACCGTGATCGCCACCGGCATCGGCGGCCATCGAGTCGCCGCGCGCACGGTCGATCGCGAGCGCAGGCAGATGTCGGCCTACGAGCCGGCGGAGGTCCCGTCCTACGCGCCGCGCGTGGCGGCCGCGAAGCCCCAGCTGGTGCCGGTCCTGGAGTCTGGCGAGGCCGCCGTCGACTCCGATGACCGTCACGACCAGGGCGATGGCCTGGACGACCTGCTCGACGTCCTCGAGCTGGAAGCCGATCGGCGGAAGGACGATCTGGAGATCCCCGCATTCATACGGAGGCAGATGAACTGATGGAGGACTGGAAGAAGCGGCCCAGACCGGCATTTCTGATCGCACTGGGGTGCGCCGCGCTGGCCTGGTGGCTGGCCGGCGATCCGGCGCCCCCGGCGCCCGCAACGGTCGTGGCGGCGCCCCCGCCGCCGCCCACCATCGTCGACACGCTGAGCTCGGGACAGACCCTGTCCGGCATCTGGTCCGAGCACGAGCTCGATCCCCAGGACCTGACCCCCGTCGTCGAGGCGGGCATGAGCCTGTTCCCCTGGCGGAGCCTTCGCCCGGGCGCCGTGTACAAGTTCACGTTCCGGCCCGACGGCCGGCTGGACGGCCTCGACCTGAAGATCGACCGCGATCGCCGACTCGTGATCCGCCGCGCCGGGCTGCGATTCTCCGCGTCGCTCGAGCAGACGAAGTTCACGCGGGCGGAGCGCTCGCTCTCGACCTGCGTCGAGGGGAGTCTCTGGGAGGCGATTTCGGAGTCGGGAGACGATCCGTCCCTGGCCGTGCTGATGGCCGAGGCGCTGGCGGCGCAGGTAGATTTCTACAACGACCTCCGGGCCGGCGACTGCGTCGGCGCCGCCTTCACGGCGGACGTGCGGCCGGACGGCTCGTACAAGCTGGTCTCGCTCGAAGCGGTGCGGTTCGAGGGCGCGAAGAAGAGCCACGACGCCTACCGCTATGCCGCGGCGGACGGTCGGCCGGACTGGTACGACGCCGATGGTCAGTCGCTGAAGCGGCGCTTCCTCCGCTCGCCGCTCAAGTTCACCCGGATCTCGTCGCGATTCGGCACGCGGATGCATCCCATTCTGAGACGCGCGCGTCATCACGACGGGGTGGATTACGTGGCTCCGGTCGGGACGCCGGTACAGGCGTCGGGGGACGGAACGGTGCGGTTCGCCGGCCGGCGTGGCGGGTACGGGCTCCACGTGGAGCTGAAGCACGGCCGGGACTACGTGACCTCCTATTCTCACCTGTCGCGGATCGCGAACGGGGTGCGGTCGGGGGCGCAGGTCTTGCAGGGACAGGTGATCGGCTACGTGGGCTCCACCGGCATGTCGACCGGCGCCCATCTCCATTATCGCTTCATCAAGGACGGCAGGAATGTGGATCCGCTCTCTACCGACCTTCCGACCGGAGCTCCGCTGGAGGGCGAGGAGCTGGCCCGCTTCCTGTCCGTTCGCGACGGACTGCGAGCCCGGATCGATTCCGCAACGGGCCCTCAGCCCGGCGACCCCGCTCCGGAGACCCTGTGGGTCGCCGGCGGAGAGCCGGGCGGAGAGCCCGGAGCGCTCCGGGATGCGAAGCCGCGGGCGCGCTGACCGCAGAGCGGCCCGAGAAACGAGCCTGATCGCGATCCTCGCCGTCGCCGCTTGCGGCGGCGGGGGTGGCGGCGGTCCGGTCGGCCCCGACGTCACGCCGCCAGGCGTGCCGGTGGCATCCCTCATCCTCGTGGAACCGCCGCTTCCCGGACCGACCGCGCGACTCTCGGGGCGCGGCGGATCGGTTGAGGCCAACGCGACCGTCCGGGTCTCGAACTCGACCGCCGAGGACCGGATCGGCCAGCCCGTGACCGCGACCGGGACGGCGGCGGGGGACGGCACCTTCGCGCTGACCGTTCCAGCGCAGCTCGGCGACCGCCTCGAGCTCACGGCCGCCGACGCCGCGGGCAATGTGAGCGGAGTGCTCCCGCTCCAGGCCGGGCCGACGCCGACGACGATCTCGGTGGCCGACCCGGGCGACGATCATCTTTTGACCCTGACGACGGGCGAGGGCGCGTTCAACCTGCCGTTCGAGGCCGGGAGCGAGAGGTACACGCTCGTGGTGCAGTCCCTGAATCCGGTCGCGAGCTCGTTCACGCTGACCGTGTCGGGGAGCGCCGCGGCCGAGGTGCGCGCGCTCGCCCCCTCCGCAAGGGCCGAAACGCCGGCCGGCCTCGAGGGGCGGATCCGCGATCTCGAGCGGAGGGAGATGCCGCTCCTGCCCCGCGGCCGCGCCGATGGTCGGGGGCTCGTCCTCTCCGACGATCCCGCGTTGGGCTCGACACGCACGTTCCACGTGGTGAACAAGGTCACGACCGTCGACCTCACGGACCCCGCCGACTTCGACGAGGTCACCGGCAGGCTGCGCTACAAGGGCGAGCACACGCTCCTCTACGTCGAGACGCGGACCGAGGGACCGAACATCCAGGACGCTCTGATCGACGAGATCGGCGACCGGTTCGACGGTCAGACCTACGACGTCGACCGCGCCGCCTTCGGCCAGGAAACCGACATCGACGCAAACGGGCGCGTCATCGTCCTCATGACGGCGACCGTGAACGCGTTGAATACCGAGGAGTCCGTCGAGTCGGGGAGCATCCTGAGCGGCTTTTTCTTCGGGATCGACCTGCTGTTCCATCCGTCGGCCAATCCCTTCTCGAACGACGCCGAGATCTTCTATTCGGTCGTTCCGGATCCGAACAAGCAGTTCGGCGCTGCGGCCATCGGCGGCGAAGAGGTGGCGGGGTTCCTGGACGGGGTACTGGCGCACGAGTTCGAGCACATGATCAACGCCGGCCATCGGATCGAGAACCTCCAGAACCCCGAAACCGTCTGGCTGGACGAGGGCCTCGCCCACTACGCCGAGACGCTGAACGGGGTCACGTTCAACGGCTCGACGGACCTCCAGAACAGCCTGCGCTCGGCGCTGTGGCTCCAGAAGCCTTACGTCCAGTCGCTGGTTTCCGGAGACGACAACCTGGAGCAGCGGGGCGCGGCGTGGCTGCTCGTCGCGTACCTGGTCGCCCACTACGGCGAGGACATCCTCCGCGATCTCGTCGAGGGTCCGCTCACCGGAATCCCCAACGTCGAGGACGCGGCGGACACGTCGTTCCAGTTCCTGTTCTACCGGTTCACGGCGGCACTCCTGCTCGACGGCCAGGGGATCTCCACCGACCCGTTCTTCGATTTTCCGGGGATCGACGTGCGGCAGAGGTTCCAGGCCGCCAAGCAATTCTGGATAGGCGATCCCTCGCGGCTCCCCGGATCGTACCTGGGCATCCGCGCCTCCACCGTGCCAGGATCTCTCAGCAGCGGCGGGATCACGATTTCGGGAGGAAGCCCCGCGTACTACGACGTCGGCGCGCTCGCGCCCGGAACCCATCCCGTGGTCGTCCGGGCGGACCGCCAGTCCAACCTCCAGGTGACGATCATCCGCACGCGATGAGCCCGCTGGCGCGTCAAGGCGGGCTCGCGGCGATCGCGCGCGCGCGCCTGGCCGCCGAGGGTCCCATGCAATCCCACGCGCTCGCCCGCGCGGTGCTGGGAATCGCGCGCGTCGAGGAGACCGTCGCCGAACGGCTCGTGGGGACGCTCCTGGGCGAGGACCGGGCGTTCGAGCGAACCGGCGACGGATGCTGGCGCCTGACGCCGCTCTCGCCCGCCGGGGCGGCGCGCTCGCTGTCGGAGATCCCGTTCGTCGTCGTCGACGTCGAGACGACCGGCGGCCGCCCGCCCGGGGACCGCGTGACCGAGATCGGCGCGGTGCGGATGCGCGCCGGCCGGGTCGAGGGCGAGTGGTCCTCGCTGGTCAACCCGGGTCGGCCGATCCCGGGGTTCGTCTCGCGGCTGACCGGAATCGACGACGTGAAGGTCTCCGACGCGCCGCCCTTCGACGCCGTCGCCGAGGAGTTCCTCGAGTTCCTGGGCGGCGCTGCGTTCGTGGCGCACAACGCGCGCTTCGACTGGCGCTTCCTGAACGCCGAGCTCCTGCGCGCGCGCGGCGGCCGGCTGACCAACGCGCGGCTCTGCACGGTGCGCCTCGCGCGCCGGCTCCTGCCGCACGTCAGGCGGCGGAACCTGGACGCGCTGGCGTGGCTGTTCGGGATCGAGATCGAAGGTCGCCATCGGGCGCTTCCCGACGCGCGGGGAACGGCCAGGCTCCTCCGCTCGCTGCTCGAGATCGCGGAGGAGCAGGGCGTCGTCGACGAGCTCGGCCTCGCCGAGATCGGCGGCGTGGGCGGAACCCTCTGGCCGGACCGGCCGTACTAGCCTTCATGCGGAGACCCCGGAGATCGGCCGCGCTCCTCCTGGCCGGCATGCTGACGCTCGCGGGATCCAGCGAGACCGCGCGGGCCCAGTCCGCCGGGGACGCTCGTGCCAACGAGATCGCGGTCCAGGCGCTCGACGCCGTGCGCCAGGGCTGGGCGCTCGCGCGCTACGACGCGGCACGGCAGGTGCGGGCCGCGATCAACCTGCGAGGAGCGGGGACCCAGGGCGTGACGGGGAACCTGGTCCTCGACCGGGACGGACCACGCTGGCGCCTCGACGTGGCCGGCGGCGTCGGCCCCCTCACGCTGTGGGCCATGCCGGACCGGATCGCGCTCCACGTCCCCTCCCTCGACCAGCACGCCACGCGCGCGGGCGGCGATCTGGCGCGCATGGCAGCCGACGCGGGCCGGCTGGACGCCGAGCTGGCGGCCATGCGGTCCCGGCTGGCGGGCTACACCCAGCTCACGCTCGGCGGCGAGGAGACGATCGACGGCGCCGCGACGTGGCGGCTCGACGACCGGCCCGAGCCCGGGACGACCGCGTCCTACTGGATCGATCAGCGGTCGCACCTGCCGCGGCGAATCGCCGTCGATCGTCCGGGCCGCCGGGACGTCCGGATCGAGTTCTCCTACGGATCCGGCGCCCGCCCGGTCCGCGTGACGGTGAACCAGCAGGGCCAGCGCGACGTTCAGCTGACGCTCACTCCCACGTACGACTCGGCGGGGCGGGTGGCGAGCGTCCAGGCGGTGACAGTGCCGGCCGGAGGCTCGCCGATCACGACCGACGTGACGTTCGACTGGTCGCCCGGGATGGGAGCGTCCTTTTTCCGGTTCGAGCCTCCCGCCGGCTCGCGGGAGGTCCCGTTCGCGCAACTCTCCCAGGGGGTCCTCATCATGGCGGCCGGCGCGTTCGGCGCCCTCCTGCCCCTGTTGCTGGGGGCGAGCTGAGCGCGGCGTCGCGGCGGCTGGCCGTCCTCTCTGCAACGAAGCTCTACGCTGCCTTCCATGCGCTGACCCTCTGCGCTGCCCTCCATGCGCTGACGCTCCGCGATGCGGCTCCGCTGCTCGGCGCGCAGGTGGTGACCGACGACCCGCCCGCGGGGGAAGCGGCGGTCTTCGCGACCGATTCTCTCGCCGCCGCGGTCGCGGTCGCGCGGGCCGCCCAGGACCGGGGCGAGCTCGAGGCGGCGGTCGCCGCGTGGCGTCGCGCGCAGGGTGTGCTGGGGCTCGAGCTCCTCTACGGCGGCGACGATCACTTCCGATACGAAGAGAGTGCCGAGATCCAGCGCGGCCTCGCCGAGGCGTATCTCGCGCTGGACGTCCCGTACGCCGCGGCAGTCGAGGCGGCGCGGGGCGCCAACATGGTCGAGGCCGACGCGGGCCTGTGGACGCTCCTCGGGATCTCCCGGTATCGGCTCGCCGACATGGACGGCGCGGCCGAGGCCCTGGAACGCGCGCTCACGCTCGACTCGGGACAGGTCGAGGCCGAATGGGGACTGGCGCTCGTGGCCGCCTCGGGGAATCGCCTCGACGAGGCCACCAGACGCGGCGCGCGCGTCCTCTCCCTCTGGCCCGAGCCTCGCTTCGCGCTGGGTCTCGCCCAGTGGTCTGCCGCGGCGGGCGACTACGCCGCCGCCGCGGAGGCGCTCGCCGCCTTCCTCGATCTGTCGCCGGACGACCCGCGCTCGGCGGGATATGCGAGCCTGCGGCGGTTCTACGCCGAGGTGGCTCGCGCGCCCGCCAACCGGATCGATCCGCGCGTCACCCGCGCGCAGCTCAATTTCGATCTCAAGTCGGGGGACGAGATCCCGTACGTGCCGGTCCGGTTCAACGGCGGGGAGGAGGCGTACATCCTGTTCGACACCGGCGCGGAGCGGAACGTGATCGATCGGGAGTTCGCCCGCTCGATCGGGGTCCCGACGATCTGGCCGGGGGGACCGCTCCACGGCGCCTACCGGCAATCGCCCGGCGGCTACACGCTCGTGGACAGCCTCGGGCTGGGGAGCATCTCGATCGAGCGCGTTCCGTTCGCGGTCGGCGACTTCGAGGCTCTCCACCTCCGCGGCCAGGGGCCGTACTACATCGCCGCGGTCGTCAACCCCGCGCTCGTCCTGCGCGACTTCCTCGTCGTGCTGGACTACGGGCACCGCCGGATCGAGCTCGTCCGCTACGACGCGGGCGGCTCCGATTACCTGGACCGCACCTACCGCCTGCGGCGCTCGGTCGTCCCCTTCCTGTTCGACGCCAACGCGGTGTGGCCGGTCCTGTCGGCGTCCCTGGACGGGTCGCGCCCGCTCCCGTTCCTGGCCGACACCGGCGCCAGCGACCTCCTGCTGGGGCGCGCGACCGGCGCGGCGCTCAGGATCGACCCGGAGCGGTTCTCGGCGGCCGCGGGCGGTCACGCGAAGGACGACCTGCGGGCGATCCTCCTCGACGGGACTCCCGGAGAGCCGTGGGGCATCGACATCCACGGCGTGCTGGGGTACCCCTTCTTCCGCGACATGCGCGTCGTCTTCGACTACCAGCGCATGGAGCTCGCCCTGGAGAACTGAGGTCGGGTTTGGGGACCGTTTTGATCGCCCGGACCGCGACCCCGGCGGGGGTGGGCTGGACGGGTGCAAACGTGGCCAGAGGTCGCTATATTCATGCCGATCTCCGGCACGGCCTGTCGACTCGCCGCAGCCGGGGACCCGGACAGACTTTTGCGCGCCAACGACTTGCGGGCGCGATGACGGTTTCGATTTCTCTGGTCTTCGGGATCATTCAACGTTGAGCTCTCACCTCGATTCATCCAGCGACACCTTCTCGGTTCTCGAACCGGAGCCATCCGTCCGCGATCCGCTGACGACCGCGGCGCGCTCGCCGCGCGATCCAGCCGCGATGCGCCTAGCGCGGGCAGCGGACGGTACGGCCCCGCCGGGAGAGAACGGGTTCCGCTAGGTGAAGGGTTGAAGGCTCGCGACCCGGGGTGCCTGCACCGGGACGCTCGCCCAAAGGAAGCCAACCATGCACTGCCCCTCCTCGAGGCCCTCGGCGAAAACCGAGGTCCTCTCCGCGAGGCCCCCGACACGTTCCGACTGCTCGACGAGGCTCCCGTGAAGCGCGAGATCCTCGTCAACGTCAACCCCAAGGAAACGCGCGTCGCGATCATCGAAGACGATCAGCTCTGCGAGCTGCTCGTCGATCGCGAAGAGGAAGAGCGACACGTCGGGGACATCTACAAAGGGCTGGTCACCGCCGTTCTCCCCGGAATGCAGTCGGCGTTCGTGGACATCGGAATGGAGAAGAGCGGTTTCCTCCACGTCTCCGATCTCGCCAGCAGCACCTACCACGACGAGGACGAGGAAGAAGAGGAGGAGGGCGCCACCAACGGGGGCGGCCGGGGCGGGCGACGCCGCCGCGGCGGCGGCCGCCGGCGGGAATCGGGGCCCGCGATCCAGGACGTTCTCAAGCGTGGCCAGGAGATCATCGTCCAGGTCACCAAGGAAGCGATCTCCACGAAGGGCCCGCGCCTGACGGGTCAGATCTCCCTGCCCGGCCGCTTCCTCGTGTTCATGCCGGGGGTCGATCACGTCGGTGTCAGTCGCAAGATCGACGACCGCGCCGAGCGCAACCGCCTGCGGCAGATCCT
>DASSBK010000131.1:0-7674 GCA_035698825.1 Gemmatimonadota bacterium
TGGGGGCGAGCGAGCTGGCCCCCCTGCCCACGTCCGTCTATGGCGTGGTCCTTCTCATGGCCGCGATCGCCTGGACGATCCTCCAGCGACGGCTGGTAGCGCTCCAGGGCCCCGGGTCGCGGCTCGCCACGGCCGTAGGCAGCCGGGATACCAAGGCATGGGTCTCGGTCTTCTGCTACTCCGCCGCCATCCTCGTCGCGTTCCTGGAACCCTGGATCGCCGCAGGGCTGTACGCCTTCGTGGCCCTGTTGTGGCTCGTCCCCGACCGACGATTCGAATCCCAGTTCGGGGGCAACGCATCCCGACCGGCGGAACACGGATTCGATCGACCGGACACCGGCTCTTGACCACCTGGCGGGGCGCTTCTAGGCTCGGATTCCAGTCCCCGCGGCAGCGGGGAACGCCCGATCACCGTACTCCAAGGAGCTCCATGAAGGCCGCCGCACTCTGCCTGTCGATCACGATCGCATGCGCGCCATCCGCGCTCGCCCAGACCGAGGGCTCGACGCTCCTCTTCCATCCCGACTCCACGACGATCTCCGAAGCCGATCAGCGTGCGATCTTCGACGCGCTGGAGTACACGGTCTCCGCGGACGGCACCTCGCTGGAAGTCGTGGACTGCGGCCCGATCTACGCGCAGGCGACCGAAACGGACCTCAACGGCGACGGAGTCGTCGAGGTCTTCGTGCTCGGCGGGAACACCTGCACTTCCGGGATGGACGGCAGCACGATCACGCTCTGGATCAAGAACGCCGACGGCAGCTACGCGATGAATCTGGGCTTTCCCGCCGGCGGCTGGACCGTGCTCGAGACCTCCAACATGGGGTATCCCGACCTGGCGATCGGCGGCGCGGGGTTCTGCGAAGCGGTGTGGCGCTGGGACGGCACGAGCTATCAGCAGCACGGCACGCGCGAGACGGAGCCCGGGGGATGTGACGGCATTGGCTGATCGGGATCCGACCGACTCTCTGCGGGAGGAACGACCATGATCCGCTATGTGACCGAGTTCATCGGCACCTTCTTCCTCGTGCTGACCGTGGGCCTCGTCGTCCTGTTGGAGCCCGCGCTCGGGGCCGTCGCGATCGGGTCCGCGCTGATGGTCATGGTCTACATGGGCGGCCACATCTCGGGCGGGCACTACAACCCCGCGGTCTCGCTGGCCGCAGGGCTCGCGGGCAAGCTCGCGAAGCGGGAGCTGCTGCCGTACTGGCTCTCCCAGCTGGCGGGAGCGGTCGCGGCCGCGCTCGCGGTCCGCGTGATCCTCGGACGCACGTTCGCGCCGGCGCCCGGGCCCGAAGCTTCCGCGACGGCGGCGCTGATCGTCGAAGTGCTCTTCACGTTCGCGCTCTGTCTCGTAGTGCTCAACACCGCCATGCACCCGAAGACGCAGGGCAATTCCTATTACGGCCTGGCCATCGGCTTCACCGTGCTCGTCGGCGCCATCGCGGGCGGTTCGATCTCGGGGGGCGCGTTCAACCCGGCGGTGGGGGTCGGTCCGATCCTCGTGCAGGCCGTGGCGGGCGAGGGCGGATTCGCCCACCTCTTGCTGTACATCGTCGGGCCGCTGGTGGGCGGCTTCCTGGCCGCGGTCGTGTTCCGGTATCAGGAGAGCTCCGAGGGAACTTCCCGCGATTAGCTCCAGGCGCGCGCCGCGACACCCTCCTCTGAGGCGATTGCGGCACGGCTTATGCTTGATTCCACCCGCGTGACCCGCAGATCCACAGCTTCGCTGCTCCTCGCCGCGGCAGCCGCCGCACTCGGCGTCGTCGTGCTGGCCGGGTGGCAGCTCGCAGCCGAAAGGATCACCCGCGCCGCCCCCGGTCTCCCCGCGATGAATCCCATGGTGGCCGGGTCGTTCGTCCTCGCGGGGACCTCCCTTCTTATCCTTTCGCTGGCGCGTAACGCGGGGCCGCTCCGCGCTCTCGGGTCGGTCTCCGCAGGAGTGGTGACGCTGGTCGCGTTCGGCCGGCTCGCCGAGTACGTCTTTCCGTTGACCCTGGGCATCGATTCGGTGCTCTACTCCCGCCAGGTGGCGGCGAGCCATTCCCAGGTCGGGGCCTGGACGGCGCTGGGCTTTCTGGCGCTGGGGATCGCGATCACGATCGCATACCGGCGCCCCGGGGCGCGCCTCGGGGGCCTGATCCAGGGCGCCGCTCTCGCGGCCGGAGTCCTGGCCTTCCTGAACCTGATCGGATACCTGTTCGGCGCCGGGTCGCTGCACGGACCCATGGCTCTGCACACCGCCGCGGGACACCTGGCGTTGTCGGCGGCGGTGCTGCTCCTGTTCCCCGATCGCGGGCTGGTGGGCGCGCTGCGGAGCGCGGGTCCGGGCGGAACGCTCCTCCGGCGTCTGCTGCCGGCCGTCGTGGTCGTCCCGCTGGCGCTCGGCTGGCTTCGGCTTGTCGGCCAGAGGTCGGGCGTGTTCGGCTTCGAGATGGGAACCGCGCTCGTCACCGTCAGCACCATCGTCGCGCTCGCCGCGCTCGCATGGTGGAGCGCCGCGGCACTCGAGAGAGCCGAGGCCCGGCGCTCCGAGACCGAGGCCATCCTCCAGGAGTCCGAGGAGCGCAGCCGTCTCATCTTCGAGAACATCCCGATCCCGGCCTGGGTCTACGATCTGGAAACGCTGGCGTTCCTCGGGGTCAACGACGCCGCGGTGGAGACCTACGGGTACCCTCGTCACGCGTTTCTCGCGATGACGATCAAGGACATCCGTCCGCCCGAGGACGTTCCCGTGCTTCTCGAGACGATCTCCCAGGCCGACAGCGCCGAGCACAGCGATGGGATCTGGCGGCATCGCACGCAAGACGGGAGCCTGATCGAGGTCCAGATCACTTCGCACCCTCTGGCGTTCGGCGGCCAGCCCGCCGAGCTCGTCCTGGCGCAGGACGTGACCGAGCGCAACCGGGTCGAGGCTGCGCTGCGCGCCAGCGAGGAGCGGTTCCGCACCCTGGCCACGTCCGCGAACGACGCGATCGTCTCGGCCGATTCGCATGGACACATCACGTACCTGAACTCCGCCGCGGAACGGCTGTTCGGGTATCCGTCGGCCGAGGCGGTCGGCGAGCCCCTTACGATCCTGATGCCGGAAAGCTTCCGGGATGCGCACTCCAGGGGCCTGGAGCGCTACAACCGCACCGGCGAAGCCCGCGTGGTCGGGAAGACCGTCGAGCTCGTCGGGCGGCGGAAGGACGGCGCGGAGTTTCCGATGGAGCTCTCGCTCGCCGCCTGGTCACGCGGATCGGAAAAGGAGTTCACCGGAATCATCCGCGATATCTCGGATCGCAAGCGGTCGGAGCAGATGCTCCGGCACTACGCCGGACAGCTCGAGGCTGCGAACTCCGAGCTGGACGCCTTCGCGTACTCCGTGTCCCACGACCTCCGCGCGCCATTGCGCAGCATTCAGGGCTTCGGCCAGGCTCTCATCGAGGACTGCGGGGAGCGCCTGGACGAGCTCGGGCGGGAGCACCTGCAGCGCATCCGGAAGGCCACGGAGAGGATGGCCGCTCTGATCGACGACCTGCTCGAGCTTTCCCGGGTGACGCGCGTCTCCCTGCGGAGCGAGCGCGTCGACCTCAGCGGGGCGGCAGAGGCCATTCTCGCCGAGCTCGCAGAGGGCGATCCGGACCGATCGGTGCGCGTGAGCGTGATGCCGGGCGCCATCGCGACGGGTGATCCACGGCTTCTGAAGGTCGTGCTGGACAACCTCCTCAGGAACGCGTGGAAGTACACCCGGAGGAAGCCCGATGCGCACATCGAATTCGGGGTCTCGGACGAGGGACCGGCGCCGGTCTATTACGTCCGGGACAACGGCGTCGGCTTCGACATGGCGTACGTAGACAAGCTGTTCCAGCCGTTCCAGCGCCTGCATTCGGTCGCGGAGTTCGAAGGAACCGGCGTCGGCCTCGCGTCCGTTCAGCGGATCGTCACGCGGCATGGGGGCCGCGTCTGGGCCGAGGGGGCCGAAGACGAGGGAGCGACGGTGTACTTCACGCTCTGACGCCGGATGTCGGGGGTCAGCGCCGGGGCCAAGGAGGAGCGAGCCTCCGGGTGACTAGTGGCCCAGATTCTGCACCCGCTCCGCCAGCGCGGCGTCGAACATCCACCCGCCATGACCGAGGTCGACCTGGGCCGCGTTGTAGGCCACCAGCAACTTCCGCGGATCCACCAGAACGGGTGCCACTGCCGGGAAACCTCCGGCGCGATCGATCGCGTGCAGGATCAGCGCGCCCGCACTGTGCCATCCGGTGCCGAGCATCGGCGCCATCACGCTGTCGTAGGCTGCCTCTTCGAGCTGCTCACCGGAAAGGGTGATCAGGATCTGCTGCGCCGTTTCCAGCAGCGAATCGCCTTTCGAGAGCATGGCAAATTGTGGATCTCCCTCGAGCATCGCGAGACTGCCGTGGCCGGTGATGAAATAGGATGCGCTTCCTTCCAGTACGATCGCACGCAGGAATTCGAAGACTCGCTCCTCGGCATCCGACAGCTGGAGGCTGTCCCGAGCACGATCGATGATCGCGCTCAGGCCGAGGTGGTGTACCTCGTGCGCATAGTAGTCGCTGACCTCGTCGGTCGACGGGTAGGGCCCCAGCGCTCCAGTCGTCTCGCGGAAGCTCGTCGCCAACACGTCGAAGTAGATTTCGCCGTCTTCCAACGCCGCCGCTCCGGCACGTCCGCCCATGACGACGAAAAGACATGGCGCCAGGGGAACTTCCTCCGGCAGGTACGTACGAGCGGTCCCGATCGCCGAGGAGCGTAGATCGCGTCCTCGCAGCTCCTCCACGCGTCGTGCCAGAAGGTCCCGGTGCCGCATTCCCCACAACATGGAGGGCCGCACGTCCTCCAGCAATCCTTCGAGCCCGCGTCGGGCGCGGACGCCGTCGTCCGCCGGCTGGAGGGCGGGCGGCTCCCTTTCGCTGAGGCTCTCGAGAACCTGACGGTATTGGTGCGCTGTTACCGTTCGGGAGATGTTCTGCTGTTCGATGATCAGCTCGGTGCCGTGCTCCGACATGAACGAATCGACCAGCGCATCGGAGACCCCACCCGCCTCCACCTGTTCCAGCAGCCGGACCATCCTATCGGCCTGCGAGAAATCGGCTCCGCAGGCGATCTGTCCGACTACGGGCGCCGGGAAGGAGGATCCCAGGACAGCGGCGAGGCCCATCAGACGAGCGACGATCTTCACGGAAATTCCTACGAAAGCCCCGGATCGCTGGTTTCAGGGCCCGTGCGAGCGGTCAGCTCCGGTCGAGGAGGGCGCTGTCCGGTATGGTGACCCCAACGGGATTCGAACCCGTGTCGCCACCTTGAAAGGGTGGAGTCCTAGGCCTCTAGACGATGGGGTCGCGGCGGGAAGAAGAAGCTAGGAACCTCGCCGTGGCGCGTCAAATCGTACGCGCGGTGCCTCTTCACGGGACGATGAATCCGCGGGAACCGAATCGCTTCAGCTGGAGCAGGTCCCAGATCGGCAGGGCGTAGGCGAGGAGGACGAGAACGACCGCGACCGCCGTCCAGAGTCCCAGGCGATCCCAGCTGGTCCGCGTTGCCGGCTTCTCGAGTGCCTCGGAATACTCGAAGGCGATTCCGGCATCCCGGACCTTCCCCAGGGCGCTCACGACGAGGACCAGCACGAAGCTCATCGCACTTACGAAGAGGATGGATCCGCCGAGGGCGGACAGGCCGGTCCAGTCCTGCCAGGTGTGGGTGATCGGCGCACCGTCGTAGCTCGCGTCGTAGACGCGTCGCGGCATGCCGAGAAGCCCGGTGATGTGGTTGACGGTGCTGAAGATGAGCATCCCCCCGAACCACAGGTACGGCTGGACCTTCGCCAGGGCAAGGAGCCGCAGGGGCTTGCCCGTCAGGCGCGGCCACAGCCAGTAGGTGGTTCCCATGAACGTGAGCGCGGACGCCGTGCCCACGGTGAGGTGGAAGTGCCCCTGGACCCACGCGGTGTTGTGGATCATCGCGTTCATGCTGTAGGCCGCATTGATCATCCCGCCGAACCCGCCGACCACGAACGTCAGGATCGCGAGCGCCACAGCGGAGAAGAAGGGCTCGCCCCAAGGGAGCCGGCGGATCCAGCCGAACAGGCCCGTGCCGCCTCGCATCCGACCGGCGACCTCGAGGGAAGCGACGATCGTGAAAGCCGTGACGAGGCTCGGGAAGAGGATCGCGTAGGTCGCGAACGTGTGGGCGAGCTTCCAGCCACCCGCGATTCCGGGGTCCAGGAACTGGTGGTGTAAGCCCACGGGTGTCGAGAGCAGAATGAAGAGAACGAAGACGACTCGACCCAGCGAGTCGCTGAAGAGCTTTCCACCAGCCTGGCGCGGAAGGATGGCATACCACACGACGTAGGCGGGCAGCAGCCAGAAGTAGACGAGCGGATGGCCGAACCACCAGAAAAGCGTGCGGGCGAGAACGGGGTCCACGGTCTCGCGCAGGCCGAGCGACCATGGGATGAGGAGGAACAGCATTTCCGCTGCCACGCCGGCCGTCGCGAGATACCACACGACCACGGTGGCCACAATGCCGTGCATGGCCAGCGGCAGCGGTGCCTCCGAATGCTCTCGCCGCCATGCGCGGACATTCAACAGCATCACGACTCCCCATCCCCACGAACCCACGACGAGCAGAGTCGCGCCGATGTAGAAGAGCGGATGGGCCAGGAGCGGCGGGTAGAACGTGTACAGCACGGTCGCCTTCCCGAGGAGGATCGTGGCCGCGGCCGCCGCGGTGCCGATCACCGCGACCCAGAACGAGACCCATGCGAGCCGCCTGGCGGCGAGCTGCCGGTCGAGCGTGGTACGGCAGAGCACGTACCCGAGGCCCATGATGAAGAACGTCGTAAAGACGAGCGCCATCAGGACGCCGTGCGCGGTGACCGACAGGTAAAAGAGCTTCGGCGAGCGGAATGGCAGCGCCGTGTTCGCCCGCGACTGTCCCTGCATGACGCCCATCATGGCCGCCAGGCCGAAGGCCCCCACGGCGACCCAGAGGTTGGCCAGCGCGAGTCGCGCCTCCCGCGGGCTCAACGGGCTCGCGGCGTGACGGTGAGCGTGGCGTGCATGACGTGGTGGGACAACCCGCAGTATTCGTTGCAGACGATCAGATACTCGCCGGGCTTTTCGAAGACGGTGGTGAACTCACTGACGTATCCCGGTATCACCATCGTGTTCGCATTCGTCCCTACGATCTGAAAACCATGGATTACGTCCACGGAGCTTAGCCGAAACGTGACCGGCCGCCCGGCGGGGACTTCGATCTCCGGCTTCTGGAATGCGAACATGTGCGCGATGACGCGCACTTCGATCGAGCCGTCCTCCCGCTCGACCACCCCCAGGGGCTGGAACGAAGGGGACGACCAGACCTGTTTCGGATCGATCGTCTCGACGTGGCTCGGCGGATGGTGCGACTGGACCACGGCACCATAAGCGATCGTTGCAACGAAGGCGACGATCAGCGCGGCTCCCGCCCACATCCAGGCCCGTTCGTACGGGTCGACCTTCATCGCTCCCTCACGGCAGGAGAGGACCGCGCCCGAGGTAGAGCAGGAAATAGAAGGCCGCCCAACCCACGGCGTAGAGAACCCCCATGATCCCCACGAGGGCGAGGGTTCCGATCGGATGCTCGTACGGCAGCTCGATGTCGTCCGAGTGGCCCGCTGGTTGTCCGGTC
>DASSBK010000132.1:0-2442 GCA_035698825.1 Gemmatimonadota bacterium
ATTCCGCGATGTACCAGCAGAAGACCGCACAGAGCCGCGACGCGAAGCAGGAAGACGTCCTTCAGGCGCATCGCACCCAGTACGCTCTCTACCGTGCGAGCCGCGACATCCTGGAGTCCCTCGACTGCGGTCCCGAGGCGACCGCAAGACTCCACGACGTGTTCCAGGGGCTGGCCGGGATCGACAACGTGCGGCTTCGCATCTATCCGGACCCTGACATCGCCGCCGAGAATCGCATCCTGCGGACGCTCGACCCGCTGGAGTTCACGCCCAAGGCGGTCAACCGCGCGCTCGACCTCGGGCGCATGGTCGCCCGGCGCGTTCTGGCGCGCTACCGGTTCGAGTTTCTGGAGCGGGGCTGACGGCGCGGGAGAGGAGAGTCGACGAGGCTCGCCTGGGCCAGTCGACGGGGACCCGGTAGATTTCATCGCATGCCGTTGCGAGTCAACGAGATCTTCCACTCCATCCAGGGCGAGTCCACGCACGCCGGAAGGCCGTGCGTCTTCGTCCGGCTGACGTATTGCAATCTTCGCTGCCGCTATTGCGACACGGAGTACGCGTTCTTCGAAGGGACCGAGCGGCCGCTCGACGAGATCGTTGCGGAGGTCGCGCGTTACGGCTGCCGGCTCGTCGAGATCACCGGTGGAGAGCCGCTGATCCAGCGCGAGACGAACGAGCTCATGCGGCGGCTCCTGGCGGCCGGACACGAGGTGCTCCTCGAGACCAGCGGCGCGTGGTCGGTGGAGGACGTGCCCGAGGGCGTTCGCATCATCATGGATCTCAAGACTCCGGGCAGCGGGATGGCGGCGCGAAACCGGTGGGAGAACCTGCGCCTTCTCGACGAGGACGACGAGATCAAGTTCGTGATCTGCGACCGCGCGGATTACGAGTGGGCGCGCGGGATCGTGGGCGAGCACGGCCTCGCCGAACGACACACCGTGCTCTTCTCGCCGGCGTGGGACGAGGTCGACCCCGCCGAGCTCGCCGAGTGGATCCTCTCCGATGGCCTGCCCGTAAGGATGCAGCTCCAGATTCACAAGTACATCTGGTCGCCGACCGCGCGAGGCGTTTGACGTCCGATCGCGACGACGCGCGTCAGCGCGAGGTCGTCCGGCTGGATGCGGAGATCCTGGAGGCGATCGGCCGAGGCTGGGACGATCCCCTGGACGACGCCGAGTTCGACCGACTGGCGCGCGACGTGTTCGCGCATCAGTTCCGCTTCAACCCCGTGTATCGCCAGTTCTGCCTGTTGCAGGGCGTCAGCGCCGCAGCGGACGTCGTGGAGTGGCGGCGGATCCCGGCGGTTCCGACGGGCGCCTTCAAGGTCGGGCGCTGGGCGACATTCGCTCCGGAGCACGACCGCGCCGCGTTCCGGACCTCCGGGACGACGGGAACGGCGCGTGGGATCCATCATTTCGACACGCTGGCCCTCTACAACGCGGCGATCGTCGCATCGGCCCGGCGCTTCCTGGTTCCGGATCGCGAACGGATCCGCTGCCTCTTCCTGGCCCCCGAGCCGCGCATGGCCCCCGACTCGTCGCTGGTACACATGTTCGCGGTGTTCCGGGAGGCGCTGGGCGGCCCGGGCACGGTGTTCCTCCTGAGCCCCCATGGACCGGACGGGGACGAGAGGGAGGTCGACGCCATCGCTCGGGCGCTCGACCGGGCGGTCGCCGAGGACGAGCCGGTCCTCGCGGCGGGTCCCGCGATCGCGTTTCACCGCCTGGTGACGGAACGCGCCGACGCGTGGAGCCTTCCGCGTGGCAGCCGGGCGATGGTGACGGGTGGCTTCAAGGGTCTTCGCACCGCCACGGATCCGGCGGGCCTGGCGAGGGCGATCGCCGAGCGGCTCGGGATCCCGCCCGAGCTCCAGGCGGTGGAGTACGGCATGACCGAGCTCTCGACCCAGTATTACGACGCAAGGCTGCGCACGGCGCTCGGCATCGTCGAGTCTGAAGGGGAAGGAGAAGCGCCGCGCGCGGACTCCGGCGCCGGCCTCGTCGTACCCCCGTGGGCGCGGGTCCGCATCGTCGATCCGGCGGACGGGCGCGAAGTCGCCGCGGGAGAGGTCGGAGCCATCGTCCATTACGATCTCGCCAACCGCGGAAGCGCGCTCGTCGTCCAGACCAGCGATCTCGGCGTCCGGACCGGTCCCCGCACGTTCGAGTTGCGGGGGAGGGAGCCGGGCGCCGAGGCGCGCGGCTGCTCGCTCGCGGCGGACCTCTGGCTGGACGGAGCATGAACGGGGACGCCGCCGCGCGCTGCGAGGCGCTCGTGCGCGCGGGCGAGGCACTCGCCGCCCGGCCGTTCGCGGACATCGCCGCGGCACTGGGGGTGGCGTGCGCTCGCTGGCGGGATCCCGCGGACCCCGCCCGACGGGAGGGGGAGCGCGCTCTCGCCGAGCATCACCATGTGCCCGAGGACGCGATCGCGCGCGTCCTC
>DASSBK010000133.1:0-8170 GCA_035698825.1 Gemmatimonadota bacterium
CCCGAAGAAGGCGGGGGCGACGACGAGGGGGGCGGGGGCGGAGGCGGCTGATCCTGGCCAGGACCTTGGAATCCAGTGAACGGGGCGCCCGCGGGCGCCCCGTTCGCGTTGGTGGGGAGGTCGGGGAAAACGGCGGGCGAGGTGGGCGGGGGGCGGAAGCGCATGATAGCTTAGGACTTCCATGAGCGCGAAACCCACATCCGCGCCCGGCCGCGAGGGCTCGCGCCGGCGGTCCGGCGCACCCAACCTGGTGATCGTCGAGTCGCCGGCCAAGGCGCGCACGATCGAGCGGTATCTGGGATCGGGCTTCGTGGTCGAGGCCTCGATCGGGCACGTGCGGGACCTGCCGCGCGGCGCCAAGGAGGTCCCGGCCCGGTTCAAGGGCGAGCCCTGGGCGCGGCTCGGGGTCAACGTGGACGAGGGCTTCGAGCCGATCTACGTCACGGTGCCCGGCAAATCCGAGCAGATCACCCGGCTCAAGCGGCTCCTCGAGGGCGCCGAGACGCTGTGGCTGGCGACCGACGAGGACCGCGAGGGCGAGGCGATCAGCTGGCACCTGACCGAGCTCCTCAAGCCCCGCGTGCCGGTCCGCCGGCTCGTCTTCCACGAGATCACACGCGAGGCGATCGAGCGGGCGCTCGAGCGCCCGCGCGGCATCGACGAGGGGCTGGTCCGCGCCCAGGAGGCGCGGCGCATCCTCGACCGGCTCTACGGCTACGAGGTGTCGCCGCTCCTCTGGCGCAAGATCGGTCCCAAGCTCTCGGCCGGGCGCGTCCAGAGCGTAGCCGTCCGGCTCGTCGTCGAGCGCGAGCGGGAGCGCCGGAGGTTTCGCTCCGCCGGCTGGCACGACCTGCTGGGGCGGTTCCGTCCCGGGGACGAGGTGAGCGCCGATCCCGTGCGGGCCGCCGCCGAGGCGTTCGAGGCCGCGCTCGTCGCGGCCGACGGCAAGCGCGTACCCACGGGTCGCGACTTCGATCCCGCCACGGGAGCCCCGAAGTCCGAGGATCTCCTCCTCCTGGACGAAGCGGGCGCCGCCGCGCTCGCCGAGCGGCTCGACGGAGCCGCGTTCCGCGTCACGGCGGTCAAGGAGAAGCCCTATGCGTCGCGGCCCGCGGCGCCCTTCACGACCAGCACGCTCCAGCAGGAAGCCAACCGCAAGCTCGGCTTCTCGGCGCGGCGGACGATGCGGATCGCCCAGAGCCTCTACGAGAACGGCCACATCACCTACATGCGAACCGACTCCACGAACCTGGCCCAGGTGGCGATCGAGGCGGCGCGCGACCTGGTGGGGGCCGAGTACGGCGAGGCGTACCTGCCCGCCCAGCCGCGGGTCTACCAGTCGAAGGTCAAGAACGCCCAGGAGGCCCACGAGGCGATCCGCCCCGCTGGCCACCCGTTCGAGCTGCCGGAGGCGCTCGAGGGCCAGCTCTCGGCGGAGGAGTTCCGGCTCTTCGAGCTGATCTGGAAGCGCACGGTGGCGAGCCAGATGTCGGACGCGCGCGGCCGCCGGATGACGATCACGATCGAGGGCGGCGGAGCGACGTTCGAGGTCCGCGGCAAGACGATCGACTTCCCCGGCTACCTGCGCGCGTACGTGGAGGGGAGCGACGATCCCGACGCCGAGCTGGCGGACCAGGAGACGCTCCTGCCGCCGGTCCGCGAGGGTCAGCCGCTCGAATGCCTCGCGCTCGAGGTCAAGGGCCACACCACCCAGCCCCCGGCGCGCTACACGGAGGCGTCGCTCGTCCAGGCGCTCGAGCAGCTCGGCATCGGAAGGCCCAGCACGTACGCCTCCATCCTGGAGACGATCCAGGAGCGGGAGTACGTGTTCAAGAGGGGGAACGCGCTGGTGCCGACGTGGGTGGCGATCTCGGTCGTGCGGCTCCTCGAGCGGCACCTCCCGGGGCTGGTCGACTACGAGTTCACGGCCGGGATGGAGGACGAGCTGGACGCCATCAGCCGCGGAGAGCTCGGCCACGTCGAGTATCTGCGGCGCTTCTACTTCGGCAACGGCGACACCGGGCTCAAGGAGCTCCTCGAGAGCAAGGTCGACGAGGTCGATGCGCGCGACGTGTGCACGATCGCGATCGGCACGCCGGAGGGAGAGGACGAGCCGGTGGTCGTGCGGGTCGGGCGCTACGGCCCGTACCTGCAGCAGGGGGAAGGGCGGCGAGCGTCGCTCCCCGAGGACCTGCCGCCGGACGAGCTGACGCTCGAGCTCGCGTCCGAGCTGCTCCGGCAGGGGGAGCTGGCGGAGGAGCCGCTCGGGGCGCATCCCGAGACGGGCCAGCCGGTCTACCTGAAGACCGGCCGCTACGGGCCGTACGTGCAGCTCGGCGAAGGCGACGGCGACGGCAAGCCCAAGCGGGCGTCGCTCCTCCGCGGCATGGATCCGGCCTCGATCGACCTCGCGACCGCGGTGCGGCTGCTGTCGCTTCCACGCGAGCTGGGGCGCGACCCCGGCACGGGCGAGCCGGTCGAGGCCCACGTCGGCCGCTACGGGCAGTACGTCAAGCGCGGCAAGGACACCCGCTCGCTGCCGCCCGACCTCTCGTCCCTGGACGTGACGCTCGAACAGGCGCTCGCGCTCCTCGCCCAGCCGAAGCGCCGCGCAGGCACGGGCCGCGCCGAGCCGATCCGGACGTTCGACCCCTCGCCGGTGACCGGCGCGCCGATCGAGCTGCGCGAGGGCCGCTACGGTCCCTACGTGAGCGACGGCCAGACCAATGCCTCGATCCCCAAGGGCGTCGGTCTCGACGACGTGACGTTCGACATGGCCGTCTCGCTCCTCGCGGAGCGGGCGGCGCGGGGGCCCGCGAAGGGCGGACGCCGGTCGCGTGGGAAGGCCGCGGGCAAGGCGCCCCGGAAGAAGGCAACCGGGAAGAAGGCGTCCAGGAAGAAGGCGTCGACTCGAAAAGCGTCGGGCAAGGCCGGGTCGCGGAGGAAGGCCTCGAAGAAGCAGGCGGCGGAGCCCGGGGAAGGGCCGCCGGAGACCTCGTGAGCGGCGTGACGATCGTCGGCGGTGGACTGGCCGGCTGCGAGGCAGCGCTCCAGTGCGCGCGGCTCGGCGTTCCGTCGGTACTCTACGAGATGCGCCCCGGCGCGGGGACGCCCGCGCACCGCACCGACCGGCTCGCCGAGCTCGTCTGCTCGAACTCGTTCAAGTCGACGGACGTCGAGAACGCGCACGGGCTCCTCAAGGCCGAGCTCGAGCGCCTCAGCTGCCGGCTCCTCGAGATCGCGCGCGAGGCTCGCATCCCCGCCGGGTCGGCGCTCGGCGTCGATCGCGAGCGGTTCGCGGCCCTCGTGACCGAGGCGGTCCTCGCCGAGCCCTCCGTCACCGTCGTTCGCGAGGAGCGCGAGGAGCTCGTGCCGGGGGAGGTGACGATCGTCGCAACCGGACCACTGACGTCGGACTCGCTGGCGCGCCGGATCGAGGACATCCTGGGCGCGGGGAACCTCGCCTTCTACGACGCGATCAGCCCGATCGTCTCGCGCGACTCGCTCGTCGAAGGCGAATTCTGGGCCGCCTCCCGCTACGGCAAGGGAGGCGACGACTACCTCAACTGCCCGCTCGACGCCGCCGGCTACGAGGCGTTCGTCGACGGGCTCCTCGCCGCCGAGCTCTATCCGCTCAAGGACTTCGAGCGGGACGCCATGTTCTTCGAGGGTTGCCTTCCGATCGAAGAGATGGCGCGGCGGGGCCGCGAGACGCTGCGCTTCGGTCCGCTCAAGCCCGTGGGGCTCGTCGATCCGCGCACGGGCGCCCAGCCGCACGCGGTGCTCCAGCTCCGGCGGGAGAATGCGGACGGCACGATGTTCAACCTCGTGGGCTGTCAGACCCGCATGCGGTACGGCGACCAGAAGCGCGTGTTCGGCGTGGTTCCCGCCCTCGCCCGTGCCGAGTACCTGCGCCACGGCCAGGTGCACCGCAACACGTTCCTCCAGCACTCGGTCGCTCTCGACCCGTTCGGCCGGCCGAAGGGCGACGCGTGGCCGGGACTGTTCTTCGCGGGCCAGCTGACGGGCGTCGAGGGATACGTCGAGTCGATCATGAGCGGGCTCCTGGCCGGGTGGAACGCGGTCCGCGTCCTCGAAGGCGAGCAGCCCGAGCTGCCGCCGCGGGAGACGATGATCGGAGGACTGTACGCGTACCTCCGCGAGGCCGACCCGGAGCGGTTCCAGCCCATGAACGCGAACTTCGGCCTTGTGCCGCCGGCCGAGCACGGGATCCGGGGAAAGCAGGGTCGCCGCGCGGCGCAGAGCGCGCGGGCGCTGGCCGCCATCGAAGCGTGGGCCGAGGCGCGGGAGCCGGGCGCCGCCCGTGTCGCGACGCCATGACCGCGGAGTGGCGCGCGTCCCCGATCGACCGACGATGACGGGCGCTCCGCTCGAGACCCGGGTCGCGGACTTCCTCGAATACCTCCGGACCGTCCGCCGGTACAGCCCCAACACGGTCGACGGCTACGGCCGCGACCTCGTCCGATGGGGCGAATTCTGCGCGGAGCATCTCGGCACGACGGCGCCCGACCTCGACGCCGTCACGTCCGAGGACGTCCGCGGGTACCTCGCGTGGGGCGCGCGGCAGGGTCTCGAGAAGCGCACGGTCGCGAGGCGGCTGGCGTCGCTGCGCGGGTTCTTCCGGCACGCCTGCCGCGAAGGATGGGCGCGGCGGAATCCCGCCCAGGCGGTGGCCGTCCCGAAGCGCGGACGAAAGCTGCCGGCGGTCCTCCGGGCCGAGCCCCTCCAGGGCCTGCTCGACGGAGCGCGGGAGAAGGAGGGGTTCTACGCCCGCCGCGAAGCGGCGCTCCTCGAGGTGGCGTACGGCGGCGGCCTTCGAGTGGCGGAGATCGCGGGACTGTCGTGGGGAGACGTCGACGCCACCGGCTCCGCGCGCGTCGTCGGCAAGGGAGACAAGGAGCGCCGCGTGCCGCTGGGACAGGCCGCCGTCGAGGCGCTACGGGACTGGAGGGTCGAGCTCGCGGCGTCCGGCGCCGGGGACGGAGCGGTGTTCGCGAGCCGCAGCGGACGGCGGCTGACCGTCCGGCAGATCCAGCGCGTGATCACGCGTGCGCTGACGCGCGCCGCCGAACGCGAAGGGGTGAGCCCCCACACGCTGCGCCACTCCTTCGCGACGCATCTGCTCGATCGCGGCGCGGACCTCATGGCGGTCAAGGAGCTCCTGGGCCACGAGTCGCTTTCCACGACGCAGCTCTACACGCATCTTTCCCGCGAGCGGCTGAGGGCCGCGTACGATGTCGCCCACCCGCATGCCTGATTCTCCAGTCCGGAGCCCGATGACGCAGCACAGGATCCACGCCACCACGATCTGCTCGGTCCGCCGGGAGGGCGCCGTCGCGCTCGGTGGAGACGGCCAGGTCACGCTCGGCGACACCGTGATGAAGGGGCGCGCGGTCAAGGTCCGCCAGATGCACGACGGCCGGGTGATCGCCGGCTTCGCGGGCTCGGCGGCGGACGCGCTCACGCTGTTCGAGAAATTCGAAGAGAAGATCCAGCGCTGGCCGACGAACCTGGCCCGCGCCGCGGTCGAGCTCGCCAAGGAATGGCGCTCCGACAAGATCCTGCGCCACCTCGAGGCGATGCTGGCCGTGGCCGACAAGCAGACGAGCCTGCTCGTATCGGGGAACGGCGAGGTGATCGAGCCCGACGACGGCATCCTCGCGATCGGCTCCGGCGGCCCCTACGCGCTGGCCGCCGCGCGGGCCCTCAGGGACGCGACCGACCTCGGGGCGCGCGAGATCGTCGAGCGTTCGCTGACGATCGCGGGCGAGATCTGCATCCACACCAACACCCACCTCAGCATCCTCGAGCTGAAGACGGACTGATCCTCCTCACGGGGGCGACGGAGTTCGTCGGATCGCATCTGGTCGGCGCGCTGGGCGGCGGAGGCGCCCGGGATCGAGCGCTTCTGCGGGAGTCCGTCGCGCGCACGGCCCAGTGGTTCCGCGAGCGAAGCCTGCTTCCGGCGCCGCGCGAAGGGCCCGGCTATATTCGCGCCCCATGGACGAAACACTGACCGATCAGGCGCCCCCCGTTCCGGAAGAGCTGGCCCCCGAAGAGGATCCGTACGAGTCCCTGACGCCGCGGCAGATCGTGGCCGAGCTGGACAAGTACATCGTGGGCCAGCACGAGGCGAAGCGCGCCGTGGCGATCGCGCTCCGGAACCGCTGGCGGCGCCTCCGCGTGGAGGAGGAGCTCCGCGAGGAGATCCTGCCCAACAACATCATCATGATCGGCCCCACCGGTGTCGGGAAGACCGAGATCTCGCGCCGCCTCGCGCGCCTCTCCGACGCCCCCTTCATCAAGGTCGAGGCCTCCAAGTTCACCGAGGTCGGCTACGTCGGGCGCGACGTCGAGTCGATGATCCGGGATCTCATGGAGATCTCGGTCAACATGGTGCGCCAGGAGTGGGAGGACGAGGTCTACGAGCAGGCCGAGCAGCAGGTCGAGGACCGGCTGCTGGACCTCCTCCTCCCGCCGCTCAAGAGCGAGGATTCGAGCGGGGCGATGCGCCGCTACCTGGTCGACAAGCTCGGCGTGGTGGAGGCCGCACCCGAAGAGCCGGCGACGGCGGGCGCGCAGGCCCAGCGCGAGCGCTCGCGCGAGAAGCTGCGGAAGCTCCTGGCCGACGGGAAGCTCGAGGATCGCAAGGTCGAGGTGGAGACCAGCCAGTCGCGGATGCCGTTCATCGAGGTGCTCTCCCCGATGGGGCTCGAGGACATGGACATCAACATGTCCGAGATGCTCGAGGACATGCTTCCCAAGCGGAAGAAGCGGCGCCAGGTCACGGTCTCGGAGGCGCGGCGGATCCTGCTCCAGGAGGAGCTGGCCAAGCTCGTCGACATGGACGAGGTCGTGAACGAGGCGGTCTACCGCACCGAGAACTCGGGCATCGTCTTCCTCGACGAGATCGACAAGATCGCCGGGGAGAAGGTGACGGGCGGCCCGGACGTGTCGCGGGAGGGCGTCCAGCGCGACCTGCTGCCGGTGGTCGAGGGCTCCAACGTCCAGACCAAGTACGGGCTCGTCCGCACCGATCACATCCTGTTCATCGCCGCGGGCGCGTTCCACGTCTCCAAGCCCTCCGACCTGATCCCCGAGATCCAGGGGCGCTTCCCGATCCGGGTCGAGCTGCGGAGCCTGACCGCCGAGGACTTCGAGCGCATCCTGACCGAGCCGCGGAACGCGCTCACGCTCCAGTACCAGGCGCTGCTCGACGCGGAGGGCGTGAAGCTGAGCTTCACCGAGGACTCGATCCGCGAGATCGCGCGAACCGCCGCCGAGGTGAACGACGCGATGGAGAACATCGGCGCCCGGCGGCTCCACACCATCATGACCCGTCTGCTGGACGACATCCTCTTCGACGTTCCCGACGTCGACCATGGCGAGGTGGTGCTCGACGCGGATGACGTCCGCGAGCGCCTGCAGGATGTGGTGCAGAACACGGACCTCCGCAAATACATCCTGTAGGGGCGATGAAAACGGCCGACCTCAAGCGGACCGCGCTGACGCGCGTGCACGAGGAGCTGGGCGCGAAGATGGTGCCGTTCGCGGGGTTCCTCATGCCGGTCCAGTACGCCTCCATGACGCACGAGCACCACGCCGTCCGCCAGCGCGTGGGCGTGTTCGACATCAGCCACATGGGCGAGTTCCTGCTCGAGGGGCCGCGCGCCCTGGAGGCGATCCAGCGGGTCACGGTGAACGACGCCTCCGCGCTGGCGGTGGATCAGGCGCAGTACTCTGCGATGGTGAACGAAGAAGGCGGGATCATCGACGACTGCGTCGTCTACCGGCTGGGAGACGAGCGCTGGATGATGGTCGTCAACGCGAGCAACATCGCGAAAGACCTGGAGCAGGTTCGCGCGCACCTGCCAGGCGACGGAGTCGATCTGCGGGACGAGTCCGACCGGATCACGCTCCTCGCCGTCCAGGGGCCGCGGGCGGCCGAGACGGTGGCCGAGCTGTCCGACGTGGCGCTCGACGACCTCGCCTTCTACTGGAAGCGGGACGGCCGGATCGCGGGCGTCGAGACCCTCATCAGCCGCACGGGATACACGGGCGAGGACGGGTTCGAGCTGTACTTCGCCCGCGACGCGTCCGAGCGCGTCTGGGCGGCGGTCATGGACGCCGGCGCGAAGCACGGGATCGA
>DASSBK010000134.1:0-4188 GCA_035698825.1 Gemmatimonadota bacterium
TTGAGCCAGGTCTGGGGCGAGCCGCGGGACCGGAAGCTGAGCGCCGAGGAGATGGCCGCGCGCCGCGACGAGCGCGTTCGCTCGATCGTCCGATTCGCGTACGAACGCGTGCCCTGGTACGCGCAGGCCATGCGGGACCGGGGGGTCGGGCCCGACGACTTCCGATCCGCGGCCGATCTCGCCCTGCTGCCGGTCGTCGAGCACGAGGACCTGTCCTCGACGCCGGAGGCGTTCCTCCCCGTCGGCGCCCGAATGGACGATCTGCTGGAGCTCAAGACGAGCGGCAGCACGATGCTGCCACGCCGGGTGTATCACGATCCCGAAGGCGTCGTGGCCGGCTGGGCCGTCAAGCTTCGGGAGCGAGCGCTTCGCGATCGGATCGTCGGGGAGATCCGATATCGCTCTGCCTCGCTGTCCATGGAAGGCAATCCCACGCGGGTTCGCGAGCATCTCCGCACGATCGCTCCCGCCGTGGGAAAGCTGGTTTCCGAAAGCCGCAAATACTCGGTGTTCGAGGACACCGCTCAAGTGATCGAAGGCCTCAGGGAATGGCGGCCACAGCATCTCTCGGGCTACGGTTCGGCCCTCGGCCGGCTGTTCCGGCATCTCCAGGAGTCGGGAGAGACGATTCCACTACCGAGAGTGATCACCTTCAGCTCGGATGCCATGGCGCCTCCGGAACGGCGGATCATCGAGGAGGACTTCGGCATTCCCGTCCTCGGGATCTATAGCTCCACCGAGGCGTTCGCGATCGGCTTCGAGTGCGAGGTGCAGGACGGATACCACGTCCACGAAGACGTGACCCACGTCCGCATCGCGGATCCCGAGGGACGCAGCGTGGAGCCGAACGTCCCCGGTTCGATCGTCGTCTCCAACCTGGTGAACAGGGGAACCGTGCTCCTCAACTATCGTCAGGGCGACCTCGGCGAAGCGATCGAGGGGCCGTGCTCCTGCGGCCGGTTCCTGCCGCGCATCCGGCTGAGGGAGGGGCGCGACATGCTCTTCATCGAGCGCGCGGAGGGTCATTCGCTCCACCAGTACAAGCTGTTCCGCGCGCTGCGGGACGTCGGGCTCTACCGCTGGCAGGTGGTCGAGACGGCGCCGCGGCGGTTCACGGTACGCGTCATCCCCCTGCCCGGTCAGGAGCGTCCGCAGTTGGAGATCCGCATCCGCGAGGCCATGACGAACCTGATCGGCGGCGGTCTCGAGATCGCGATCGAATACCCCGCCGAGCTCGAGCGCACGCGGACCGGCAAAGTCCTCTCGTACATCCGGAGGTGAACGAGGAGATCGTTCCGATCACTCCATCCCGGCCGTGTCCGCGCCCGTGTTCTGTCGTTCCGACAGGACGTCCAGCGAATCGAAGACCACGCTCACCACTCCCGGAGCCGACATCGCCACCTCGCGAGCGATCGACATCTCCATCCGGGACGGGACCTGCCCGAGCAGGCTGACCACCCCGTTCTCGCTGGCTACGTCGAGATCGATCCCCTCACCGTCCAGCCGCGGGTCGGCGTCCAGACGAGTGCGGATCTCCCGCTCGATCGTCGAATCGGGAACAGCCATCACGGTCTCGTCCAGGGGCGCTTCCTCTGGGGCGGGCTCCTCGCCCCCGCCGCAGCCCGCGGCGACAACCGCCACAAGGGTCAGTGCCACGATCGCTCTTGCGTGTTTCATCGGACTCTCCTGTCGGGGGTTGTCGGCGCCCGGCGCTGCGCCTCGGCAGGCCGGGACGCTTCAAGAACGCCGCCCGCGGGGCCGGTGTCAACGGCCGCCGTGCGCGGCGAAGTAGTGTACCACCCGGGCGAACGGATCGGGTTCCTCCAGGAACGGAAAATGACCGCTCTCCTGGAACTCCACGAACCGCGCCGTGAGCAGTCGGCCGCGAAACTCCAGCTGGTAGGCGGGCTGGACCACCCGGTCCGACGCACCGTAGATGACGAGCGACGGAGCGCGCACGTGGGGCAGCGCCGTCGAGAGATCGTAGTTCTCGAGCCCGGCGGCGACCGCGCGGTTCACCGCTCCGCTGAAGCGGAGCGTCGAGAGGAGGCTGTCGCGCTCGGTGTCGGAGAGGGTGCGGTGAAAGTAGAGTGGAAGCGCCAGCCGGAATCGCTCGCGCATCGCTTCGTCGTCGATCTCTCCGGACTGGATCTCCGCCAGCCTCTCCTGAATGCCGAGTGGAAGCTCGGCGGCGACCGCCTGACGGTAGCCGGCCATGAACGCGCGGGTGGGAGCGCCCCCGAGGATGACGAGCCCCGACAGGCTCTCCGGATGCTGGAGCGCGAACAGGATCGCCAGCACCGAGCCGAACGAATGGGCGAGGACGATCGGACGCTCCAGCCCGAGGGCGGCGCGCACGCTCTCGACGTCGTCGACGTGGCGCGACAGGGCCAGGGGCTGCTCGACGTCCGGCACGCCGGACCCTCCGCACCCGCGCTGGTCGTAGGCGACGACCCGATGGTCGGCGGCCAGCGCCCGCAATCCGGGTCCCCACACATCGGGATCCGGAAAGAAGTACCCGGAGCTCATGCCGGGCCCACCGTGGATGCAGAGGATCGGCTCTCCGTCGCCGATCTCCCGCACGCGGACGGCGAAATCCTCGAGGGGCAGGTCCCACTCGCTCACGTCGAACAGGCTCACGAGGCCGGAAGATAGGGTACCTTGGGACCGCAAAGGAGGCTTCGATGAGCGTCACGCTTACGTGGGAAGGCGACATGCGCTTCCGCGCGCGGACCGAAGACGGGCACGACCTGTCCTTCGACGGAACCCGCGAGGTCGCGGCCTCGCCTACCGAGGGACTTCTCGCCTCGCTCGGCGCCTGCATGGCGATCGACGTCGTGGACATCCTCGAGAAGGGCCGGCAGGACGTCGACCGCTGCGACGTCGAGGTGAAGGGCGAGCGGAGGAAGGATCCCCCGCGCAGGTTCACCCGGATCGCCATAAGGTTCCGGCTGGTGGGGAAGGGCATCTCCCGCGCGCGCGCCGAGCGGGCGATCGATCTCAGCCGCACGACGTACTGCTCGGTCTGGCACACCCTGGCCCCCGACGTGGAGCTGGACATCGAGCTGACGATCGAGGAGCGCGCCTAGCGCGGGTTCAGGCGGACGGTGCCGGGGTCGGGAGGAAGGCTGCCGCGACCAGCTCGCGGGCGACCTGGCGCTCTTCGCTGCTGCCGAGGAGGGCGATGCGGTCGCCCGGATGGATGGGCGACTCGGGTCCCGGGCGCGGATCGACGGACCTGCCGTGGATGATCGCCACGACGGAGGAACCGGTAGCCGTGCGGATCCACAGGTGCCCGACCGTCCGCTCGCCCGACCCCGGAGCGCCCGGGACGGTGAACCATTCGATCGAAACCGGCGACCGATCGGGGCCGAGCTCCTCGAGGATCGAATGATAGCGGGCGGAGAGCCCCCCTTCCCACATCGGACCGTAGAGGTCGTCGCGGACCGCTTCGGTGAAACGCTGGACCTCGGTGACGGCCTTTCCGTAGTGAGTGAGGACCTGCCGCACCATCTCGAGGCCGGCTTCCATCTCTGGCTGCACCGCCTCGTACACCCCGAGGTTCGCGAGCTCGGCGAGTTGCTCCGGATACAGCGCCCGGGCGACGATCCGCAGGTCGGGGTTCAGCGCGCGCGCCTTCTCGATCGTCACGCGCGCGGAGACCGCGTCCGAAACCGCCACGAGCATCAGGCGGGCCTGGCGGATCCCGGCCGCCTCGAGGACCTCGATGTGCGAGCTGTCCCCCCAGACGGTAGCGAGACCCGCTTCGCGCGCGGATTCCGCGAGCACGTGATCGATCTCGATCACGACGAACGGCACATCGACCTGACGCATCACCGTCGCCGCCGCCTTGCCGGAGCGTCCATACCCGATCACCACGACGTGACCGCCCACCTCCTCCGGCAGATTGAACGACTCGATCCGGACGGCCGAAGGGCGCAGCCGCAGCCAGCCCGTGTAGAGCGCGTCGGCCAGACGCGCGAGGCTGGGGGAGAGCATCATCGTGACGAGGGTCATCGTGAGCGCCATTCCGTACTGCTCGTCCGACAAGGCACCCGACGCTGCTCCGGTCCGCGCCAGCAGGAACGAGAACTCGCCGACCTGCGCGAGGCCGAGTCCCACCACCCAGGGGACCGGACCGCGATAGCCGAAGGCGGCCGTCAGGCCCCCGAGGATCCCGGCCTTCAT
>DASSBK010000135.1:0-4586 GCA_035698825.1 Gemmatimonadota bacterium
CCACAGTCCGTAGTCGACCCGGCACGCCCCCTCGGCCGCGACGAGCTTTGCCCGGAGTGCGGCCACCGTTGTCGTCACGGGCGAGGAGTTGAGTGGCATGTCGACGATCGTCGTCGTGCCGCCCGCGGCCGCCGCGCGGCCAGCGGTGTCGAATCCCTCCCACTCGGTCCGCCCCGGGTCGTCGACGTGGACGTGGCTGTCGACCAGCCCCGCCATAACGACCGAGTCCCCGGCGTCGATCTCCATCGCGGCATCGAGCGCGGCGTCCAGCGGTGCCACCCGATCGATCCTTCCCGCAGACACGACCACCGCCGCGGGGCGAACGCCCTCCGGCAGAACTACGCGAGAGCTCCGAACGACGAGGTCCATGCGGTCCAAGCTATGGCCCCGGCCGCGCCGGCGGAACGCCTCCGCGCTGCCAGCAGGTGTCGGGGGCTCGACTCCGATTTCGTGGGGACCCTCTCCAGCCCACTCTGGAAATGAATGGGAAGCCGTCCGAGTCGGGCGCCCCCGGAGATCCGGCTTCTCAATTCCAATGCACTGGAAGAGCGACGCGGGAAGGGTGCCCCGCTTCAGGGCGAAGCAGGAATGGGTCAAAGATCTGGAATGAGTCAAAGATCTGAGGGGGATGACCCGGTGCCGGTTGCTCCACAGGCTCCCTGGCCCCACCTTCCGGGGATGCCGGAAGACTCCATGCCGCTCGAGGAGCGGCTCGTCGTGATCGGCGATCGCGTGCTGATCCAGCCCGACGAGGGCGAGCATCGCACCGAGGTCGGGCTGTACCTCCCGCGCTGGGCCGTCGAGAAGGAGTCCGTGCAGGCGGGCCGGATCGTAGCCGCGGGTCCCGGGATCCCGCTTCCCGACCCGGGGTCGATGGAGGACGAGCCGTGGAAGACACTCGAGTCCTCCTCGCGCCACGTGCCGATGCAGGCGCGCGTGGGCGACTACGCGATCTTCCTCCGAAAGGCTTCGGTCGAGATCAAGTTCGAGGGCCGCACGTATCTCATCGTGCCGCAGGGCGCGATCCTTCTCCTCGACAGGAATCCACCCGAGCGGCTTCCGAAGGAGCCCGAAGCAGAAGAGGAATAGCCTCGCCGGCCTGCTTCGGCTCTCGCTTCCCCGTCGATTACTCCGTCGACGTCCGCTGACCCACCTCGCGGTCCAGGATCAGGAGCGCGGCCTTGTCGTCGCCCGCCATCTCCAGCCGCTCGACGAGCTTGAGCGCGCTCGCCTCCTCCTCGACCTGCTCGAGCACGAACCACTGCATGAGCGCCTCGGTCGGGTAGTCGTTCTCCTTCTTCGCGGCGGCGTAGAGGGCGTTTATGTCCCCGGTGACCGCCCGCTCGTGCTCGAGCGCTTTCTTGAGAACGCTGAGGGGTGTCGTGAAGTTCGCGTCCGGGGCAGCGATCGCCGCGAGCTTCACGCGACCGTCCCGATCGATCACGAAGTCGAAGATCTTGAGGGCGTGGTTCACCTCTTCTTCGCGCTGGAGGCGCATCCAATGGGCGAACCCGTCCAGGTTCCGGGCGGCGAAGTACTCGGCCATCGCCAGATACTGGTACGCGGCGAAGAGCTCGTTGTTGATCTGCTCGTTGAGTGCCTTCTGGAGCTTGTCGCTCAGCATATGCGCCTCTCCTCCCGGGGACCCACGGTATCAAGAATGATTCTCGAAAAGGAATACCTATTATAGGCCGCCAAGTCAACCCTCGCGGACGACGAGGACGATCTTCCCGACGTGCGACCGACTCTCCAGCCGCCGATGCGCGTCCGCCGCCTCTTCCAGGGGGAACGTAGTGTCGATCCGGGGCCTCACGCGTCCCGACTCGATGAGGGGCCAGACCTCCGCTTCGAGGGTCCGGGCGATGGCGCCCTTCTCGGCGGGAGAGCGCGGCCGCAAGGTGGAACCGGTGACGGTCAACCGCTTCGCCATGATCGTCCAGAGATCGATCGGAGCTTCGCGTCCCTCCAGGAGCGAGACCAGAACCAGCCTGCCTTCGGGCGCGAGGATCGCGAGATGCCGCTCCAGATGCGGACCGCCGAGGATGTCGAGGACCACGTCGACACCGCGGCCGTTCGTCGCCTCGCGCACGACCTCGTCATAGGCTTCGATCCGGTGGTCGATCGCGCGCTCGGCTCCCAGCTCCTCGCAGGTGCGGCACTTCTCAGGACCGCCAGCCGTCGCGAACACCCGTGCGCCGCGCGCGGAGGCGAGCTGGATCGCGGTGGTGCCGATTCCCCCCGAACCTCCCTGGACGAGGATGCTCTCCCCCGCCGCCAGCTTCCCGCGGTCGAAGACGTTCGTCCATACGGTAAAGAAGGTCTCGGGAACCGCCGCCGCCTCCACGAGCGTGAGGCCGCGGGGAACCGGCAGCGCCTGCACCTCCGGCACGGCGCAGTACTCGGCGTACCCGCCGCCCGCCACCAGCGCGCAGACTTCCGCGCCAAGCGCGAAGCGGGACGCGCTCTCCCCGCACGTGGCTACTATCCCGGCCACTTCGAGTCCGGGCAGATCCGACGCACCGGGGGGAGGCGGGTAACGGCCCTCGCGCTGGTGGACGTCCGGGCGGTTGACGCCCGCGGCATGGACCGCGATCAGGATCTCCCCCGGGCCGGGGACGGGAACAGGTCGGCTGGTGGGTACCAAGACTTCCGGCCCGCCGGGCCGCGCGATCTCGACGGCGCGCATCTCGTGCGGCAATTCTGTCCGCGTATGTTCGGGGCCGGGCATCATCCGCGCCGCAAGCTCACGCGACGCGAGCGGCCGTGCAACGCAGGCTGGCACCTGAGCCCGCTAGCGCTGGTTCGCCGTCCGTGCCCCGCGTAGGCTTTCGACATGCGCTACAGCACGCGCGCACTTCCGGCCTATCGTTTCGTCCCAGGTGATGCTCCGCATCCGACTCGCGACCCGGATGGGCATTCGTTCGGGAAGGGAGTCCCGGCATCGCGATCATGGAGGCCCGAGGATTGGCGGGAGCTCGAGGAATGGCTGTGGGCCGTGGACCTGTTCAACGCGGAGTACTGGTGGGAGAGCCACGAGGCTCTGGAGGCGCTCTGGCACGCCGCCGGCCGGACGACCACTCCGGCGCGATTCGTCCAGGCGCTCGTCCACCTGTCGGCCGCCTGCCTCAATCGGAGGCGAGGGCACCTGGCGGCCGCGCAGCGTCAGGCAGCACGCGCGGTCCGGGGTCTCCGCGCGGCACGTGCCCTGCGCGGGTTGTCGGCAGCGGGGAGCTCCAGGGCGTTCGTCATGGGGATCGACGTCGAACGGCTGATCGGCGACATCCAGCGCTCGTTCGCGAGTGACGCCGCCGAGCCGGTCCGGATCGAGCTCGATTTCGAGGAAGCTTGAAGGACGGAACGGCACGGATGAGCGCCCGCATCGACAGGTGGCTCTGGGCTGCGCGGTTCTACAAGACCCGGAGCCAGGCGGCGGACGCTGTCGAGGGCGGCAAGGTGCGCCTCAACGACGCGCGGCCGAAGACCGGCGCGCAGGTCCGGATCGGCGACGTCGTTCGGGTCCGCAGCGGGCCCATCGAGCGGACGGTGGTCGTCTGCGGGCTCGGCGAGAGGCGGGGCACCGCGGCCGCCGCAGCGGCACTCTACGCGGAGACCGCCGAGAGCCTGGCACTGCGACGGGAGCGCGAGGCTCAGCTCAAGCTCATGCCCGAGACGTCGTTCCGCGGCAAGGGGCGCCCCACCAAGCGCGAGCGGCGCGACCTCGACCGGCTCAAGGACCCCTGGCCGGACTAGCAGCGGGGAACTCTAGAGCTGCTCGCGCAGCGCCGACGCCAGCCGATCCCGGCCACGTTCGAGAATCGACCACTGCTGGACGTCCTTCAATGCGATCTCCTTCGATTTCCGCATGTCAACCCGCATCGAGGTCTCGAGGTCGGTGACCAGCAGCGTGTCCTCGCCTGCGACCACGACCTCGTAGTTCAATTCGAAGGAGCGATTGTCGAAATTCGCCGAGCCGACAATGGCCCAGTCCCGGTCGACGATCACGGCCTTTACGTGAAACATCGTGGGCTGGTATTCGAAGATCCGCACACCGGCTTCCAGCAGCGGCCGGTAATGGATGCGGCTGGCCCATCGCACGAGACGCGAATCGTTGAGCTGATTAGGGACGATGAGCAGGACCTCGATGCCGCGCCGGGCAGTGTCTTCGATCGATTGCTGGAGGTCCGGATCGGGGGCGTAGTAGGGTGTCGAAATCCAGACCCGTTCGCGGGCTCCCTGGAGCGAAAGCCAGTACAGGAACGCTACGGGTGATACGGTTCCGCCAGGTTCTCCCAGAACCGTGACCACACGCGCTGCGCCGGCCGGATCGATCGTCGGATAGAAGCGCTCCCCGACCAGAACTTCGCCCGAGGCTTCGCGCCAGTTCTCCGCGAAGGCACCCTGCAGGTAGCGCACGGAGGGTCCCTCGACCAGGAAGTGGTCGTCCCGCCAGTGATCCTCGTCTTCCGCGTCGCCGGTCCACTCCTCGGCGATCCCGACCCCTCCGGTGAATCCGCGTGTGCCGTCGACGACCATGACCTTCCGGTGCGTGCGGCGGTTCATGCGCCTGAGCTCGTTCCAGCGCGGCG
>DASSBK010000136.1:0-3917 GCA_035698825.1 Gemmatimonadota bacterium
GGCGGGGCGTGACTCCCCAGGCCGAGATCCTGGGCTACGGAACGACGTGCGACGCGTATCACCGCGTGCGTCCCGAGCCCACGGGCGAAGAAGCGGCGCGCGCGATCGGACTCGCCCTCGAAGAGGCCGGGATTCCCGCCGACTCCGTCGACTACGTTAACCTCCACGGCACCGCCACCGAGCTCAACGACCGCATCGAGACCCGCGCGGTCCGGCTGGCGTTCGACAGACACAGCGAGCGGCTCCCGACGTCGGCGCTGAAGTCGATGACCGGGCACCCGCAGGGGGCGTGCGGCGCCGCGGGCCTGGTCGAGACCATCGAGGCGATGCGCGAGGGTTGGCTGCCGCCCACCATCAATTACGACAAGCCCGATCCCGCCTGCGACCTCGACTACGTGGCGAACGAGGGCCGCACCGCCGACATCCGCCACGCCGTCGTCAACTGCATCGCGTTCGGCTCGAAGAACTCCGCGCTCGTCGTGCGCCGCTGGGACGGCCGCTGACCGCGGACGGCCGCGGGAAAACGGGCGCGTGAAAAACGGGCGCCGGGCGTTTCACGCCCCACTCGAGGGCGCTCAAAACGGTCCAGATGCAAGGCGCACGACGAACGGATTCCGAGGCGTGGTAATTCCCACGCCGCAGGAAGACGCGAGGAGGTGGAACGCAGCAGATGGACCGTTTTTAGCGCCTGCACCGACCGACCTCTTACAGATCGAAGGGGATCGGCGTAAAACAGAGCACGAACGCCGCGACCGCCAGCCAGCCCGCCGCCTTCCGCGCGGGATCCAGCTCCAGGTGCGGGTCGAGCACCGGAGGGTGGCGGATCCGGATCAGGAACGCGATCAGCGCCGCCCACACGTACCAGCCCTGCCACCACCATCCGAGGACGAGCATCAGGACGAAGAACACCCAACCGATCGCGTGCTGCTTCTTCCCCAGGAGCGAATACACGACGTGCCCGCCGTCCAGCTGTCCCACCGGCAGCATGTTGACCGCCGTGATGAGGAGCCCGATCCATCCGCTGAACGCGACGTTCCCCAGGTAGAGGTCCTGGCCCGCGGGAATCGCCGGGCCGAAGAGGGCGACGATCGCCTTGAAGAGAAGCGGCTCGCCGAGCAGGATCCCGGCCCCGGGATCGACGGGAAGAACGGGCGAGTGGGCGACTCCCCAGATCGTCACGGGGATCGCCACGGCGAGGCCGGCGAGGGGGCCCGACGCGCCGACGTCGAGCAGCATCCGACGAGTGTAGATCGGCGACTTCATCTTGATCACCGCGCCGAGCGTGCCGATCGGCGAGAGGATCGGCAGCGGAATGAAGAACGGAAGGGTGACGTCGAGACGATAGCGGCGCGCCGCAAACCAGTGGCCGAACTCGTGCGCGGCGAGAATCGCGAGCAGCGTGGCGGCGAACGGTGCCCCCTGCGCGATTCTCCCCGGGTCGCGGAGCGGGAAGTCCAGCGGCGCGCCCTCGAGATACGCGCCCGCGATCAACGTCGAGAGCGCGGTCACGACGAAGGCCAGAAGGTTCCACGGCCACTCGCGCGGCAGGGCCGGTGCGGCGGGGTGAGTGACGGTAACCCGTGTGCGCCCGTCGAGGCGCTCGAAAAACCAGCTTACGTCCAGCGGCCGCAGCGCATCCTCCAGCCGGGCGCGGGTTTCGGGCGCGTCGTACCTTAGCCATCCGCGCAGGACGCGATTCGACCCGACGCGAAAGACGGTCGGCGTATCCAGCGCGGCCAGCGCGACGCGTTCCGCCGGATGCCCGTGGTCGATCTCCTCGAGATCGGGCTCCGGCACGAAGCTCGATCGGCTCCAGAATCTCCAGCGCATCGAGGTCCCCTGGACGTTTGGGTCGACGGCGTCATCCGGCCGCTCGATGGCCCCGCGCTCGAGGTGCGGGACCGCGGATTCCTGTACGGCGAAGCGGTCTATGAGGGCGTCAAGATCGTCGGGCGCCGACCACTGTACCTGCCGCGCCACCTGGAGCGTCTCGCCGATTCCTCGCGCGCGCTGGGTCTCGGGCCGGTGTGGGCCGAAGCCGAAGCTCGCGAGATCCTTGCCCGACTCCTGGGCGACCGGACCAACGGCATGGCGCGGCTCTATCGCACCGCCGGCGTCGGGTTGCGCGGACCCACGTCGCTGATGTGGATCGAGCCGCCCCCGCCATGGGTCGCACAGCATACCCCCTTCTGGCGCCTCGCGTGCCACGAGGAACGCGTCGTTCCCTACCTGCCCGCCGTCAAGCACGCGCACAAGCTCGCGCATGCGCGGGCGCGCGGAGCCGCGCGAGCGCTCGGATTCGACGACGCGATCCTCGTCCACCGGGACGGGTGGGCGCTCGAGGGCACGGCCTCGAACCTGTTCTTCTTCGAGGCCGACACGCTCCACACTCCAGGCGCCGAGTGCGGTATCCTGCCGGGGATCACGCGCGACCTGGTTCTCGAACTCGCCCCCGGGTGCGGATTCCAAACGGTCGAAGGCCGCTACCCGCCCGAGATCGTCACCGCCGGAGACGAGTGCTTCCTCACGTTCACGAGCGCGGGGATCATGCCGGTCGCTGCGATCGGGGAGGCGGAGCTGCCTGCTCCCGTGCCCGGGCCGCGCACGCTGCGGCTCGCCGCGGAATACGAGGCGCGGGTCTCGCGCGACCTGGAGGCGGAGACGCCTCTCTAGCGCGACGCGCCATGCTCGGCCCGCGCGCGGCGATCGATCCGGGCCCAGCGCCTGTACATCCACATCCAGTGCTCGGGACTCTCCCGAACCGCGGCTTCGAGCCGAGCGTTGAAGCGCGTGGCATCCTCGGCGACCGCGATCTCCGGATCCGCCGCGTCGCTTTCCGGGAGCGGCTCCAGCCTCGCGCGATAGCGCCCGCGTCCGGCGGCGCGGCAGAAGAACGTCAGCACCGGCGCGCCGGACATCCGCGCCAAACGGAAAGGGCCGACGTGGGTCATCGTGGCGTGGCCGAAGAGCGGCGCGACCACTCCCTCCGCCACCCGCCGCGGCTCCTGATCCATTACGATCCCCAGCACGCGCCCCTTCCTCAGCCAGCGTACCGCCGCGCGCATGTCGTCGTGATCGATCTGCTCGATCCCCGCGCTCGCGCGGATCGCGCGCAGCCTCTCCGCGAGCACCGGGTCCCCGGGCTCCTTGAACAGTACCGCGAAGGGATGGCCCGCGGCGGCGACGCGGCGGGCCAGCCACTCCCAGTTGCCGAAATGTCCGGACAGGAGAATGGCACCGCGCCCGCTCTCGAGCGCCGCGTCGAGGGCCCGCTCGTTGACGAGCTCCACGCGCGCGAGGATCTCTTCGCGCGAGTACTTGCCCGTGTGGAGGAACTCGACCAGCGAGCGCGCCATCCGCTTGTACGACCGATAGGCGGTTCTGCGGCGGCGGAACGACGACCACTGCGGGTAGACGCGCTGGAGGTTCTCGTTGGCGACCCGCCGATCGAACCCCGCCCAGAGCAGCGTGCCGACGGCGGCCGCCAGCGGTGTGGTCAACCCGCGCGGCATCCTCTGCACAGCGGCCGTGACACCGCGCGCCACCGAGGCCTTCAGCCGCACAGCACCGAGCCTCCGTTCACGTTCAGGATCTCGCCGGTCACGTGGCGCGCTCGGTCGCTGGCCAGGAACGCGATCGCGTCGGCGATGTCTTCGGCCGTCGCCACGCGACCGAGCGGGATCGCGGCCACGATCGCCGCGCGTTCTTCTCCGCCGAGCGGCTCCGCGCTCAGCTCGGTGTCGACCCATCCGGGGGCCACGGCATTGACGCGGATGCCGGGCGCGCACTCGACCGCCAGCGACTTGACTAGCGAGATCTGCGCGCCCTTCGACGCCGCATAGTGGGAGTGAAGCGACTCGCCGCGCTGTCCTGCGGTCGAGCTCACGACCACGATCGAGCCGCCGCCGCGGCGCCGG
>DASSBK010000137.1:0-2903 GCA_035698825.1 Gemmatimonadota bacterium
GCGAAGCCGGTGTCCCAGCTTCCGGTACTGGACGTCGTCCAGGTCCAGGATGACGCGGCATCTCACATTTCCGGGCAGCAGGCCGATCGAGATGAGACGTTCGACCCAGATCAGGTCGAATCCCTGCTGGCAGGCGTTGGCAATTACTTGAGCTCCTTGCGGCGAGCGGTACCATCGAATGAGGGCTGGCTCCCGGAGATGTCCGTGATATCGGGCGAGCCGGGAGAGGCGATCGAACAGACCATCGGATCGTGCCGGGTCCGACGCGTCGAACGACTCGTTCGGATACAGCAGAGCCTGCTGGAATAGCGGCTGTACCGCGTCAAGCTCGGCCGGCCATCGGCCGCCTTCGGTCGGACACGCGAAGGTGATGTGTCCGAGTCGAGACAGGGCGCGAAGCACGTGGTAGATGCGCTGGTTCGCGCCCGTGTTCAGCGGATAGGGCACGGTCGTCGAAACGAATAGGATCCTCACTGAAGGGCATCTTACACTGGGTCAGCGTTGCGACGCAGCGCGCCCTTCCGCGGACGCGTCCGGGAGGGCCTGATCTCAGGAGGGATACGATGGCGCACTGTGGATTTCGTGGTGTCCTGATCCCTGCGGCTATCGGGATCGGGCTGGTCGTTGGTTGTGTCGGTACTGGCTCCTCGAGCTCACAGGCGCCGGCCCCGCCGCCGTCGTCATCGAGCTCCAAGGCGCCGGCCCCCCCGTCATCGTCGTCGGGTTCCAAGGCGCCGGCTCCGCCGCCGTCGTCATCGAGCTCCAAGGCGCCGGCCCCCCCGCCGTCGTCGTCGGGCTCCAAGGCGCCGGCTCCGGCTTCGCCCAGCACTGGGCTCGATCGCTACGGGGGCTACGCCGACCTCACGGTCAAGGGAACTTCGTCCGGCTTCTTCAGAATCGACAAGGTAGGTTCCCGCTGGGTGCTGGTCACCCCCGAAAACCACGTGTTCTGGGCCCTCTCCGTCTACGGGGTGAACACGGGCGATGGCGGCCCGGCCTACGTGGACGCGGTGAAGAGGAAGTACGAGAGCCCCGGCGGGATGCCGTGGGGGGTCTTCGTGCGTCAGGCAAGCCTCCGGTTGAAGTCCTGGGGGTTCAACACGCTGGGTGAGTACACCACCACCTATGCGCTGCCGATACCGAGCTACGGCCGTCGGGACGTCAACCCCGAGCCCATGCCCTTCATCAGCATCATCAACCCGTCGTATTGGGCCAAGCGCTACGCCGCCGTGAAGAACATCCAGCTCGGCGTGGATCCGGCAGTGACTCCGGGTCTCTGGCGAGTGGAGGGATTTCCGGACGTCTTCGACCCGGCCTACGAGGCCGCGCTCCCGGCTTTCGCGTCCCGGAAGAATATCTTCACCGTCGTGCCGCTGGCGACGTCTCCCTGGCACATCGGGACCACCACGGACGACGGGGACGATCTGTTCGGGTTCGGACCGGTGAACACCCACAACAATCTCGGATGGATCGCGGCGGCCACCGCGCCGAGCCAGACCCGCAACGACAAGCGCGGGAAGAGCAATCCTCAGCCGACCGTCTACAAGGACACCAAGGTGTACACGAAGTACGCGTTGCGCGATTTCCTGCGCACGAGGTACAGCAGTATCGAGAAGCTGAACGCGGCGTGGGGCTCGAAGTACACGACATGGGATTCCGACGGGGGGTGGCCCAACGGCAAGGGCTTTCTCGACGAGAGCGGCCGGAACCCATGGCTGGGCAAGGATTTCCGGCAGCTCAAGGACAGCGCTCCGAAGGTCCGGACAGATCTCAACGACTTCGTCGGGGTCCTGGCCGACCACTACTTCAAGATCGTCTCCACCGCCCTTCGCGACGCTCAGCCGCACCACCTGGTGGTCGCGCCGGTGAATGCGTTGGGACACCCCAAGATCCTGGAGGCGGCCGGCCGCTACGCAGATTTCGTCCAGGTCGGCGGGTCGTTGAACGTCGAGGACTTCCGGCGAGTCTACTCGCTCGTGCGGAAACCCATGCTGATCTGGACGACGTACATGTCGCAGGTGGATTCGCCGCTCGGCAACAACAAGAAAGGCTGGGCCGGCCTCGACTTCCCCACCCAGGAGGAGCGCGGCGCGGCGTACGAGAAATTCATCCAGAACATTCTCGACTTCCAGGCGGACGATGGGACGTACCCGATCATCGGCATCGACTGGTGGGCGTGGACGGACAAGACCGTGGGGGATGAGGGCAACAACTTCGGTCTCGTGACCAACCGCGACAACGCCTACGACGGCAAGGAAGCGGTGATCGCGGCGGGCCAGGACCCCTGGGGCCATCCGACCGGCGGGGAGAAGGGCAACTACGGCGACTTCCTGAGCCGCGTCACGCGGACGAATGCCTCGATTGGACAAACGTTGCGCAAGGAGCTATCAGCGGGGAGGTGAGCGGTTGATGGCACGCCACGACCGGCGTGGCCTGCTCTTCGTGACTCCGTGGCTCCGAGACGGAGGTATCGAGCGGGTCCTCCAGGTTACCGTCCCCTGGCTGGCGCGTCGCGGCTACCGCTGCGAGGTCGCGTCGTGGAACGTGTCGAGCCATCTCTCCGGCCGCCCGAACCCTGTTCTGGGCACCCTCCAGGCCGCGGCCGTACCGGTGCGGGTGCTCCGCGCCTACGGGCGGTTCAAGCTCTTTCAACGCGCGGTGCAGGTCGCGGGGCTCGCGTTTCGCAGCCGGGCGGACCTCATCGTCGGCTACGAGCTGGAAGGCAACCTGGTGGCGCTCCTGGCACGACGGCTCCTCCTCGGCCGGGTGCACGTGATGACCCAGACTCACAGCGCTTCGAGCATTCACGCCGAGGTCGGGACCTCGCGCGCCTGGCTTCGGCTGGCCCGCCGCCTGTATCCGCGCGCCACGATGGTCGTCCCGTCCGACAGCATGGCCGCCGA
>DASSBK010000138.1:0-2574 GCA_035698825.1 Gemmatimonadota bacterium
GTCGTCCTGCGCGTACCAGTCGAACGTCTCTTCGACCATCTCCCCATCGACGAACTCCACGTCGTGAACGACCGTGGCAGTGATCCCCATGATCTGCCGCGTCTGGTTCGTAACCGTGACGTCGTTGCTCTGGGATTCGCCGTCGGATTCGCCCTCGAAGTGGAATGTCGTGCCCGGAACGAGCGGGAAGAGGGGATTGTCGATCGGTCCGCCGAAATCGGCGGCATCGAGCATCGGGTCGTAGTCGGGATCACTGGGTGGTCCCAGGGACCCGGACCCGTTGCAGGCCGCGAGCGCGGCCAGCGCGGCGAGCAGGAGCGTGGTCTTCATCACAGGACCTCCGGTCTGAGGGTGGACATCGCCGCGGCCCGATCCCGCGGGCATGCTTCGGAGAAGGGAACCGGCCAGGGCGAGCCGTCGTGACGGCGGGACGCGGGTCGGGTATGCTGGTCTCATGAGCGCTCTCTCGGCGTTCGCCGTGGCCGCAGTGCTCGGTACTCGGCTGCTCGCCGCCGAAATCACCGGCGTCGTCCGCGACGAGTCGACGGACGAGCCGGTCGCGGGAGCCGTCGTCACGCTGGAGGAATCGGGACGCGCGGCGGTGACCGGGGCCGACGGTTCGTACCTCCTGTCCGATGTCCCGCCGGGTCCCCACCATCTGAGCGTGCGTGTGCTGGGGTTCCAGTCGCGCAGCCTTCACGTCCTCGTTCCGGCCAGCGGATCGTTGCGCGTCGATCTCGTGCTGCGCGCCGATCCGATCGAGGTCGATGCGGTGGTTGTGAGGAGTCGCGTGCCGATCCGCGGGATGGACGTGGACGGCCGCGACCTCGATCCCACGCGGCGAGTGTCGGGAGCCGCGATCCGGAACGACCCCTTCACTGCGGAACCCGACGTGATCGAGGCGCTGACCGGCGGCAGCGTGTCGGGGGCGCCCGAGTCGGGAGGGGGACTCCACGTCCGAGGCGGGGACGGCGACGAGCTCGGGTTCCTGCTCGACGGGATCCCCGTCTTCAGCCCGTACCACAGCGGGGTGCGGTCCGGAGCGTGGAACGCGGACGCGGTGTCGGGCGTCGAGATCCGGACCGACCCGGCGCTCCCGGTGGACGCCCTGTCCGGCGCGGTGCTCGTGTCGACGATCGACCCGGGGGACAGGTTCCGGACCGGGGGGCATCTGTCGACCTCGCAGATCGGCGTGACCATGAACGGGCCGCTCGCCGGTGAGGCCGGTTACCTGATCGCCGGACAGGCGGGGTACCCTGGCCTCATCCGACCGCCGGACGAGCCGTCGTACCTGGACGGCACGGATCACGACCTGCTCGCCAAGTTCGTGCTCCCGTTGCGCGGAGGTGACCTCCGGCTTCTGGCCTTCGACAATCGAAACGAGGTCCGCGCGTCGAGCCGTCCGAGCGAGGTGGGGGACACGCCGCTCGAGCCGGGCCCTCCGAACGTGTACGCGTGGAAGGGGCGCTCCGTCGGGCTGGTCTGGAACGGCGGGACGCGCGGCCGGCTGACCCCCTCGATTCGCGCGTGGCGCGCGGCGCAGGAGGCGTCGTTCCGGTGGAACGGCGAAGAATCGGGCGCGATCCGCGTGACGAGCGACCGCGAGCAGTACGGCCTGGTCGCTTCGCTCCAGTGGAAGGGAGCGGGGAGGTCCGCGGAAGTCGGGTTGCTGGCGACGCGGGACGTGGCGGCGTACGCGGTGGCCGCGGATTCCGCCGACCAGGGGCTCGCGGGCGAAGCGGACGAGCTGGCGCTCTTCGCGAGCCATGTCGAATCGATCGGAGAGCGGGTGGAGTTGCGCGCGAGCCTTCGCGCGAGCCGTGGCGATGCGGGCGGCCGGCTGCTTCCACGCGTCGAGATCCGCGCGCGGCTGGCAGAATCGGTCTCGCTCTTCGCCGAGTACGCGCGCACCGCGCAGGCCGTGCAGTCGTTGCGGAACGCGGAATCGGTGGTGGGCAGGATCTTCCCGCCCGAGTTGTACGCGGGCGGTGAGGACACGGGTATCCCGGTTGCCGTCGCCGACTACGTGGCGATCGGCGTGGTCGCCCTGCCGAGGGCCGGCACACGGGTCGAGCTCGAGGGATACGCGCGCGCGCTCGACGACCTCGCCATGCTCGACCCAGAAGACGGCCAGCCGTTCGCGAGCGCGACGATCCGGCGCGGCTCGGGGTCGGTCCTGGGGGCGGCAGCCGGCCTCGCGATCGGGTCCGCGCGCTACGCGGTGACGGCGTCCGCCGGCGTGGAGCGGGTCGAGCTGCGCGCAGGAGGCGAGCGCTGGACGCCCGGCTACGCGGCCCGCCGGACCGCGAGGATCGGCGCGATCGCGTTTCCCACGCCCACCCTGTCGATCCGTGTCGGCTGGATCGGGCAGTTCGGCCGGCGCGGGAGCGACGCGATCGGGCTCCTGGAGTGGGAGTCCTGCAACCTCCTCGACATGGGGTGCGAGTTCGCGGGGAGCCCTGAGGAACTGGGCGAGCTTGGAGCACGCAAGCTCCCGGCGTACAATAGGTTGGATCTGTCGGTCCGCAAGCACTGGCATTTCGTGCTGGGCCGGAGGGAGGGAACCATGGAGGC
>DASSBK010000139.1:0-2609 GCA_035698825.1 Gemmatimonadota bacterium
GAGGTGGTCGCGCTGGTCGGAGAGAACGGCTCCGGGAAGACGACGCTCGTCAAGCTCATCTGTCAGCTCTACCGCCCGCAGTCCGGCAGGGTCCTGTGGAACGGGCTCGACGCTTCGGAGCTCGATCCGGCGGTTCTCCGCTCGGACGTGACGGTGCTCTTCCAGGACTTCCTCCACTACCATCTCACCGCTGCCGAGAACATCGAGATGGGGAGGGTCGATCGGCCGCATGGATCCGAGGAGATCCTCGAAGCGGCCCGGCATGCGAGCGCGCACGAGTTCATCGCGCGGTTGCCGGAGGGCTACGATACGCGGCTGGGTCGCCAGTTCTACGGAGGTCACGAGCTGTCAGTCGGCCAGTGGCAGCGGCTGGCTCTGGCGCGCGCCTTCTTCCGTGGCGGCAGCTTCCTCGTCCTCGACGAGCCGACCGCGGCCCTGGACCCGCGAGCCGAATCCGAGCTGTTCTCGCAGATGCGGGCCCTGAGCGAGGGCCGCTCGGTGCTGCTCGTCTCGCATCGCTTCTCGAGCGTCCGTACCGCCAACCGGATCTACGTCCTCCACGCGGGCAGGGTGGTCGAATCGGGCAGTCACGCGGAGCTCATGGACGTGGGCGGGATGTACGCCGAGCTGTTCACGCTGCAGGCGGCGGCCTACCTGGGAGAGTCCGTTCCCGCCGCTCCCCGGCCCGTTACGGGATGACCCCCGCGCGAGGGGCCTACGGCTTCCGGCTCGTCTACCCGGAAGCCGCCGAACCTCCCTCCGAGCTGATCGACGTCGACGGGAGTTCCCCCGTGGTAACCGTGACCTGGCGCCATGCGTCGACCGTCCGGGACATCGAGGAGGTATCGGACGAGCGGGTGGTCTACGGCTTTCGCGGAGCCACCACCTATTACGTCGAGCGCGAACCGCCCATCGTGCGGTTCGACGTCCCCTACGTTCCACCCCTGGGCGCGTTCGTCCATCCCCTGCTCACGATCGGGATCTCGGTGCTGGCTCGCTGGCGGGGAGACGTCACGCTTCACGCCGGGGCGTTCGAAACGGACTCCGGAGCGTGGGGGTTCTTCGGAGCCAGAGAGGCGGGGAAGAGCTCGATGCTCGCTTCGTTGGGGGAGCGCGGGTACCCCGTCGTCGCGGACGATCTGCTGGCCATCCAGGACGGACTGGTCTGGGCGGGCCCGAGCTGCGTCGACCTTCGACCGGATACCGCGGCGCGATTCCCAGGCGCCAGCTACATGGGGATCGTGGGCGGAAGGCCGCGCTGGAGGCTCGCTACCGCATCCGGCCGGTTCCGCTCTCCTCTGCGTGGCTTCTTCGTACTCGACCGGCATGAGGATCCCGGTGTCACCGTGGAGCCGCTGACGACCCAGGAGCGACTTCAGTGGATGTATCGGCAGGAGTACATCCGCCTCGTGGGCTTCGCCGATCCCTCCAAGATGGTGCCCCTGCTCACGCTTCCAGCCTGGCGTCTCAGACGGCCGCGCGATTGGGAGGTCACCCAGCAGGCGGTGGATCGCATCCTCGAAACGACACGGGAATGGACCAGTCGAACGATCGGAAGCGCTAGCCCCGGATAGGGGTCGACCCACTGCTCTCGGCATGCGATAGCGTCACGCGCGCGAAGCGGCGCTTTCCGACCTGGATCACGACCGTGCGGCCGGATTCCAGAAGCGTGCCTGGATCCGTGATCCGCTCGCCGTCCAGGGACACCCCTCCCTGCTCCACCAGCCGTCGCCCTTCGGACGTCGACGATGCCAGGCCCGCCGCGCGCAGCACCCACGGAAGCGGAGCGGCGCCTCCATCCAGGGTGACCGTCACCTCCGGCACTTCTTCCGGGAGGTCGTGCCGCACGAACAGCCGCTCGAAGTGCGCAGCGGCCGCATCCGCCGCATCCCTGCCGTGATATTCGGCGACGAGCGCGCCGGCGAGGCGTCGCTTCCAGTCGCGTGGGTTGTCCCCCGCCGCCAGCCCGCGCGCGACGGCGGCCACGTCGCTCTCCGTCGAGTCGAGCCCCAGCCGCCAGTACTTCTCGATCAGCTCGTCGGGGATCGACATCGTCTTGCCGTACATCTCCTCGGGAACGTCGTTGAGCGCGATCCAGTTGTCGTAGGACTTCGACATCTTCTGCCGGCCGTCGGTCCCCTCGAGGAGCGGCAGCGTGAGGATCACCTGGGGCTCGACGCCGTATTCGCGCTGGATGTCGCGGGCGACCAGCAGATTGAACCGCTGGTCGGTCCCGCCGAGCTCGACGTCGGCGGCCAGGGCGACCGAATCGTAGCCCTGCGCAAGGGGATACAGGAGCTCGTGGATCGAGATCGGCGATCCACTGGTGTAGCGCAGCTGGAAGTCGTCGCGCTCGAGCATGCGCGCAACCGTATAGCGGGACGCCAGGCGGAGCACCTCCTCGAATCCCATCGGCGCTAGCCACTCGGAGTTGTAGCGCAAGACCGTGCGCTCCCGATCGAGAATGCGAAACGCCTGATCCGCGAACGTCCGGGCGTTGGCGTCGACTTCTTCGCGCGAGAGCGGCGGTCGAGTAGCCGAGCGGCCGGACGGATCGCCGATGAGGGCCGTGAAATCTCCCACGACGAAGGCGACCGTGTGCCCGAGCC
>DASSBK010000140.1:0-12868 GCA_035698825.1 Gemmatimonadota bacterium
GGGTCGGGTTCGCGGCGCTGGCCACGATCGCGGCCGGGGTCTGGGGATAAAGAAAGCGGGCGGCCCGGAGGCCGCCCGCTTTTCCGTGCGGGGGGTTGGTCTAGAATCACTCCACCGTGATCACGGACTCCGCGGTGAGGAGACCGCTCGTCGCGGTAATCGTGGCGGTGCCGGCGGCGACGCCCGTCACCACGCCGGTCAGAGGAGCGACCGTTGCGACGGCTACGTCGCTGCTCGCGAACGCAGCCAGGACATCTCCCCTGGGCGCGCCGATCAGATCTTCCCCCGTCACGTCGAGGTCCACGGTGGCTCCGACGGCCACAGTGGCGATCGCCGGCTCAATCTCGATCATGGCCAGGTTCTGAGGGCTGAGCGTGGTGAGCCGCATAGTGGCGCTACCGGTGGCCTCGGGGCTGGTGGCGGTAACCAGCGCGGTGCCTCCGGCGCCCACAACGGCGGTGAGCAGGCCCGTGGCATCGACGGTCACCACCGTCTCGTCGGTCGACGTGAATACCAGCTCCGCGTCAGGGATGATGAAGCCGCCGGCGTCTCGCACAACAAACAGGTCGTTGATCACGATCTCATCCCCGATCGATACCACGAACGGGGATCCCGTCGCGCTGATGCCGCCCGAGGTGGTCGCGAATACCGTCACTTCGACGCTGTCGCTTTCGCCGCCGCCTTCAGCCGTGATCGTGGCTGTGCCCGCTATTATGGCGCTCACGACCCCACTCGCGTTGACCGAGGCGACGAAACCGTCTGAGCTGGTGAAGACGAGGCCTGGATCGGTCACCGGATCCCCAGCCGCGTCGAGGACTGTCACTTCCAGCGTGGCGGTTTCGCCCGAGACGAGATCGATATCGGTCTGAACGATGTCGATGGATGAGATCTCCGGTCCGACATTGACGGTTATCGTGTCGGTGATGGTCCCCACACCAATCGTGATCGTGGCGGTCCCGGGTGCGACTGGTGTGACGAGCCCCGCGGCGGAGACCATCGCGATCGTTTGGCTGCTCGAGGTGAAGACTACGTCCACGTCGTCGGGATCGATCAAATTCCCGTCCGCGTCGCGTATCTCGAACGCCAGCTGAGAGGTCGATCCGATCTCGATCTCGACGGGACCGGGAGTGGTGAGCTCCACCGTCGCGACTTCGTCGTCGATCCCGGTCGGTCCATCGTCGTCCTCACAGGCAGCCGAAACAGCAAGCAGGCCAGAGAGCGCAATGGTGTATGCATCCCCAATGCTGGCACGCCGTCTCAAGGCACCGATGACGTTCTTCATGCCCATCCTCTTCCTTTCATGGAAGTTCTCGCTGGTCCACCGTTTCGGCCTGCAAGAAAATCGTACACGGGATCGAGGTTGGCATCTCTATCGCAAAGTTCCATCCGGGTCCCCAATAGAGAGCGGGCGGCCCTGAGGCCGCCCGCTTCGCCGTCCGCCAGGCTTTCGCGGACGTGTTATGGATCTGTATGCCTACGGCACCGTGACCGCGGTCGTGTCGGACACAGCGCCGAACGTGGCGATGACGTTGGCCGTCCCCGTCGCGACGCCGGTGACGACACCGAAGGCGTTCACCGTGGCGACCGCTGTCGCGTCGCTCGAGAAGTCGACGAGCGGATCGGGGATCGCCGCCCCCAGTGTATCCGTGACTGCCACGGCCAACGTGTCGCTGGCCCCCACGGCCAGGTTCAGCGTCGGCGGCGTGAGCGTGAGCGTCCCGACGTTGGTGCCCGGCAACGTGCCGACGGAGACTTCGACCGTGTCGGCAAGAGCGCCGGACGTTGCCACCAGCTGGGTGCGGCCGACCGCAACGGCCGTGACGAGACCGGTCGACGGATCGACCGTCGCTACGCCGGTCTCCGTGCTGGAGAATGTGACCGTCTGGCCCGAGAGCGTATCGCCTCCGGCCGTCGTCACAGTACCGGTGAAGGTCAGCGTGTCGCCGACACCGAGATTGGTGTCACCCGGGTCGAGGATCACGTTCGCCGGCTCCGTGTCCTCCTCGACCACGATCGTGACCGTGTCGGTCACTTCGTCGACGGTCGCTGTGATCGTGGCCGTTCCGGCCGTCAACCCCTCGACCAGGCCGGTGTTCGAGACGGACGCCACCGCGGTGTTGCTGCTCGACCAGGCGACCGTCTGGGCCGAGAGCGTGTCGCCCTCCTCGTCGATCACGGTGACGGTGAGCTGGACGGTGCCACCGACGGTCAGCGTGTCGTCGTTGAACTCGATGATCACCTGAGCGACGTCGTCCCCGTCGGGTCCGGTCGGGTCGTCATCGTCTTCGCACGCGATCGCCCCGAGGAGGAGGCTGCACGCAGCAAGGGAGATCGCGCCCCGCGCGAAACGTCCCTGGAGGGCGCTGAAGAGGATCCTCATATCGATGCTTCCTTTCGTGAACGTTCGCGAATTCGTCCGAACCAATTGGTTGGGTCAAGGCCCTGATCGTACCCGACCAGATTCCATGGGGCTGTATGCTCTCTGACTTACGCGTATCGTAGTCGAGTCACTCGTTCTGCGGTGACTCTCGAGCGCGTTGACCGCCCCGACGCGCGTTTGCAGCCCAGGGGACTGGCGGGATAGCTTCGACCGATGCGAACCATCGTCGGGATCACGGGAGCGAGCGGCGCCGCCTTCGGTCTGGAGCTCCTGCGCCGGCTGCCGGGCGAGCGGTTCGCCATCCTGTCGCGGTGGGGACAGCACGTCACGCGGGAGGAGACCGGGTTCGGACGGGAGGAGGTCGCGGAGCTGGCGACACGCCTCTTCACCGACTCCGACCTGTCCGCTCCGCTGGCCTCCGGCTCCAACGCCTGGGACGCGATGGTCGTCCTGCCCTGCTCGGTCTCTACGGCAGGGAAGATCGCGGCCGGGATCGGCGACACGCTGGTCACGCGGGCGGCCGCGGTCACGCTCAAGGAAGGCCGGCGGCTCGTTCTCTGCCCGCGCGAGACGCCACTGTCCGCCGTGACGCTCCGGCAGCTCGCCGATCTGGCGGGTGACGGCGTGACGATCATGCCCGTCTGCCCCGGATGGTACGACCGGCCGGAGTCGATCGACGCGCTCGTGGCGGGATTCATCGGCCGCGTCCTCCAGGTGCTCGGAATCGATCGCCCGGACGGCTGGCGAGCGGAGGAGCTGGCCGGCGGCCAGCGCGCCCTGCCCCGGGAGCAGATCCCCGACTAGCCGACTCCTCGGTGCCCTTTTCCGACCTGCAGGGTTTTCTCTCCCACTGCGAGAAGCGGGGGGACCTGGTCCGGATCCGCGCCGAGGTGGATCCGCGGCTGGAGATCGCCGAGATCGTCACCCGCGTCGTGCGCGCCGATGGACCCGCGATCGTGTTCGAGCGCGTGGCGGGGTCGAAGTTCCCGGTGGCGGCGAACGTTCTGGGAGCCGCCCGGCGCTGCGCGTGGGCACTGGGCGACGACCCGGAGGCGATCGGCGCGCGCCTCCTGGCGACCGCCGAGCGCCTCCTGCCCCCCAGCCCGCGCGCACTCTGGGAGGCCCGGCGGACCCTTCTCGGAGGGCGCAACTTCCGCACGGTGCGCGTGCGGCGCGCGGCGTGGAGAGCGATTCCCGGGCTCACTCTCGACGACCTTCCGGTCATCACCTGCTGGCCCGGCGACGGCGGTCCGTTCGTGACGTTTCCGCTCGTCCTCACCGCGCATCCCGAGACCGGCCAGCGGAACCTCGGCATCTACCGGATGCACGTCTACGACGGCCGGACGACCGGGATGCACTGGCAGATCATGAAGGGCGGCGGATACCACTACGCGGCGGCCGAGAGACTCGGTGTCGAGCTCCCGGTGGCGGTCGCGCTCGGCGCCGACCCGATCACGCTCCTGGCGTCGGTGGCACCGCTCCCCGAGGGGATCGACGAGCTCGCCTTCGCCGGCTTCCTGCGCGGGGCCCCGAGCGAGCTCGCCCGCTGCGGAGCGATCCACGCGCTCGCGCCGGCGTCCGCGGAGTTCGTCGTCGAGGGTGTCGTTCCGCCCGGCGAGCGCCGGATGGAGGGGCCGTTCGGGGACCACTTCGGGCACTACTCGCACGCCGCGCCCTTCCCGGTCTTCCACGTTCGATCGATCGCGCGTCGGGAGCGTGCGATCTATCCGGCGGCCGTCGTCGGCGTCCCCCCACAGGAAGACGTGGCGATGGGCGAGGCGGTGGCCGGGATCGTCGGGCCGCTCATCCGCCTGGTCCAGCCGGAGGTCCGCGCGCTCCACGCCTGGTACGAAACCGGCTTCCACAACCTCCTCGTCGTATCCGTGCGGCAGCGCTACGCCAAGGAAGGGGTGAAGGCCGCGCTGTCCCTCTGCGGACAGGGTCAGTTGGCGCTCACCAAGGTGGCGTTCGTCGTCGACGAGGACGTCCGGCCGGACGACTGGGCCGCCGTCCTCGAGGCGTTCCGGCGCAACTGGACGGCGTCCGAGGACGCGCTCCTCCTTCCCGGAGTGCCGCAGGACACCCTCGACTTCACCTCGTTCACGATGAACCTGGGCTCCAAGCTGATCCTCGACTGCACGCGCCGGGCGGGCGGAATCTCGGGAGACGCGAAGCCCGTCCTCGCTGCGGAGTCCGAGGGGATCGACGAGCTGCCGGGCGGAGCCGGCGCCCCGTTTCGAGCGCCGACCGAGCTCGATCCCCGCATCGTCGACTGGAGCGGGTACGGCGACGCGCTACTGGTGGCGCGGGTCCGCGAGCGGGATGGCCGCACCGGACGCTCGGCGGCCGAACGCCTCGCCGCGTCCGGGGAGCTCGGCCGCTACAAGTGGGCCGCGGTCGTCTCCGATGACGTGCCGCTGGACGATCCCACGCTCCTCCTCTGGGGGATCTTCACGCGCTTCGACGCGGCGCGCGACGTCGTCTTCAGCGAGTCCCGGCTGGAGGGCGCCTGGCCCCGCTATGCGGGCCGGATGGCGATCGACGCGACCTGGAAACCGGGATATCCGGCCCCGATCGTTATGGATCCCGATGTCGTGCGTCGGGTCGACGCCCGGTGGGGCGAGTACGGGCTCCCGGGCTGAACCGGTAAGGAATGCGACAGCATCTGACCCGTAATCCGGTATAGGCTCGCTTGTAGAGAAGCATCGCGGTCTCGAAACCGGTCGCAAGGAGCCTCGCATGGAACTCGAGATCTACAACGACATCGAGAACAACCGGTTCGTCGTCCAGACGGAGCATGGGGAAGCCACGCTGAAGTACAAGCGAGCCGACGCGGACACGCTGGACTATACGAGCACGTTCGTCCCCGAGGAGGCGCGGAACGGCGGGCTGGGTGAGCGGCTCGTGCTCCATGCTCTCGACTGGGCCGCGGAGAACGATTTCCAGGTGATCCCGTCCTGCCCGTTCGTGCGGCACGTGATGGACGAGCACCCCGAGCGGATAGCGGTGCTCGCGCAGTAGGATCGAGCGGCCGGCTCAGGCGGAGGCAGGCTTGCCCCCCTCTCCGAGGGGCACGAACTTCCGCTCGTGAGCCTCCAAACCGCCTTCGCAGCTCGACCCCACAGGGAATCCGGGGGTTTCCCGTCCGCGCCGCCGGAGATCGCCTTCCGCGATCCCGCGCTCGAGCGCGTGTGGGAGCGCGTGCTCGGCGGCCACCGGCTCGAGCTGGCAGACGGCCTGACGATCCTCGCGACCTGGGACCTGCCGGCCCTCGGGCGGATGGCCGATCACGTCGCGCGCGAGCGCCACGGCGAGCGGGTCTACTTCACGCTCAACCGCCAGCTCAATCCCACGAACATCTGCGTCCTGGACTGCGCGTTCTGCGACTTCGCCGCGCGTCCGCGCAACGACCCCAAGGCCTACGAGATGGACTGGGACGAGATCCTGGCCCACGTCACCGACGACATCACGGAGATCCACATCGTGGGCGGGCTCCATCACAAGTGGCGCTACGAGCACTACGTGGAGATCGTGCGCCGGATCCGCGAGAAGGCCCCGTCCCTGACGATCAAGGCGTGGACGGCCGTCGAGATCGACTTCTTCGCGAAGATCGGGAAGCGCTCCATCGAGCAGGTGCTGGCCGACATGGTGGAAGCGGGCCTCGACGCCCTCCCCGGCGGCGGCGCCGAGGTGTTCAGCGAGCGCGTCAGGGAGGCCCTGTTCCGGCACAAGATCGGCGAGAAGGAATGGTTCGCGGTGCACGACGCGGCGCACCGCATGGGCATCCCCACCAACTGCACGCTCCTCTACGGCCACATCGAGACCTACGAGGAGCGGGTCGACCACGTCCTCAAGCTGCGCGCGCAGCAGGACCGGACCGGCGGCTTCCAGGCGTTCATCCCGCTCGAGTACCAGGTGGGGACGACGAAGCTCGTCGAGCGCCAGGCCTCGGCGGTCGAGGACCTCCGGACGATCGCCATGAGTCGGCTCGTGTTCGACAACGTGCCGCACGTCAAGGCGTACTGGGTGATGCTCGGCGAGCAGACGGCCGAGCTGGCGCTCAACTTCGGCGCCACCGACCTCGACGGGACGATCGGCAACGAGAAGATCGCCCACTACGCGCTGGCCGACAGCGAAGCCGGCCACACCCGCGAGCACCTCCAGAGGATCATCCGCGCGGTGGGGAAGAATCCGGTCGAGCGGGACGCGCTGTACCGCGAGGTCGTCCGAGCCTGAAGGTCGCGAAGATCCCCTACCTCAACGCCGCTCCCTTCTATGCCGGCTGGGGCGACGACCCTCCGTTCGAAACCGTTTCGATGGCCCCGCGGGACCTCGGAGTCGCGGCCGGGAACGGCACCATCGACGCAGGGCTCATGGCGGTTGCCGACTGGTTCCGCGAGGACGGGTCGTTCGAGCTGATCGAGCCCGAGCTGGGGGTGGCGGCGAGCGGGCACGTGCGGAGCGTGGTCCTGTTCTCCCACGATGCGCCGGGACGCCTCGACGGCCGACGCGTCGCGGTCACGCGCGAGAGCTCGACCTCCCGCAGACTCGCCCAGCTGCTCGCGGCGGCGTACTGGCAGGCCGGCATCGAATGGATCCCGGAGGACGAGCTGAAAGGCGATCCGGCGCAGGATGCCGACGGGTTCCTCCTGATCGGAGATCGCGCGCTGGAGCTGATGGCGGAGGAGACCCACGGCGGTTGGGCCCGCTCTACCGACCTCGCCACCGAGTGGTGGACGTGGCAGGCGCTGCCGTTCGTGTTCGCCGTGTGGGCCGTCCGGTCGGCGCTGCCGCGACGCGAGAGGGCGCGCTTCGGCGGGTACCTGAGCGGATCGCTGGCGCTCGGGAGCGAGCGGCTCGATACGATCGCCGCGGAGCACGCCGGCGCCCTCGGGGACGCCGAGACGCTGGAGGCGTATCTGCGGCACTTCACCTACCGGCTGGGCCCGGAGGAGCTCGAGGGCATGCGCCGCTTCCGCGACCTGCTGGCCGAGCACGACATCCAGGAGTACCAGGACGCGCGCGCCTGACGGTCAGGCCCGGGCGGGAGCCATCCGGCGACGCCGGAAGATCCAGACGAGCAACAGCCCGGCCAGGAAGCCCCCGACGTGCGCGGCGTACGCCACGCCGCCCGTCTCTTCCGTCTGCGCCATCGCCCCGATCCCGTTGATGAACTGCAGCACGATCCACATCCCGATCACCGCGATGGCCGGCATGTAGGTGATCGTCCGGAAGACGAGCACGCGCACGCGCTGCTTCGGGAACAGGGCGATATAGGCCCCGAGCACCCCGCTGATCGCCCCCGAGGCGCCGAGGCTCGGGATCTCGCTCGAAGGTCCCAACAGGATGTGCGCCAGCGTGGCGGCTATCCCGCACAGCAGGTAGAAGACGAGGAAGCGAAGCGAGCCCATGGCGTGCTCGACGTTGTCGCCGAAGATCCACAGGAAGAGCATGTTCCCGAGGAGGTGCATCCAGCCGCCGTGCATGAACATGGCGCTGAGCGTGGTGATCCAGAAGGGGCCGGGATGCGTGGGCGCCACGTCGGTGCCCCGGGAGTACTCCGCCGGGATCACCGACCAGGTCTGGAAGAAGCCCTCGATGTTCCCCTGCGTGAGCTGATAGAGGAAGACGAGGACGTTCGCAGCGATCAGCGCGAAGGTGACGAAGGGAATGATGTCGACCCGGGAGTCGTCGTCGCCCAGGGGAAGGACCATCGCGACCTCGAAGGAGAGCGTTGGCGCCGGCACCGTGCACGACGCCGGTCCATACTAGCACCCCAACCGGCGCCGCGTCCGCTCTCCCGCCTGCCGCACGACCTCGAAATCGGCGGGAGGCTCCGTAGCGGTGAGCCAGGCGATCTCCGAGCGCTCGCCGATCTTCCGCGCGGCGGACCAGTCCCCCCAATTGTCGAGGAGAGGCGCGCCCGGCGCCCCGCGTTCCTCCACGGCGGGGGCCGACAGGTCCACGAGCGTGAGGTTGATCCGGAGCTGCTCCCGCCCCTCGACGAGGCGTTTTCGGACCCCGTCGGCAACGCGGAGGTCGCGATCGATCCAGTCGCGCACGTGTCCGCGGGATCGGATCAGCTTGATGGCGGTCGCGGGAGAGAGGATCCGCGGGATGCCGTCGGCGGCGTCGCCGGACAGGGCGAGGAAGTCGGCCACGTACGCGGGCGATACCCCGAGGATCTCGCGGACCCGGGAGAACCGCACCGTGCCCCGGACACGCCCTTCCATCCACGTCGAGCCCGACAGGAGCTGCATGAAGTCCTTGTCGTCGCTGCGGATGACGACCGGTTCGCTCCCCTCGAGGCGATGGACCAGCGCGGCGATCGCCTCGTCCGCCTCGAGGTGGTCGCTCCGGTACTGCACGACTCCCAGCGCCGCGAGCACCTCGAGCATGGCTTCGAAGTCGTCGCGCCCGGCTTCGTCCCAGATCTCGGGCCGGTCGCGGTAGGCGGGCCAGAACGCGCGCTTCCACTGCCTGTAGCCGTTCCAGCAGACCGCCCAGGTGTCGCTGGACTCGGCCATGATCCGGCGCAGCATGCGCGGGACCTGGAAGGTGAGCGGCCACGAGACCTTGCCTTTCAGGGCATGCCAGGCCGAGAACGCGAACATCCCGCCGTCGACGATCTGCATGCTCAGCCGCCGGTCTCGCCCCAGACCTCCTCCAATCGCGCTTTCCGACCACAATTGAACTTGTAGAACCGATATCGAACGGGGTTCTTGGTGTAGTAGTTCTGATGGTACTCCTCGGCTGGATAGAACGTCGTGGCGGGCAGGATCGGCGTCACGATCCGGCGATCGGCCTCGAGGGCTCTCTTCGAGGCCTCGGCGAGGGCGCGCTGGCGCTCGTTCCTGACGAAGATCGCGCTCACGTACTGGCTGCCGCGGTCGCAGAACTGACCGCCGTCGTCGGTGGGATCGACGTTGTGCCAGAACGCGGCCAGGAGCTCTTCATAGGAGACGACCCGGGGGTCGAAGAACACGTTGACCGCCTCCAGGTGGCCCGTGCGCCCCGACGAAACGCGCTCGTATCCCGGGTCCTCCACGCTCCCGCCCGTGTAGCCCGAGATCGTGGCCTCGACCCCCGGCACCCCGTCGAACGCCTCCTCCATGCACCAGAAGCAGCCGCCCGCGAATGTCGCGACCTCGAGCGTATCGGCACCGATCTGGGCGGGCAGGACGCGGTCGTCGGCGACGCGGACGCCCGGAGGGGGGACGGGGGTGCCGGCCAGGAGGCCGGCGACGACGATCACCGATGCCGTGTGCAACATGCGACCTCCGGACAGGCGAGGGAACAGAAGGCTGTGCCCCATCGTATACTCCTCTGTGTGGCCTGCGTGCCACCCCTTCGAAAGGACGACCCTTGACCCGCCGGATCCGACTTCTGCGAACGCCCTCCGGGATCGCGTGCATGCTGCTGGCCGGCATCGGATCGGCCTGCGGCCAGGAGTCGTCCGCGGCCGGCAGCGGCGAGGACGCGCGACTGCGCGCGCGCCTCACCCCGCTCCAGTACGCGGTCACCCAGGAGGAGGCCACCGAGCCCCCGTTCCGCAACCAGTACTGGGACGAGCATCGGCCTGGAATCTACGTGGACGTCGTCTCCGGCGAGCCGCTCTTCAGCTCGCTCGACAAGTTCGACTCGGGAACCGGATGGCCGAGCTTCACCAAGCCGCTCGAGCCGGCGAACATCGTCACGCGGACGGACTACAAGCTCCTCTATCCGCGGACCGAGGTCCGCTCCCGGAAGGCCGACAGCCATCTCGGCCACGTCTTCGAGGACGGCCCTCCGCCGAGCGGCCTGCGGTACTGCATGAACAGCGCGTCGCTCCGGTTCATCCCCGTCGAGCGCCTGGAGGCCGAGGGCTACGGGAAGTACCTGCCGCTCTTCCGCCAGGGGAGCTGACGGCGATCGACGACGCCCGGGCGGGGTCGTCTCCGCTCGGTTCCCGGTGGACGCGGCCGGGGACGCCCGCGAGATTGACGACTCCATGCTCGCATCGATCCGCCAGAAGATCGCCGCCGGCGCGCGGCTGACGCCCGCCGAGGGCGAGTGGCTCCTCACGTCCGCCCCGCTGACGGCGCTGGGCGAGATGGCCGCCGCGGTGCGGTTCCGCCGCCACCCGGCGGGCGAAGTGACTTACGTCATCGACTCGAACCCGAACTACACCAACGTGTGCACCGTCGATTGCGTGTTCTGCGCCTTCTATCGACACGCCGACGACGCCGACGCGTACACGCACTCGGTCGAGGAGGTGCTCGAGAAGGTCGGGTGGGCGGTCGAGCAGGGGGCGACGACGGTGCTGCTCCAGGGTGGCGTGAACCCCGACCTGCCGCTCGACTACTACCTCGAGATCGTGCGCGAGACCGTGCGCCGCTTCCCACAGGTGACGCCGCACTTCTGGAGCGCGGTCGAGATCCAGGGGATGGCCGACGTCTCGGGGAAGCCGCTCGCGGAGGTTCTCGAGGCGCTCTGGGACGCCGGGCAACGGACGATTCCCGGCGGCGGGGCAGAGGTCCTCGCGCCGCGCGTCCGGAAGAAGCTGGGCGTCCGCAAGGGCGGGCCCGAAGCGTGGCTCGAGGTGCACGAGGCCGCGCACCGAGTCGGCTTCCGCACGACGGCGACCATGATGTACGGGTCGATCGAAACGCCGGCCGAGCTCGTCGAGCATCTGGAGGCCGTGCGCTCCGCGCAGGACCGGTCTCTCGCTCTAACGGTCGCCACGCGGGCCGCGACGCCGGGGAACTTCACCGCCTTCATCCCGTGGTCGTTCAAGCCCGGCAACACGCCGCTCGAGAAGGTGCGCCCGGTCCCCGAGGGACCGGCGGCGTATCTGCGGATGATCGCGGTCTCGCGGCTCTACCTCGACAACGTCGACCACATCCAGGCGTCGTGGTTCTCGGAGGGGAAGAAGACCGGACAGGTCGCGCTCCACTGGGGGGCCGACGACTTCGGCGGGACGCTCTTCGAGGAGTCCGTGCACGCGGAGGCCGAGTACGTGAACACCTCCAGCGTGGCGGAGATCCGGGAGCTCATCCGCGAGGCGGGCTTCGCGCCCGTTCAGCGGACGACCACCTACGAGCGACTTCCCGAGACACCCCTCGACCGACTGGCGGTTCGCGCGCCGCGACGCGCCGGGCGGCTGGACCCCCACGCGCTTCCCGTCATCGGCTGACGGCGGGATGACCGCCGCGGCCGGGCCGGTCACGTGCGCCAACTGCGGGCGCGCGTTCGACGGCCGGTTCTGCCCGGACTGCGGCCAGGAGACCGGCGATCCTCGACGCCCGATCCGCGAGGTGCTCGACGAGTTCCTCGGCGACGCACTGAACCTCGACGGCCGTATGCTGGCCACGGCGCGCCGGCTCGTGATCGCGCCCGGCGCTCTGGCTGCCGACTACGTCGGAGGCCGGCGAGTGCGCCACGCACCGCCCTTCAAGCTGTACGTCTTCCTGAGCGCCCTGTTCTTCGCGGTCCTGGCCTTTTCAGACGGGGGGCCGCTGCGGTTTGCCGCCAACCGGGTCGGTGAGGAGGTGTCGATCGCCTCGGCGTTCGGCATCCGGATCGGGGCGACTGGACTCTCGCAGGCGACAGAGGGGTCGATCGAGGCGCGGATCTCGCTGGCGGGCCAGGAAGTCGATCGCCTGAACGACGTCGTCGTGGCGACGCTCTCCTATGCGCACTTCCTCCTCCTGCCCGTCGTCGCCTTTCTCCTCCGGCTGCTGTGGAGGAGTCGCTGGTACGTGGAGCACCTCGTGTTCGCGACGTACTTCGGCGCCTTCACACTGCTGACGGGGATCGTCGTCATCGCGGGATACGCCTTGGCCGGCAACCCTGCTCCAGGAGGTCCGGCGGCCCGGCTGGCGATCGTCCTGTGGGAGTCGGTCGTGGTGGTGATGCTGTACCGGGCGTTGCGGGACATGTACGGCTCGGGGCGCTTGCGGACCATCGCGCGGCTCTTCGTCCTGATCGTAGGCTACTTCGTGTCAGCCGGCGCCGTGGTGATCGGGATCGCGCTCGCCACCATACAACTCTTGTATTGAGGGCCGCGAAACTGGTGCTGACCGTTCTCCACGTCACGAACGGGGATTGCGCGGCGGAGCGGATCGCACTGGCCGACCTGGGCGGCGAGATCCTGCCGTGGCGGGATGTCCTGCACGAGGGCCCGGTTCCCGCTGGCCTGGACGACGCCGGACTGCGCGCGCGTCGCGCCGGGTTCCTGGGAGACTCCGAATGGGCTGGTGAGGAGCGCGTCCTGCGCGACCTCGAGGAGCGGGACGCGCGCCTCGCGGTCACCGCCCGCGACGAGATCGTCCTGTGGTTCGAGCCCGACCTCTACGATCAGCTCCAGCTGCTGCAGGTCCTCGACCGGCTGTCCCGGGACGGGTTCGCGGTCTCCCAGCGGGTACCCCAAGAGGTCAAGCCCGACCGGGTCGTCTACGAGATCACCACGAACGGCCGCGCGGAACTGCGCCGGTGGCTGTCCAGCCC
>DASSBK010000141.1:0-4410 GCA_035698825.1 Gemmatimonadota bacterium
CCAGCTCCGAGCCGTCGGCCATCCGAACCGCCCTCGCGCGCCCCCGATCGACGTCGATCCCGTCGATCCTGGAGTCCACCCGCAGCTCGACCCCCCGGGCCCGCGCGGCCGCGGCGAGCGCCTCAGCCAGCGCGCCGACCCCTCCCCTGACCACGGTGCGGACCCCGAAGCAGCCGGTCGGGCTCCCCACGAGATGGTGGAGGAGGACGAGAGCCGTTCCCTGGGAGCGCGGCCCCTGGAAGACACCCCGCACGGCGAGCGCGCCCAGCGTCCCCTTGAGGAGCTCGTCCTCGAACGAGTCCTCGAGCAGGTCGTACGCGGGGAGTGGCAGCACCCGGAAGAGCTCCGTCATGTCGTCCCGGCCGAGCCCGCGCACCCTGCGGCCCAGGCCCAGGAACGGCGCGAGATCCCGGAGCGGCCCGGCGGGGCGAAGTGCCGGGCGGTCGGCCGCTTCCTCGAGGATGCGCGCGAACGCTTCCATCCGCCTCCCGAACGCCTCCCACCGCCCCGCGTCGCGCTCCGACCGCGCGGCGATCGACGTCCTGGTCCGCGCCGGGTCGCGCCAGAACGTGAGCGCGCTCCCCGCTTCCGCCGGAGCGGACAGCACCGGATCGGGCGCCAGGAGCGCGAGCCCGTGCCGGTCGAGCTCGAGCTCCCGCAGGACGCGCGGATCGAGGAAGCCTGCATCCGAGTGCACCGGGTCGATCCGGAACCCCGGCAGAAGCTCCTCGGCGGCCGCGGTGCCCCCGATCGACGGGCCGGCTTCGAGAACCACCACGCGTCGGCCTTCGCGAGCCAGGTTCGCGGCCACCACCAGCTCCTCGGGTCCCGACCCGAGCACGATCGCGTCGTAGCTCATCGCCCGCCGTCCGCCAGGACCGCGCTCGCGGCCAGCCGGCCGCTGGCGCCCATGATCCCGCCGCCCGGATGCGTCCCCGACCCGCACTGGTAATAGCCACGGACGGGGGTCCTGTGATCGGCCCATGCGGGCGACGGCCGCAGGAAGAAGAGCTGCGACAGTGCGAGTTCCCCCTGGAAGATGTTCCCCTCCGACAGGCCGGTGACCGCTTCGATGTCGGCGGGCGTGATCACCTGACGGTGGAGGATCGCCGAGCGGATGTTCGGCGCGTACTCGGCCAGGGTATCGACGACCGCGTCGCCGAACGCCTCGCGGCTCGCGTCGTCCCAACCGCCCTTCCTGTGGTAGGGCGCGTACTGGACGAAGATCGACATCACGTGCTTGCCGGGCGGGGCCATCGTCGGGTCGAGCATCGAGGGGATCACGATGTCCAGGAACGGCCGGCGCGAGAACTCGCCGTACTTGGCGTCGTCATAGGCGCGCTCCAGGTAGTCGACGCTGGGGGCGATCGCGATCGCCCCCTTCAGGTGCGGTCCGTTGCCGGGCAGCGCGGTGAAGTCCGGGAGCTCGGACAGCGCGAGGTTGACCTTGCCCGAAGATCCCCGGAAGCGGAACCGCTCGACCGCCTCGACGAGCTCCGTCGGCAGGTCGTCGGGCTCGACGAGATCCAGGAACGTCCGGCGCGGATCCAGGCCCGAGATCACCGTGCGCGCGCGCAGCTCCTCGCCGTTTTCGAGCGCCACGCCCACCGCGCGGCCGTCCTTCACGATCACCGACTCGACAGCGGCGTCCGTCCGGATCTCGGCGCCGAACCCGCGGGCCGCCGAGGCGATCGACTCGCTGACCGCGCCCGTCCCGCCGCGGGCGAAGCCCCACGCCCGGAAGACACCGTCGATCTCGCCCATGTAGTGGTGGAGGAGCACGTACGCGGTCCCCGGCGAGCGGGGTCCGAGGAACGTGCCGATGATCCCGCTCGCCGACTTCGCCGCCACGAGCGCCTCGCTCTCGAACCACTCGCGGAGATAGTCCGCCGAGCTCATCGTCATGAGCTTGAAGAGCGCGTGAAGCTCCTTCTCCCCCAGGTCGCGGAAGTGCTTGCCGAGCCGCCCCATGGCGAGGAGATCGCGCGGATGGAGCGACGCCGGATCCGGCGGTTCGGTGGCGAGGAGCGGCTTGACCGCCATCGCCATCCGCTGCATGAGCCGCCCGAACTCCTGCATCGCGTCGGCGTCCCGCGGCGAGTGCCGATACAGCGCGCTCCGGCTTTCCTCCGGGTCGGCCCACGTGGCGAGGTAGTCCCCGTCCGGGAGCGGGTTGAAGCTGCTCTCGAGCGGGATGATGTGGAGGCCGTGTCCGGGCAGGTCAAGGTCGCGGATGATCTCGGGCCTCAGGAGGCTCACCACGTAGGAGAACACCGAGAACTTGAAGCCGGGGAAGATCTCTTCGGTGACGGCCGCCCCGCCGAGGATCGGTCGGCGCTCGAGGACCAGGACCTTCCGCCCCGCGCGCGCGAGGTACGCGGCGCAGACGAGGCCGTTGTGGCCTCCTCCGACGACGATGGCGTCCCAGACGCGGGCGACCTGCATCGTCACGACCGCTTCCGCTCGGGATCGAAGAACGGCGTCTTCGTGACGATCGCGCGCGCGCGCCTCCGCCGGTGCTCGACAGTGACCTCGAGCTCGACTTCGGTGCCGAACTCTGCGTACGGTGTTTCGAGATGCGCGAGCGCCAGGGACTTCTTCAGGAGCGGCGACCAGCATCCGCTGGTCGCGTAGCCGACCTGCCGGCCACCGACGTAGACGGGCGCGCTCGTCCGCCACGGTGCCGCCGGGACCTGCGGCGGAAGTCCGACGTCGGCGTACAGCTCCTCGAGCGCGTCCCAGTCGACGACGAGCCCTCGAAGCGCCCAGGCCGAGCCCCGTGCGCGTTCCTTCTCCAGCGCCCGCTGACCGACGAAGGGCGCCTTGTCCTTCGCCACCGTCCACCCCAGGCCCAGCTCGAAGGGCGAGGACTTCTGCCGCTCGATCAGCGCGCGGCGCGCCGAGACGTAGTCGACGTCGATCAGGATCAGCCCGGCCTCGATCCGCGCCACGTCCATCGCCAGGAGGCCGGTCGGCAGGAGCCCGAGCGGCTCGCCGGCCGCGACTAGCAGGTCCCACAGCGCCTCCGCCTCGTAGTTCGGCACCCAGATCTCATAGCCCAGATCTCCCGTGTACCCCGTGCGGGTGATCGTGACCGGGATGCCGTCCAGTCTCGCCTCGGCGGCTCGGAAGAACTTGAGCTTCGTCAAATCGCGGTCCGCGACGGCGTTCAGGACCTCCCGCGCAGCCGGACCCTGAAGGGACAGGGCGGCCGTGTCGAAGGTCTCGTCCTCGATGACCGCGTCGATCCCCACGGCGTTCTGATGGAGCCAGCGCAGGTTCGGATGCGCGGAGGTCAGGCGGAAGCGGTCCTCCTCGAGCCGCGTCACCGTCCCGTCGTCCAGCACCTTCCCCTCCGCGTCGCACCATGGTGTGTAGAGCACCTGCCCTGCCTTGCAGCGCGCCACGTCGCGCGTGACGATCCGATCGAGGAGCGCCGCCGCTCCGGGGCCTCGAATCCGGTATTTGAACAGCGGCGTGACGTCGATCAGCGCAGCGGTCCCGCGGATGGCGGCGTACTCGAGGTCATGGATCAGATCGAAGGAAGCCGGGACGACGTAGCCCGCCCAGTGACGCCAGGTGTGGCCGCGAACGAGCGCGGCGGTTCGGGAATGGAAGGGGGTGGTCCGGACGGCGGCAGTCGACATGGCACCTCGAAACCGGAGGAGGCAGGAGCCCGCTCTGGAATTTTGAACCATTAGTTCATAATATGAACCGAATGTAGAGGGCGCCGATCGGCGGCGTCAAGCCGCCGAATCGTCCCTCCCTTAGCCCGACCGCGAGGTGCGAACGCCTGCCGGAGTCCCGACGTCGAAGCCCTACGCCGGCACTCAGTCCGTCCGCCGGGCCATCGCGCTCCTCAAGGTGTTCAGCGAGGAGCGTCCCGAATGGGGGCTGTCCGAGCTCGCCCGTGCCGCCCGCCTGAACAAGACGACCGCCTACAGGCTCTTGACCGCCCTGGAGGCCGAGGGCATGGTGACGCGCAGCTCTCTCACCGATGCCTGGCGCCTCGGCAACGGGGCGATCGCCATGGGCGCGCTCGCGCTCCGGTCCAACGACCTCATGACCGCTGCCCGCCCCGAGCTCGAAGCACTCGTCCGCGAGACCGGCGAGACCGCTTCCCTCGAGGTCCTCGTCGGTGACGAGATCGTGATCCTCGACGGGATCGAGGGACCGTCGCTGGTGGGCGCCAGCTCCGAAGTGGGGACGCGCTGGCCTGCCCATGCGACATCGACGGGCAAGGTGCTGCTCGCCGCCGAGGGAGGTCCCGCCTCGGCGGGCCGCCGACCCCGCCGGTTGCGAAAGCTCACTTCCCGGACGATCACCGATCCGGCAAGGCTCGAGCGCGAGCTGGACCGCGTTCGCGCGCGAGGCTGGGCAACGGCGGTCGAGGAGCTGGAGAACGGGTAC
>DASSBK010000142.1:0-16878 GCA_035698825.1 Gemmatimonadota bacterium
GAGCGCGAGCAGGAACAGGCCGCCCGCGGCCGACCTCAGCCTCACGGCAGGCCCGTCACCGCGACCACGGATGCGCGCGCCATCTCGACCCACTCGCCGGGGAAGATCCCCAGGCCGAGCACGCCGACGACCGCGATCAGCAGCGCGATCGCGGCCATGGCGGGGACGTGCGACCGGATCGGCTCCCGGCTCGAGGACCACATGTACATCGAGACCACGACCTTGAGGTAGTAATAGGCGGATATCACGGAGGTCAGCACGAGCAGGACCGCCAGCGGGACGTGGCCCGAGGCCACGGCCGCCGACAGGATCGCGAACTTTCCGACGAAGCCCGCGGTCGGCGGGATGCCCGTCAGGCTGAACATGAACAGCGCCATCGCCGCCGCGAGCAGCGGGTGCCGCCAGGCGATCCCCGCATAGTCGCGCTCGATGGACGTGTTCTCGGTTCCCTTCTCCCCCATCACGATGACGACCCCGAAGGCCCCCATCGTCATCAGCGTGTAGGCCGCCAGGTAGTACAGGAACGCGGCTGTTCCCATGTCGCTGTGCGCGATCAGCGCGACCAGCAGGTACCCGGCGTGGGCGATCGACGAATAGGCGAGCATGCGCTTGATGTCGTCCTGCCGGATGGCGGCGATGTTGCCCACCACCATCGTGAGCGCGGCCAGGACCCACAGCACGGGAATCCACTGGTCCGCCAGCCCATCGAAGGTGCTCATGAAGACGCGCACGAACGCGGCGAATCCGGCCGTCTTGACGCCCGTGGCCATGAACCCCGTCACCGGGGCCGGTGCGCCCTCGTAGACGTCCGGCGACCACATGTGGAACGGGACGAGCGCGACCTTGAATGCGAACCCCACGATGAGCAGCGCGACTCCCGCCAGCAGGACCGGGCTCGCCGGCGGGACGGATACCGCATCGCGAATGCCTGCCAGGTCGAAGGTGCCGGCCGCGCCGTAGACGAGCGCGATTCCGTACAGGAAGAACCCGGTCGAGAAGGCGCCGAGGACGAAGTACTTGAGCGCCCCCTCGACCGATCGCAGCCGGGTCCTGCGGAACCCGGTCAGCACGTATACGCCGACCGACATGAGCTCGAGTCCGACGAAGATCGTGATCAGGTTGCCGGCCAGGACCATGACCAGCATGCCGGCGGCAGCCATGAGGATCAGGTGGTAGTACTCGGCCAGGTGGATGTCGTGGCGCCGCGAGTATCCGATCGTCAGGAGCAGGGTCAGGAACGTGGCCGCCAGGACGACGCCCGACAGGAAGACCCCGAAGCCGTCCAGGACGACCATGCCGCTGAAGTACGGCCCGCCCGCTCCGGCGAGGTGCAGCGCCTGCCATCCGACGCACCCCAGGGCGAGCGCCGTGCCGATGAGCGCCAGGTAGGGCGCCATGATCGGGGTTCCCTGCTCGCCCTCCGCGGGGCCTCGGGTCCGGCCGAGCTCGAATACGTCGACGAGAAGCGCCAGTAGCCCGAACAGGGTCAGGACGGCGGCGGGCAGGACGGGCAGGAGCGCCGGCCGCACGACCCGGTAGGCGACCAGCAGCTCCTGCAGCTCCGGGCTCACGCCACCCCGCTGTCCGTCAGGGTCGACACCCGGATCACGGTTGCGCCTCGCGCGCGACGGGCTCCGCTCCGGGGGGAGACTGGGCCTCCGTCGAGGGCGCCTCGAGCGCGGCGATCCCGGCCGACACCGGCTGCGCGGTCCGCGTGACGCGCTCCACGAATCGGTCCACGGAGGGCTCCGTGCGGGCCAGGAACGGAGCCGGATACACGCCGATCCAGACGATCAGCGCGACCAGCGGCAAGAGCACCGCGATCTCTCTCCCCGAGAGGTCGGGCAGCCTCCGGTTCGCCTCGATCTCGACGTCGCCGAACATGACGCTCTGGAACATGCGGAGCATGTAGTACGCCGCCAGGATCACGCCGGCCGTTGCGATCCCCGTCATCCAGGGATGGCTCTGGAACATCCCGACCAGGATCAGGAACTCGCCAACGAAGCCGTTCAGCCCCGGAAGGCCGATCGACGACAGCGTGACGATCATGAACAGCACCGCGAAGACGGGCATGACGGCCGACAGGCCGCCGAACTGGGCGATCTCGTAGGTGTGCCGGCGCTCGTAGAGCATCCCGCAGATGAAGAACAGGGCGCCGGTGGAGACCCCGTGGTTGATCATCTGGATCACGGAACCCTGCACGCCGGTCGAGTTCAGCGCGAAGAGACCCAGCATGACGAATCCCAGATGACTCACCGACGAGTAAGCGACGAGCTTCTTCACGTTGGGCTGGACGAGCGCGACCATCGCCCCGTAGATGACCCCCACCACCGCCAGCGCCGCGATCCAGGGAAGCGCTTCGCGGGCGGCCTCGGGAAAGAGCGGCATCGCGAACCGGTAGAAGCCGTAGGTCCCCATCTTGAGCAGGACGGCCGCCAGGATGACGCTCCCCGCGGCCGGCGCCTGGACGTGGGCGTCGGGCAGCCAGGTGTGGAACGGGAACATCGGCACCTTGATCGCGAACGCGATGGCGAACGCGAGGAACAGCGCGAGCTGGAGCCCGCCCGGCACCGGGGTCGCCAGGAGATCGGCCAGCGAGGTGGTGTAGGCGCCGGTCGCTCCCTCGTGGTAGAAGTACAGGGCCAGGATGCCGACCAGCATGAGCACACCGCCCAGGAACGTGTACAGGAAGAACTTCACGGCGGCGTAGATGCGCTGCTCGCCTCCCCACACGCCGATCAGGAAGTACATCGGCACCAGCATCAGCTCCCAGAAGACGTAGAAGACGAACAGGTCGAGCGCGAAGAACACGCCCAGCATCCCGGTCGTCAGGACGAGGAGCAGGATGTGGAACTCCTTTACGTGGTGATCGATGTAGCGCCAGGAGCCGAGCACGGCGAGCGGCGTGAGCAGAACGGTGAGCAGCGTGAGCAGCACGCTCACCCCGTCGACTCCGAGGTGGTATTCGACCCCGAGCGCGTCGATCCACGGAACGCGCTCGACGAACTGGTACTCGGCGCCGCCCGGCGCGTAGAGCCACCACAGTGGCAGCGCGATCAGGAAGTGGATCACGGCGATGGCGAGGGTCGCCTGGCGGATCGCAGTGCGGTTCCTGCCCGGGATGCCGGCGAGCATGGCGGCTCCCAGGATCGGGAAGAAGAGGATCGTCGTCAGGTAGAAGCTCACGCGGTCACCCGAACAGGTAGTAGACGAGGATCGCCACCACGCCGCCGAAGAAGACCGTCACGTAGGTGGGAATGGCCCCCGACTGCCAGGCGCTGGAAACACGGCTCTGCCATTTCACCACCGCGCCCGTTCCGCCCACCAGGAGCCCGTCGATCAGGCCATCGTCGATCACCCGCCACGCGAACCGGGAGAGCGCGTTGTAGGGCCGCACCACGATCGCGTCGTAGAGCTCGTCGACGTAGTACTTGTTCGAGAGGATCGCCGCCGGGGCGCGGAGCCTGAGACCGATCCGCGTCGGCAGCTCGGGCCGCGCCAGCCAGAGGTACCGCGCCGCCAGGATCCCTAAGAGGGCGACGGCGACCGAGGCGGCCAGGAGCGCGTACTCCGAAGGTGGAACGGCATGCGCGCCCTGGACGGCCTGCGACGTGCCCGCGGCGTGCGTGTCGGCGAACACCGGCTCGAGCCACGATTCGATCGCGTTCGGCACGCCGCCGAGCGCCTGTCCGATCGCCGGCGGGATGCCGATCCAGCCGCCGACGAGTGACAACACGCCGAGAATCGCGAGCGGTACGGTCATCGTGGGCGGAGACTCGTGCAGGTGCTGACGCTGTTCGCCGGTTCCTCGGAACGGCCCGTGGAAGGTCAGGAAGAAGAGCCGGAACATGTAGAGCGCCGTGAGCCCGGCGGTCGCGAGCCCGATCGCCCACAGGACCGGATGCCCGGCGTCCCAGGCCCGCCAGAGGATCTCGTCCTTGGAAAAGAATCCGGCCAGCGGCGGGATCCCCGCGATCGCCAGCGTCGCGGCCAGCATCGTCCAGTACGTCACCGGCAGCGCCGACTTGAGGCCGCCCAACCGGCGCATGTCCTGCTCGCCGTGGAGCGCGTGGATCACGCTGCCGGCGCCGAGGAACAGGAGCGCCTTGAAGAAGGCGTGCGTCACCAGGTGGAAGATCCCCGCCGCGTAGGCCGCCACGCCGACGCCGAGGAACATGTAGCCCAGCTGGCTGATCGTGGAGTACGCAAGGACCTTCTTGATATCGGTCTGGACGAGCCCGATGGTGGCGGCGTAGAGCGCGGTCGCGGCTCCGATGCCGGCCACGACGGCGAGCACGGCGGGCGCCATGTCGTAGAGCGCGTGGGAGCGGGCGACCATGTACACGCCCGCCGTCACCATCGTTGCGGCATGGATCAGGGCCGAGACCGGCGTGGGACCGGCCATCGCGTCGGGGAGCCACACGTAGAGGGGGATCTGCGCGCTCTTGCCCACCGCTCCGACGAACAGGAACAGGCAGATCCAGAAGGCGAGCGGCCCGCCGGGCTCGAGCACCGATGCGGCGGACGGGAGCACGTCCGCGAAGGCGACCGAGCCGAACGTGCCGAACATCAGGAAGATCCCGAGCAGGAAGCCGAAGTCGCCGATGCGGTTGACGATGAACGCCTTCTTGCCGGCCGTGGCGTTCGCCCGGTCCTTGAACCAGAACCCGATCAGCAGGTAGCTGCAGAGCCCCACGCCCTCCCAGCCGACGAACAGGAGCAGGTAGTTGTCGGCCATGACGAGGACCAGCATGGCGAACGTGAACAGGTTCAGGTACGTGAAGTATCGCGCGAAGCCGAGGCGGTCCTCGTCGTGCATGTAGCCGGCGCTGTAGACGTGGATCAGGAACCCGACCCCGGTGACGACGAGCATCAGCACGACCGAAAGCGGGTCGACGAGGAAGGCGGCGGATGCATGGAAGTCCCCCGCCGCGATCCAGGTGTAGACGGTCTGGCTGAGGGTCCGCGCCTCCGGCTCCCTGGCAGCGAGCTCGAGGAACAGTGCCAGCGCGACGACGAAGGCCGCCCCGACCACGCCGGGGCCGATTACCGACACGCCGCCCTTGCCGATCCGCCGCCCCAGCAGGCCGTTCACCAGGACGCCGGCCAGCGGCAGCGCCGGCACGAGCCAGATCCAGTTGGCGGCCGTCATCCCCGCATCGCGGTGAAGGCCTCGACGTTGACCGTCTCGCGGTGGCGGTACATCGCCACGATGATGGCCAGCCCGACCGCGGCCTCAGCGGCCGCCACGGCAATCACGAACAGCACCATGACGAGCCCGCCGAGGTCGCCGATCGACATGGCGAACGTGACGAACGCCAGGTTCGCCGCGTTGAGCATGATCTCGATCGCCATGAACACGATGATCGCGTTTTTGCGCGTCAGGACGCCGATCACGCCGATCGTGAACAGAACGGCGCTCAGCGTCAGGTAGTGCCCCACCCCGATCTCGCTCATCGCTCCCTCCGGGCGAGCACGACCGCGCCCACCATCGCGACGAGTAGTAGGAGCGCGGTGACGAGGAACGGCAGGTAATAAGCGGAGTAGAGCGCGGTGGCGATCGCCTCGGTCGATCCGAGAACGTCCGGTGGCACGCCGGCGGCCGGACCGACCACCGACGGCTCGAAGTCTCCCAGGCCGGCCGCGGCCAGGGCCGCGACGAATCCGACCCCCAGCACGAGCGCCACCGCCGTGAGCGGCGTCGTGGCGACGTCGAACCACTGCGGTGTGCCGAGGTTCAGCAGCATGACGACGAACAGGAACAGGACCATGATCGCGCCCGCGTAGACGATCACCTGTATCGCGGCGAGGAAATGGCTGTGCAGGGTCACGAACAGTCCGGCAAGGCAGAAGAACGTCACCACGAGGTAGAGCACCGAGGCGACGGGATTGCGGCTCGTCACGACGAGCAGGCTGCAGAGCACCGCGACGACCGCCAGCACCCAGAACGCGATCGCCACTCCGGTCACAGCGTTCCCCGGGACATGCGCGACTTGTCGATCTCTTCCTCGTATGGCTGATAGCCGTCGTCGACGATCTTCTCGTCGCGCCAGTTGAGCAGGTACTCCTTGTCCCAAATGAACGACTCGCGATCGTAGCCCGCCCACTCGTACTCCTTGGTCATCGCGATCGCGTCCTCGGGGCAGGCGTCGACGCAGTACCCGCACATGATGCACCGCAACCCGTCGATGTCGAAGCGCACCGGATACTTCTCGATCGCCGGATCGGGGTGCTCGCCGGCCACGATGTAGATGCAGTCCGCGGGACAGGCGGTCGCGCACATCATGCAGGCCACGCAGCGAGGCTCGCCGCTCGGCCGCTTCTTCAGATAGTGCCGCCCACGGAACCGGTAGCCGTAGTCCCGCCGCTCCTCGGGGTAGCGGATCGTGGGGAGCCCGCCCGGGTTCAGCAGGTTCTTCACCATGTTCCGGATGGTGACCCCGAGGCCCATGGCCACGGCCGGAAGGTAGAGGCGCTTCCACCACGCCTGCGTGTCCTCCTTCTGGCGAATGATCTCGTCGGCCTCGAGGACCTTGACGTGGCTCGGATCGATGGGCATCGGGTCGTTTCCTCTCTATGCGCTACGGAAGTCGAATGTGCCGAGAAGGGCGTTCAAAATGGCTCAGATGCAAGGCGCGCGACGAGGCTCTTCCGAGGCGTGGTGATTCCCACGCCGCAGGAAGAACGAGGAGCGCAACGCCGCAGATGAGCCATTTTCAACGCCCGACCTAACGGAAGAAGAGGACGATGCCCGTCACGAACACGTTCGCGAGCGCGAGCGGCAGGATCGCCTTCCACCCGAGCCGCATCAGCTGGTCATAGCGGAACCTCGGAAGCGTCCAGCGCACCCAGATGAAGAGCCACAGGAAGAAGAGCACCTTGGCGGAGAAGGCGCCCAGCTGGAGCAGGGCCGCGGGAATGTCGCCGACCGCCGCCTTGAGCTCGGCGCTCTCGACCCACGGGATCTGCCAGCCACCGAAGAATAGCGTCACGACCAGCATCGCCCCGGTGACCATGGCCATGTACTCGGCCATGAAGAAGATCGCGAACTTCATCGCCGAGTACTCCGTGTGATAGCCGACGACGAGCTCGTTCTCGGCTTCGGGCAGATCGAACGGGAGCCGATTCGACTCCGCGAAGATGGCCGCCAGGAACAGGAAGAAGGCGAGCGGCTGGGTCACGATCCCCCACTTGGGCAGGACCCCGAGCAGGAGCTCCCCCTGGCCGCGCACGATGTCGTCCAGCTGAACCGACCCGTAGATCATCAGGATCCCGACCACCGACAGGCCGAGAGCCAGCTCGTAGCTGATCATCTGGGCGCTCGATCGTATCGCGCCCAGCAGCGAGTACTTGTTGTTCGACGACCATCCCGCGAGCACGACGCCGTACACCGCGAGCGACGTCAGGGCGAAGATGTACAGGATGCCGACGTTCAGGTCTGCGACCTGCATCTTGATCGCGCGGCCGGCGATCATCAGGTCGTCCGCGAACGGGATCACGGCGAACGTCATCGCCGCGGGGATGAGGAGCATGACGGGCGCGAGGACGTAGAACGCCCGGTTGGCGTGCGACGGGACGTAGTCCTCCTTCCAGATGAACTTGACCACGTCCGCGAGCGGCTGGACGAGACCGAACAGCGTGATGCCCGCGATGTTGACCCGGTTGGGACCCAGCCGGTGCTGGATGAAGGCGCTCCCCCTGCGCTCCGCCCAGACCAGGATCGGCACCGTGTTCACGACCCCGAAGAAGACGAGAAACGCCTTGAGGAGGGAGATCCCAATTCCTGTCCAGTCCGTCACTTGGCTCGCTCCATCAGACGATGATCGGGGCTCGCACCCCCGGCTTGGGGTCGAACCCGACGGGCGGCGTCTCCGCCTTTTCCCGGCCAGCCAGCCAGGCCCCCTGGTCGCCCACGGCCGCGTACGAGAGTCCGGCGAACGCCGGAACCGCCGCCGCCAGCGCGGCGAACGAAGCGGCGGCGGAGCCCGGCGCCGTGCCGCCCCCCAGTGCTTCGGTGACGGCCCCCAGCGCCTGCCACGCGGGCCGGGACGCCTCGTGCGCGGACACGTTCGGCCAGAATCGCTGCACGCGGTCCGCGTAGTTCGTGAACGTGCCGTCGCGCTCGACGTGAACGCAGGTCGGGAGGACCATGTCGATGTGGTCTAGGACCGCCGGGACACGCGGCCCGAGGAAGAGTACCCAGTCGGCCGCCTCCAGCGCGCGCGCCCCGCGCTCCCCGAGGGTCGCGGGATCCCAGTCGCAGAGGATGATCCCGCCCGTCTCGCCGGCCGCCACGCCGTCCAGGATCCGTCCCACTCCCGATTCGCCATTCAGACCGAGGATCGCCATGGCGCCTCGGGTGTTGGGATTCGGGTCGCGCCGGATCAGGATCCCGTCGATCAGATCCTCGACCCCCTTCCAGGACTCGTCGGCGCGGAAGTCCACGCTCGACCCGCCCGCCGCGCGCACCAGGCGCGACAGCTCCCAGAGGTCCTCGTTCGACATCCGGGAGCTGCCGATCGCGGCCACGCGCCCCGCCATCTCCTTCAGCGACCGGGCCGCGGTCTCGACGGCTTCGTCCCATCCGATCGGCACCATCCGGTTCCCCTGGCGCACGAGCGGCTCTACCAGCCGGTCACTGAGGTCGGCGACGCGGGCGTGCGACAGGCGGCCCGGGTCGCACATCCAGGAATCGTTGACGGCGTCGTTGTAGCGCGGCCGGTAGCGGTACACCCGGTCTTCGGCTTCGTCGGAATAGATGTTGCACCCCGTCGAGCACTCGGGGCAGATCGACTTCGCCGAGCGCAGGAAGTAGACGCGCTTGCGGAACCGGAAGTCGTTCGAAGTGAGCGCGCCGACCGGGCAGATGTCGGTGTAGTTGAGCGCGTAGGCCGAGTCGATCGGGCGGTCGTCGAAGGTCATGATCTCGGAGTGATCCGAGCGGTGGGCGATCATGAAGTCGGCGGTGCCCGCGACCTCTTCCCCGAACCGGACGCAGCGGCTGCAGAGAACGCACCGCTCCGCGTCGAGCGTGATCGGCCCCAGATCCTTGACCTTGTCCTTGTGCACCTTCTCGATCGGCTTGGGGTCGTAGTTCCCGACCTCCATGTAGTACTTCTGGAGATAGCACTCCCCCACCTGGTCGCAGACCGGGCAATCCAGCGGGTGATTCTTGAACACGAACTCGACCACTCCCTGGACCGCTTCCTTTACGCGCGGGGTGTCGAAGGCCACGACCATCCCGTCCGCGGCTGCGGTCGAGCACGAGGTCTGGAGCTTGGGCTGGTCCTTGACCTCGCACAGGCACATGCGGCAGTTGGCGGGGATCGAGAGATCGCGGTGAAAGCAGAAGTGGGGCGGCGTGTACCCCGCCCGCTCGGCGGCCTGGAAGATCGTCGCCCCCTTGGGGACGCTGATCTCGATGCCGTCGATCGTCACCTTGATCTCGCCGGCGACCGGCGCCGCGACCCGTTCGGCCGGGACCTCCTCCGGTGCCCGCCGGGACGGCACGGCCGTGGACGGCGGCAGGATCGACGCCAGCGCGTCCGGCGAGCGCCGGCGGCCGCCGTAGGCGGTGTCCTTCTCCGTGCCGACGTTTCTCCTCATGACGCCTTCGGGAGGATGTGGTCGTGGCGCCCGACCGCCTCGGCCAGCCCCTCCATGTCGACCGGCCCGGCGCAGAGGGCCGCGAACTCCTGCGGGTACTTCTTGATGAACGCAACCGCGGGCCAGGCCATGGCGTCGGCCAGCGCGCAGATCGTCTTGCCGGCCATGAGGTCGGAGACGCGCAGGATCGTCTCGAGGTCGGCTTGCGTGCCGCGACCGTCGAGGATCTTCTCCACCAGCTGCTCGATCCAGCCGCACCCTTCGCGGCACGGCGTGCACTGCCCGCACGACTCGTGCGCGTAGAAGTGCGCCAGATTCAGCAGGCAGTCGACGGCCGACATGTTGTCCCCGATCACGATGAACCCGCCCGATCCCACCAGGCTGCCGCGCTCCCGCAGCCCCTCGTAGTCCATCTTGGCCCCGCGGCACTCCTCCGGCGTCAGGACGGGGACCGAGGAGCCGCCCGGAATGATCCCCTTGAGCTCGACGCCTTCCATCATCCCGCCGAGATCCCCCTCCAGGAACTCCATCAGGTCGTAGCCCATCTCGAGCTCATAGACGCCCGGCCGGGCGATGGGCCCCGAGCACGACCAGAGCTTCGTCCCCCGCGACTTCTCGGTGCCGTACTGCGTGTAGGCGTCGGCGCCGTTCTCGACGATCCATGGAATGGTGGCCAGGGTCTCCGTGTTGTTGATGAGGGTCGGGGACCGGAACAACCCTTCGACCGCTGGGAAGGGTGGCTTGTTGCGGGGAAACGCCTTCTTTCCCTCGAGAGACTCGAGCATTCCGGTCTCCTCGCCCGCGATGTAGGCGCCGGCTCCGTAGTGCGTGACGAGCTCGAGGTCGTAATCCGATCCGAAGATCCCCTTCCCCAGGTACCCCTTCCGATAGGCCTCCTCGACGGCTGCCCGCCAGCGGGCCAGAGGATACGTGAACTCCCCGCGGAAGTAGTTGAACATCAGATGGCTGTCGATGGCGACCGCGGCGATCATCATCCCTTCGAGGACCAGGTGCGGGTCGTTCTCGAGGAGCCAGCGATCCTTGAACGTTCCCGGTTCCGACTCGTCGGAGTTGCAGAGCAGGTAGCGCGGCTTCGCGGAATCCCGCGGGATGAACGACCACTTGGTGCCCGTCGGGAAACCGGCGCCGCCGCGACCGCGGAGGCCCGACTTCTTCACCTCGTCGACGATCGCCTCGGGGCTCATCCCCAGCGCCTTCCTGATCGCCCGGTAGCCGCCAGCCGCCTCGTACGCCTCGAGGACGTGGCTCTCGCCGGGCCGGTCGAGCCCCCGCTGCATGAGGATCCTGGGAGCGCTCACCGACCGGCCTCTCCGGCCGCTCCCGACGGGGCCGCCTCGGCCCCGCGCGGGAACATCGCGTGATACGCGTCCGCGCCGGGACGCTCGTAGATCACGGGCTCGACGTCGTCGTGGTCGGGCACGCGCCCGCGGAGCTCATCCAGGAGCGCATCGATCCGCTCCGGCGTCAGGTTCTCGTAGAACTTGAAATTGCACTGCATCATCGGAGCGGTGCCGCACGACGCGAGGCACTCCACTTCCTGCAGCGTGAACTCTCCGTCGGATGTCGTCTGGCCGGGCTCGATCCCCAGCCGCTCCCGGATCCGGTCGACGATCGCCCGCGCGCCCATCAGCTCGCACGAGAGGGTGCGGCACACCTGCAGCTTCCAGCGGCCCACCGGCTCCTCGTCGAACATCGTGTAGAACCGGACCACCGCCTGGACGGCGGAGGCCGAGCAGCCGAGCCGATCCCCGACCCATACCATCGCCTCGGGAGAAATCCAGCCCTTCTCGCGTTGCACGGCCCAGAGAACCGGCAGCATGGCCGCCTGCCTGTCCGGGTAGCGGGCGATGGTGGCCTCGACCCAGCGCACCGCTTCGTCTGGCATCGTGAACGCGGCCATCAGCGATCCAGCTCGCCGGCGATGACGTTCAGGGAACCGATGATGGCCACGATGTCCGAGAGCATGCAGCCCTCCAGCGACTGACCGATGTTCTGGTAGATCGCGAAGCAGGGCGCCCGGCAGTGGATACGATACGGCTGTCCGGCCCCCTCCGAGACGATGTAGAAGCCGAGCTCGCCGTTGCCGCCCTCGGTGTACGAGTACACCTCGCCGGCCGGGACCTGGACACCCTCGAACGTCAGCTTGAAGTGCGCGACCATCCCCTCGATCGTGTTGTAGACCGCATCCTTCGGCGGCGGCGCGATCGTCCAGTCGTCGACGTTGACGGGGCCGTCGGGGAGGTCGTCCAGTGCCTGCCGGACGATCGACAGGCTCTGGCGCATTTCTTCCATGCGCACCAGGTAGCGGTCGTAGACGTCGCCGGTGGTGCCGATCGGCACCTGCCAGTCGAACTGATCGTAGTCGTAGTAGGGGTGCGCCTTGCGCACGTCGTACGGCACTCCGGCGGCGCGCAGGCAGGGGCCGGTCCAGCCCCAATCGATCGCGTCCGGGCCGCTGATCGGGTGCACGCCCCGCGAGCGGTCGATGAAGATCCTGTTGTTCGTGATCAGGCCGTCGACGTCGTCGATGTATCGGGGCAATGTCGTCAACAGCGCGCGGACTTCCTCCTCGAACCCCGCGTGGACGTCCCTCATGAGTCCGCCGATTCTCCCGTAGGCGACCATCATGCGGGCACCGGAGACGTGCTCCATGAGCGAGTAGATCTCCTCACGCCCCCGGAACAGGTACCAGAAGTTCGTCAGCGCTCCGAGGTCTACGAGGTTCGTCCCCACGCAGACGAAATGGTCCATGATCCGCGACAGCTCCCCGAGGATCACGCGTATCCGCTGCGCGCGCTTGGGGATCTCGATCCCCAGCAACTTCTCGACCGCCATCGCGTATCCCACGTTGTTGAGGAACGAGCTCATGTAGTTGAGCCGGTCCGTGTAGGGGAAGATCTCCTGCCAGGGATGGAGCTCGGCCATCTTCTCGAAGCAGCGATGGAGGTAGCCGATCTCGGGGATCGCCTTGACGATCGTCTCGCCGTCGAGCCAGCACTTGAGCCGGAACGTCCCGTGCATCGCCGGATGGCTGGGACCGATGTTCACCACCATCAGGTCCTCGGCCAGCGGGTCGACCGACAGGCCCTCTTCCTCGACGATGTGGCGCTCGACCTCGAGTCCCGTCCCACGCGCCGCGCTCGCCGGCTGGCCCGGAACGCCCAGCGGCTCCCACGACACCCCCGTCGGCAGCCGCCCGCCGTATGGATCCGGAACCGGGGTGGTCTTCGGCATCTCCTCCGGCGTGAGAGCGGCGTCCTTGAAGACCATCCTCGCTACTCCGAGATGGGGTGGCTGACGCGGGCTCGGACGCGCTGCATCTCCTCGGGCGAGATCTCGTCGAGAAGATCGTCGGGACGCAGAAGCTTCCAGCGGAGGTCAGCCGGATAGTCCTTGCGGAGCGCGTGCCCCTGGAAGTCGCGATGGCAGAGGATGCGCTTCATGTTGGGGTGGCCTTCGAAGCGGATGCCGAACATGTCGTAGACCTCGCGCTCGAACCAGTCCGTCGACTTCCAGACGTCGACCGCGCTGTCGACCACCGGGTCGTCTTCCGGAACGCCCGTTTTCACGCGCACACGCTTGCCGGTCGCGAGGGAGTAGAGATGGTAAACCACGGCGAACCGTGGGTTGCCGCCGAGCGATAGGTAGTCGACTGCAGTCACGTCCATGCAGAAGCAGAAGTCGAGCTCGGGATCGCGCTTGCAGTGCTCGAGGAGCTCGTGTACCCGGCCGCGGTCGACCCAGACCGTCAGGTCGCCGCGATCGTCGCTCACGCGCTCCAGCGCGTCGCCGAACCGCCGGCGCAGGTTCTCCAGGACGAATTCGGCCACCTCAGACCCTCGCCAGCTCGCGCCCTCGGGCAGCCGCGGCCTCGCGCTCCAGAACGACCTGGTAGTGCGACGGATCGCCGCGCTCGATCTTCTCCTGCAGCTTCATGATGGCGTAGATCAGCCCTTCCGGGGTGGGAGGACAGCCCGGGACGTAGACGTCCACGGGCACGATCTCGTCGATTCCCTGCATGACGTGGTAGGCGCGGTAGAAACCCCCCGAGGAGGCGCACACCCCCATGGAGATGACCCACTTCGGAGAGCACATCTGCTCGTAGATGAGCTTGAGGATCGGGGCCTGCTTGTCGACCACCGTGCCCGCCACGATCATCATGTCCGACTGCCGGGGGCTGAACCGCACGACCTCGGCGCCGAAGCGCGCCAGGTCGTAGTGCGAAGAGACCACCGACATGAACTCGATCGCGCAGCACGCCGTGCCGAAGGGCAGCGGCCAGAGCGACCCCGCTCGCGCCCAGCGGACCATCTTGTCCAGGGTCGTGGTGAAGACGCTCTCCGGCGCCTTGGTATCCCCGGCCGGACGGCTCGTCTCCCCTCCCTCCTTCAGTCCCACTCGAGAGCCCCCTTCCGCCAGACGTAGGCGTAGCCCACCAGCAGGATGACGAGGAATTCGACCATCACGAGGATCCCCAGCGTTCCCAGGGAGTCGAACATGATCGCCCACGGGAACAGGAATACGATCTCGACGTCGAAGAGGATGAACAGCATGGCGAGGATGTAGAACTTCACGTCCACCCTGCTGCGAGCGTCTCCGGTCGGCACGAGGCCGCACTCGTAGGGGGAATCGCCGATGCTCAGCGCCCGCGTGCGGGGGCCCATCCGCCACGAGAGGACGATGATGACCCCCCCGACGACGAGTCCGACGAACAGCAGAAACACGATCGGCAGGTACTCGGTCAGCATCGGCGGCGAATGTATGTGAAAAGTTTCACAATGCCAAGCCGGAAGCCGGCGCGGCGCGCGCAGTCCCCGTACGGTACCATCCCCTCTCGAGGGACGCTAACCCGCCCGCGCGGCGGTCGCGCGTTTCATCCACTCCATCCGGAGGACCCCATGCGAAGAGCTCTCCTGGTCGTCGCGGCAAGCCTGCTCCCCGTGCCCGCGAGCGCGCAGGACGCCCAGGTTCACGTCCCTGTCCCGGAGGTCGCTCCCCTGCCGGCGGACGTGGCCACGATCGACGGCATCGTGGCGGCGTTCTACGACGTCATCTCCGGCCCCGTCGGCCAACCGCGCGACTGGGGACGCGACGCCACCCTCTATATGGAGCCCATTTCGTTCACGATCGCCGCGGTGGATTCCGCCGGGAATCCCGTGGCGCGCACGATCTCCAAGCAGCAGTTCGTCGACGAATCGGACGCATTCCTCGTGGAGACGGGATTCACCGAGCAGGAGATCCATCGGGAGACGCGGCGGTTCGGCAACATCGCCCACGTCTGGAGCACCTACGAGTGGACCACCGCCGACGGGCAAACAGGTCGGGGGATCAACGGGATCGACCTGTTCCACGACGGAACCCGCTGGTGGATCACCCACGCGACCTGGGACGCCGAGCGCGAGGGGAACCCGATCCCCGCCGAGTATCTGCCGTGAACCGCCGGCGCCCTTCCCGGGCTGCATCCCGATGACGCCGCCCGAACGGATCGACCTCGCCGAGAAGCTCGCCTCGTTCGACGAGCGCTGGAGCCCGCGGATCGTCGCCGAGCTGAACGGCCAGCAGGTCAAGCTCGCCAAGCTCGATGGGGCGTTCGTCTGGCACTCCCACGCCGAGGAGGACGAGCTGTTCCTGGTCCTGAAGGGGGAGCTGACGATCGAGCTGCGGGACGGAGCGGTGGTGCTGGGCCCGGGTCAGATGGCGGTCGTGCCGCGCGGAGTCGAGCACCGACCGGTGGCCGATGGCGAGGTCCACCTCCTCCTCTTCGAGCCGGCGGGGACGCTCAACACCGGGAACGTGCGGAACGAGCGCACAGTGGAGGATCTCGAGCGGATCTGAGGCCGATCCGAAACGGAGCCGGGGACCGGGCGGCGCGCGCGCCTATCCGGCGGGGATGCGCTCCTTGTTCCGGTCGAGCCACTCGTCGAACGACTGGAGCGTGGGATTCAGCGCGCGCGCCTTCTCGACATCGCGCGCGCCGACGTAGTACTCGTTGAAGTCGCGCTTGAACTGGAACATGTTGCCGAGGTCCTCGGCGCCCGGGAATCCGAAGCTCCGGAAGGCCTCCGGGGTGACTTCGGTGTAGCGCACCTCCTCGCCCAGCGCCTGGCCCATCGCCTTGGCCATCTCGTCGCCGGTCAGGTGGCCGCCGGCGATTCCCACCGTCTGGCCGACCATCTCCTCTCCCCGCCGGAAGATCCCGTACGCGCACCGGCCGATGTCCTCGGCCGCGATCCCGGAGAGCGGGGCGCGTCCCATCGGCAGGGTGATCGCCAGCACGCCGTCCGCGCCGCGCTTGGGCTCCAGTCCGAAGTAGATGAAGTTGTCCCAGTAGAAGGACGTGAGGAGGTAGGTCGTCGGCACGCCCGCATCCGCGAAGAGGTGGTCCGCCTCTCCCTTGGCGTCGAAATGCGGGACCTTCCAGTTCCCCATGAGCGTGGGCATCCGGTCGTCCTCCAGGGGCACCCAGCGGCGCGTGTCTTCCAGGGTCGACCAGATCACGTGGCGCACCCCGGCTTCGCGCGCCGCACGCGCCATGTTCGCCGCCTGCGCCAGTTCCTTCTCGGGCGAGAAGTGCTCCCAGAAGTTCGTCACGCAGTACGCGCCCCAGGCGCCGCGGAAAGCCTCCGTCACGCTCTCCCGGTCGTCGAGGTCGGCGGCGACGACCTCCGCGCCCCGCTCGGCCAGCGCCCGCGCCTTCTCGGAGTCGGGCTTCCGGGTCAGCGCGCGGACGGCGAACCCGCCTCGGGGGTCCTCCAGGATCGCGCGCGCGAGCCCACCTCCCTGGGCGCCGGTCGCGCCCACGACCGCGATGATCTTCGCGTTGCTCACGCCATCCTCCTCATGCGTTCACTCCTTCAGCCAGTCCGTCAGCAGATGGCGCGTGATCTGGCGGTTCATGGCCGCGATCGAGCCCAGGTTGTCGATCTCCTTGGGACAGACGACCGTGCAGTTGCCGGCCTTGGCGCAGTCCGCGATCCCCCCGGGCCCGATGAGCCCCTCGTACCGCTCCTCGGCGTTCATGGCGCCCGTCGGATGGATGTTCATGAGCCGCGCCCACGTGATCGGAGCCGCGCCGACGAAGACGTCCTCCCTGTCCGCCACCACCTGCGGGCAGGCGTCCACGCAGCAGCCGCACGAGATGCAACGCGAGAGCCAGTATCCCTCCTCGCGCTCGTCCTCGGGCATCCGGGGCCCGGGTCCGAGATCGTGCGTCCCGTCGATCGGAATCCACGCCCGCACCCGGCGATAGTC
>DASSBK010000143.1:0-2392 GCA_035698825.1 Gemmatimonadota bacterium
GCCCGCGCGGGCCGCGCGGTGACGCTGGAAGCCGTGCGCGTGCGGATCGATACCATCCGGATCGAGCGCTACGCGTGGCCCGAGCTCGAGATCCTCGTCGACTGCGGACCGGGGACGTATCTCCGCGCGCTGGCCCGCGACCTGGGGGAGGATCTCGGGACGGGAGGCCTCTGTGCCGCGCTGCGGCGGCTGGCGTCCGGGCCCTTCCACGTCGAGGATGCGCTCGACTGGCACGCCCTCTCCGACCCGGGCGCGGCGCGGGCGGCGCTCGAGCCGTCCTGGCGCGCGGTCGCCGGCCTGCCCGCCGTCGTCCTCGACGCCGAGGGCACACGCGCGTTCTCGGCCGGCCGGGAGGTCCCGGCTCCGGCGGGTGAGAGCACGCCGCCCGGCTGGGTGCGCGTCCACGGGGAGCAGGGGTTCGTCGGCATCGGGCGCCTCGAGCCCGGATCCGGCGCGGTGGCGCGCCTGCGCCCTCGGCGCGTCCTCTTCCCGGACGGCGAGGACTCCGCGTGACGCCCGAGCTGCCAGGCACACGCAGGACGACCGTCACGGTCGGCACGTTCGACGGAATCCATCGCGGGCACCAGGCCGTGCTGGCCGAGATCGTCCGCCGCGCCCGCGAGGCCGGGCGCGCGGCCGTCCTCGTCACGTTCGACCCCCATCCCCTCGAGATCGTGGCTCCCGAGCGCGCACCGGCGCTCCTCACCGTGGCCGACGAGCGGCGGCTACTGTGGCCGCTCTTCGGTCTCGACTACGTCCACGTCGTGCGATTCACCGAGGCGGTTCGACAGATGCCGCCCGAGGTCTTCGTGCGGGACATCCTCGTCCGGCGCCTGCGGGTGGGAGAGCTCGTGATCGGCTACGACCACGGGTTCGGCAAGGATCGCTCGGGCAACGTCGACGTGCTGCGGCGACTGGGAGCGGAGATCGGCTTCGGCGTCGACGTCGTCGGTCCCGTGGAGGTCGAATCCGAGCCCGTCTCGAGCAGCCGCGTGCGCCGGGCGGTCGAGGCCGCCGACTTCGCGTCCGCCGAGCGGGGCCTCGGGCGGCCCTACTCCGCGCTCGGCCGCGTCGAGCGCGGCGCCGGCCGCGGCCGGGACCTGGGGTTCCCCACCGCGAACGTCCGGCTCGCGGACGCGCGCAAGTGCCTGCCGCCCGACGGGGTGTACGCGGTGCGGGTCGAGCTCGACGGCGTGCTCCACGACGGGATGGCGAACCTCGGCGCGCGTCCCACGTTCGGCGAGACCGATCGCGGCCTGGAGGCCCACCTGTTCGACTGGAACGGGGAGGCCCTCTACGGCGCCCGGCCGCTGGTCGAGTTCGTGGCCTGTCTGCGCCCGATCGTCCGCTTCGAAGGGCCGGCGCAGCTCGTCGAGCAGCTGGAGCGGGATCGTCGGGCGGCGCTGGAGGCGCTCGGAGTCTCGCGAAAAGCCTCGGGCGGGGTGGTCTAAGGGCTCAACGGGAGCTATTTTACCCGACTCTATCGATAATCGCGGAAAATCCGCAGCATCGTGAACATTCACAACCAGGCGCAGATGAGTCTCGGCACGACCGAAAAGAGCAAGGTCATCGAGCGGTTCCGGGTCAGCGAGGGAGACACCGGTTCCGCCCGCGTTCAGATCGCCCTCCTTACGCGACGCATCAACGATCTCACGGATCATTTCCGCACCCACGCCAAAGACCATCACGGACGGCGCGGGTTGCTGAAGATGGTGGGGCGTCGCCGCCGCCTGCTGGATTACCTGAGGCGGAAGGACGTCGACGAGTATCGCCGCATCCTGGAGGAGCTCAACCTCCGCAAGTAGCGGCGCGGCGCTCCGGGCCGTCGCCGGCGCGCGAGCAGTTTCACCCCCGGACGGTACCCTTCCGGGATCCAGGCGGGTCAAGGCGATTGCTTCGGCGTGAGATGTCCGCGGCGCGCTGGCTCCATGCGCGCCCCGAATATCTTGCGCGGAACTCCGGTCGCCTGCCCTTCCGCTTCCCCTGAAGGCTCCGTTCCACGACACGAGAACGGCGGTCGTCCTCCGAGGCCGACCTCACTTCAGGGAGAAGGCAATGCCCAAGTCGACAACGAAATCCATCCGTGTCGGTGGCGAGGACCTCGTCATCGAGACCGGAAAGATGGCGCGTCTCGCCAACGGGGCAGTCACCGTCCGCTACGGCGAGACGATCGTCCTCTGCACCGCCACGGCCAGCCCGAAAGCCGACCATTCCAAGGGCTGGTTCCCGCTCTTCGTCGAGTACCGCGAGCAGATGTACTCGGCGGGAAAGATCCCCGGCGGCTTCTTCCGCCGTGAGGGACGCCCGGGCGAGAAGGAAGTCCTGTCGGCCCGCCTCATCGATCGCCCCTGCCGCCCGATGTTCCCCGAAGGCTTCATGCACGAGACCCAGC
>DASSBK010000144.1:0-3170 GCA_035698825.1 Gemmatimonadota bacterium
GGCCGTGGCGAGGTCCGTGGGGTCCGCCAGACCATGCTCGGCCAGATGATCAACGTCACCACCTGCCCGCGCTGCCGCGGCGACGGCAGGATCGTCGAGACGCCCTGCGACACCTGCCACGGCGAGGGCCGGGTGGAGCGCCGCCGAACCCTCCAGGTCACCATCCCGCCGGGCATCGACGAGGGCCACCAGATCCGGCTCGCGAACGAGGGCGAGGCCGGGCCGCGCAGCGGACCAGCGGGCTCGTTGTACGTCGCGGTCCACGTCGCGCCGCACCCGACGCTCAAGCGCGAGGGCACGGAGCTCATCTACGAGGCCTCCGTGGGGATCGCGCAGGCAGCGCTCGGCACCACGATCCTGGTGCCGACGGTCGAGGGCGAGGAGGCCGTCGAGGTCAAGAGCGGCACGCAGCCCGGCACGGAGATCCGGCTGCGCGGGCGCGGCGTCCCTTACCTCCGCCGGGCGGGACAGCGGGGCGACCTGCACGTCATCGTCGACGTCGAGGTCCCCCAGCGGCTCTCGCGCGCGCAGCGCGAGGCGCTCGAGGCGTACGCGGATGCTTCGGACGAGACCGTCTCCGAGCAGGCCGGCCTCTTCGATCGCGTGATCGGGAAGAAGCCGGCGTCGAAGCCGAAGCGCGGGCGCAAGGCTGCCGTCCCTCCCGATCCGGAACGCGCGGAGCGAACAGGGCGTCCCGAACCCGTCGCCGCGGACATCGATGCCGAGGGCGGAACCGCGGCTTGAGGCCGCGCCTCCAGCTGGGCATCCCGACGACGTGATCCCGAAGCCGCCGCGACCGTCACAGCGGGAACGTGAGCGCGGGCGCGAACGCGCGGCCGCCGATCTCGCCGGAGCCCGTCGCGGGCGCTGGCTGGAGCTCTCAGTCGAGGCGGATTCGGAGGCCGTGGAGGCGGTCAGCGAGATCCTGAGCCGCGTCGCGCCGGGCGGGGTGACTGTCGAGCCCGGCTTCGAGCTCGTCGACGAAGGCCTCGGCGCGCGCATCGACCCGAGCCGGCCGGCGACCGTGCGCGCCTACGTGCCGGCACGGGACCCCGCCGCGGGAGCGCGGGCCGCCGCGACCGTGTCCGACGCCCTGGGCCACCTGCAGGCATTCGGGTTGCGGCCAATCGGGGACGTCCGGACGCGCGAGGTCGACGAGGCCGACTGGGCTGAATCCTGGAAGGACCACTTCCACGTCCTGCACGTCGGGCAGCGGCTCGTCGTCAAGCCCTCGTGGCGGAAGCACCGCCGGACCGGCGACGAGGTCGTCATCGATCTCGATCCCGGGATGGCCTTCGGCACCGGGCTCCACCCGACGACCCGCCTCTGCCTGCAGGCCATCGAGGATCGCGCCGAGCGCGGGCCGCTGGGCCGGACGCTCGACGTGGGCTGCGGCTCCGGGATCCTCGCGATCGCGGCGGTGAAGCTCGGTGCCACGCGCGTCCTCGGCGTGGACATCGACCCAATCGCGATCGAGGCGACGGAGGCCAACGCGCGCCACAACCGTGTCGGGAAGCGGATCCGCGCCCGCGAGGGCTCGATCCCGACTGCCGAAGGCCCCTTCGACACCGTCCTCGCGAACCTGATCGCGGGCATCCTGGTGGAGCTCGCGCCCCATCTCGCCGGCGAGCTCGTGGCGAGCGGAACGCTGATCGCGTCGGGCATCTTCATCGACCGCGAGGCGGCGGCGAGCGCGGCGCTGGAGTCCGTGGGCCTGCGGGTCGCCAGGCGCTGGCAGGAGTCCGACTGGGTCGCGCTGGAGGCGACCCGAGAGGGCTGAACGACACCCGCACCTACAATTTCGACGTGCCCGCCGCCCTTTTTCCGGTCCTGCTCATCACGCACATCGCGCTGGCGATTGCGCTGTTTCTGCCGTCGTTCCTCCTGCCGTTCGCGTTCCGGGCGCGCCGCGGCTCGCTCAAGCCGGAGGAGTCGGGCGGGTTCGTCAGGTTCCTGCTCGCGCTGCAGTCGAAGGGCACGCTGTGGATCGGGGTCGGGCTGGCCATCACGGGCATCGGCCTGCTCTCCACGATCGGGTTCACGATGCTGGAGCAGCCGTGGCTCCTCGTGGCCCTCGCCATCTACGCGCTGAACCTCGGCCTCGCGTACTTCATCCAGGTACCGCGCCTCCGGGCGATGATCGGCCTTCGATCCGACAGCGACCCGCGCTGGCCCGCCCTGGCCCGCCGGCAGCGCTACATCTCGTATGTGATGGCGGGGCTCGTGGGTACCATCGGCTTCCTCATGAGCACGAAGCCGGCGCTGTGGTGAAGCTCCATTGACGGATCGCCCGCGTGATCCGGACTGCATCTTCTGCCGCATCGTCGCGGGCGAGATCCCGTCCGACCGCGTCGCCGAGGACGACTCGATCATCGCCTTCCGGGACATCGCGCCGCGGGCGCCGACGCACATCCTCATCGTTCCCCGTGACCACATCGCGTCGGCCGACAAGCTGACCGAGACCGATGGCGAGCTCCTCGGGCGGATCTTCGCGACCGCCGCGGAGATCGCCCGGAGCGAGGGCATCTCGGAGGCCGGCTACCGCATCGTCACGAACATCGGCGAATGGGGCGGGCAGTCGGTCGACCACCTGCACTTCCACCTCATGGGGGGACGCGCGTTCAGCTGGCCACCGGGATGAGCCGTCGCGTCGTCGCCGGCCGGCATTTCCCATCCGTCCTTCTCGTCGCCGGCGTCTTGCTGGCTCTCGCCCTGGGCGCCTGCGCCCCGGCGACGCCGCGAACGACGTTCCCGCCGCTCGGCCAGACGCCGGGGCCCGCCGGCGACGACACGGCCGCGACGCGGAAGGTCATCGTGGACGCGCTGTCCGGGGCCGGCATCCAGGCGGTCGACGCGCAGCGCACCTACCGGCCCGCTGAGGGCGCGCTGCTCGCCGCGGCTCCGCGCTCCCTGCTCCAGGTCACCCTGCCGGCAGACCCGACGCACGGGTACATCCTCGTCTACTCGCTGGGCTCGGAGGCGGCGGCGACCGCCGCGGCGAACGACCAGGCGTCGTACCTCGCAAGCAGCGTCGCGAAGGCCTACTACCCGCCCGGGACGTCCTTCGTCCTGCGAGTCATCGGAAACAACGTGGTCTTCTTCTCGTGGCTCCCGCCGGACTCGCCGGACCCCCAGACGCCCGAGGTCCAGCGTGTGCTGGAGAGCCTCGG
>DASSBK010000145.1:0-2535 GCA_035698825.1 Gemmatimonadota bacterium
CGGCGCCGAGATCATCGAGGATGTGAAGCGGGTGCTCTCGGACCTCGAAGGCGTCGAGAGCGTCGAGGTCGAGCTGGTGTGGGAACCGTACTGGACGCCCGACAAGATGGACCCGCGGGTCCGGGCGTTCCTCGGCTTCTAGCTCGCGCCCAGCAGGGCTGCTCCGATTTCCCGAAACTGCCAGCGCCGGATCTCCGGCAGCGCGGCCATCTCCTCGAGCGTCCGCGGGTTCGCCCGCGCGATCGCCTCCAGCGTTCCGTTGGGACAGAGCACGCCGGGTGCGAGGTCGAGCCGTCCGGCCAGCTCGTTGCGCACCGCCTTGAGCCGCTCGAGTCGGGTCTCGAAGGCCGGATCGTGGGGGCGGCGCGGCGGGCGCTCCAGCCGGGGCAGGTCGCTCTCCGGGACCTCGAGCCCCCGGCGCACCGCCGCCAGGATCTCCCGTCCCCGCCGCTCCGCCTGATCGTTGCTGATGCCCCGGATGTCCTTGAGCGCGGCGAGGTCGGCCGGCGGGGTCCGGGCCATCGCCAGCATCGGCTCGTTGTTGAGGATCCGGAACGTGGCGCGGTCGCTCCGCTGGGCCACGCCGTCCCGCCACTCGTAGAGCTCCCGCAGCACGGCCAGCTCGCGCGGCTTGAGCGCCTTCGCCCCCTTGAGGCGCAGGTGCCCCGGCTCGCCGCCGTTGGCCGGCCCCCAGCGGACGTCGTGCAGTAGCGCGAACTCCTCTTCGGCCCAGGCGAGCCGGCCGCGCGCGTCGAGTTGCGCCCGCAGAATGTCGCGCAGCTCGAGGAGGTAGCGCGTGTCGGCCGCGGCGTACTCGAGCATCGGCGTGGAGAGCGGGCGGGCCGACCAGTCGGCGCGCTGAAACCGCTTGTCCAGCCGCACCCCCAGATACTTCTCGAGCAGCGCGGCGAGGCCGATCCCGGGCTCGTTCAGCAGTTGCGCGGCGACGCGCGTGTCGAACACCCGTGCCGCCCGGAAGCCGTACTCTCGATCGAGCAGCCGGAGATCGTAATCGGCGTCGTGAAATACGACCTCGACGCCCGGATCGGCCAGCACGTCGCCGAGCGGATCGAGACCCCCGACCGCCAGCGGATCCACGACCGCCGTCTCGTCGCGCGAGCTCACCTGCAGCAGGTAGACCCGGTCGGTGTAGCGGTGGAAGCTCGCGGCCTCCGTGTCCACCGCGAGCAGCGGCGCTCCGCGCAGCCGCGCGAACAGCCGGTCCAGCTCGGCCCGGCTCTCGACCAGGCGAACGGCGTCAGTCACGTGGCTTGGAGACCTGCTCGAGGCCCGCCGCGATCTCGTCGAATGCCTTGGAGAGGGCCTTGTAGAACTCGGCATCGGGCTGCGGTGTGCCGCCCATGGCCGCATCCATGTGCAGCTTCCGGGCGAGCCGGGCGATGTGGCGGATGTAGTCGGTGGCTGGTTTCATGAAGGACGGAGAGACGGAGGGACGGAGAGACGGAGAGGTGGTCTCCGGACGAGTTGCGGGAAGTCTAGTCACCCGCCCGTGCTTTCGCACCGCAGCCGCTTTCCCTCCGTGTCTCCGTCCCTCCCTCTCTCCGTCTATTTTGGTTCATGCCCTCGCCCCAGGACATCGACCTCCCCGTCTACCCCGACGAGTGCGACGCGTTCGGGCATTTGAACCAGGCCGCGTTTCTGACGCTGTTCGAGCGGGCGCGGTGGGAGATGCTGATGCGCGGCCCCGGAATGGACGTCTTCACCCGGTCGGGGGCCTGGCCCGCGGTCCGGAAGACGGTGGTCGATTACCATGCCGCCGCCCTTCCCGGCGACATCCTCCGGTTCCATCAAGTCCTCACGCACCTCGGCCGCACCAGCTTCACCCTCCGCCAGACGGCGCGCCGAGTGAACGACGACACGCTGATCGCGACTGCCGAATTCGTCTTCGTCTGCATCGACCGCGGCGGCCGGCCGATCCCGGTACCGACGGAGTTCAGCGAGTTCGTGCACGCCCCGATCTCCGGACAGGTTCGTCGGCTCACGGTCAACGGAGTGGGCCTGGTGGTCGAAGACCGGGGAGAGGGGCCGGCCGTGCTCCTCATCCACGGCTACCCGCTCGACCACACGATCTGGCGGGACCAGATCGAGGGGCTCGACGGCTATCGCCGCATCGCTCCGGACCTGCGCGGGATGGGCCACTCCGATGCGCCCGACCTCGGTTACGGGATGGGGACCTATGCCGCCGACCTTGCCGCGCTGCTCGATGCGCTCGGCGTCGCTGAGGTGGTGCTCTGCGGGCTGTCGATGGGCGGGTACGTGGCGTTCGAGTTTCTGCGCCGCTGGCGCGACCGGGTCCGCGGCCTGGTCCTGGTCGACACGCGCGCGGAAGCCGACAGCGCAGAGGCCCGTCGCGCTCGCGACGCCGCGGCCGCCGTGGCCCGCGAGAGTGGATCGGGGGCCATCGCCGACGCCATGCTCCCGAAGCTTCTCGGCAGCCGCACCGCGGAGCGCGCGCCGGGGGTCGTGGAGACGATCCGTGGGATGATCACCGCGACACCGGTTCCCGGGATCGTC
>DASSBK010000146.1:0-9468 GCA_035698825.1 Gemmatimonadota bacterium
AAGATCGTCGGCGACCGGGTCGGGCTGCATCCCGTGTGGGTGATGTTCGCGATCATCGGATTCGCGTCGGTGTTCGGCCTGGTGGGACTCCTGCTGGCGATTCCCATCGCGGTGCTGATCAAGCTGGTGATCGAGAACATGATCGGGACGTACAAGGGCTCGGTCTACTATCGGGACATGGAAACGCCGCTGTCCGCGGAGGGGGAGACGCAAGGGGAGGAGAGGGCGGTTTGAGCCTCCCGGTCGTGGCGATCGTCGGCCGCCCCAACGTGGGGAAGTCGACGCTGTTCAACCGCTTCCTCGGCGCGCGGGACGCCATCGTCCACGATCAGCCGGGAGTCACCCGGGACAGGCACGCCGCCGACGCCGAATGGGCCGGCCGGCGCTTCACGCTGGTCGACACGGGCGGGCTGATCCCCGAGTCCCAGGAGGAGATCGCCCGACGCGTGAACGCCCAGATCTACGCCGCCATCGAACAGGCGGACGTGTGCCTGCTGGTCGTCGACGGGCGCAGCGGGCTGACGCCCGTCGACCAGGAGATGGCGCAGCTCCTTCGCGAGAGCGGAAGGCCCACGATCCTCGTCGTCAACAAGGCCGACAACGCCACGATGGGCGAGCGCATGCGCTGGGAGTTCTTCGAGCTGGGGCTCGGCGAGCCGCGGCCGGTCTCCGCCCTGTCGGGGATCGGATCGGGAGACCTCCTCGACGCGATCGTCGACGCGTTGCCTCCCGAGGCGATCGACGTGCCCACGGATCCCGACGAGATCACGATCACCGTGATCGGAAAGCCCAACGTGGGGAAATCCTCGTTCCTGAACCGCCTGCTCGGCCAGGAGCGGTTCATCGTCTCGCCGGTCGCGGGCACGACCCGAGACGCCATCGATACGACGTTCACGTGGCAGGGACGGAAGTTCCGCCTCGTCGACACGGCGGGGATCCGCCGCCACGCGGCGCTGGAGGAGGGGCTCGAGTACTACACCTATCTGCGCGCGGTGCGGAGTCTCGATCGCGCGCAGGTGGCGATCGTCATGCTGGACGCCTCGGAGCCGCTGTCACGGCAGGATTTGCGGATCCTCAACCTCGCCGAGGAGCGGCGACGGGGGATCGTCGTGTGCGTCAACAAGTGGGACTTGATCGAGAAGGACGAGCGGACCGCCGCGGGCTACGAGGCGGCGTTCCGCGCGCAGGCTCGCTCGCTCGCGTGGGCGCCGATCGTCACGATCAGCGCAGCCACGGGTCAGCGGGTGACGCGGGCGCTCGAGGTGGCCGAAGAGGTGTGGAAGGAGTGGCACAAGAAGATCTCCACCCCGGAGGTCAATCGCGTACTCCACGCCGCGACCGCGAAGGTCCAGCCGCCCCAGTCGAAGGGAAAGCGCGGCGCGAGGGTCGTGCGGGTCCTCTACGGGTATCAGGCGGAGACCGGGCCGCCGCTCTTCCTGTTCTACGCGAACGAGCCGCAGGCGATCCCCGAGCACTACCGCCGATACCTCGAGAACGAGCTCCGCGCGGCGCTCGGCTTCACGGGGGTTCCGCTCCGGATCTTTTTCCGCCAGTCCTCCTCGAGATCGCGACAGCGCGCCGACCCGGCGGGCCGCGAGGCCGGATGACGATCGCCCTCGGCATCCTGCTCGCCTACCTCGCCGGGTCGTTCCCGACGGCCTACCTGGTCGGACGCGCGAAGGGCGTGGACCTCGGTCGCGTCGGTAGCGGCAATTACGGCGCGACGAACGTGTACCGGAATCTGGGGAAGGGTCCGGCGACGCTCGCGCTCGTCGTCGATGTCGCGAAGGGGTTCCTGCCGGTCGAGCTCCTGCCGCGATGGCTGAGCCCTTCCGGGATCGGTCCCGGGACGTTCGCGGTCCTCCTCGCCGTCGCGGCGGTTCTCGGGCACGTCTACTCGGTGTTCCTCAGGTTCCGCGGGGGCAAGGGGGTGGGGACGGCGGCGGGGGCGTTCCTGGCGCTGTCGCCGTGGGCGATCCTGCTGGCCGCCGCCGCATGGGTCGTCGTCCTCGCCTGGCGACGCATCGTGTCGCTGGCTTCGCTCGTGGGAGCGTTGGTGCTGCTCGTCGCGGTCGTCGTCCTTCACGGACGCGATTGGCCGGTCACCTGGCCGCTCGTGGCGCTGACCGCGTTCCTGTGCGCGTTCGTCTTCTGGACGCATCGCGAGAACATCGGGCGGCTGGCTCGCGGGGAGGAGAAGCCGATCGTCGAGCGGGGAGGGCCGGCGTGAGCGCCTCCGGTCCGGCCGCGGTCGTGGGCGGAGGGTCGTGGGGGACGGCGCTCGCGAGGCTCCTGGCGGCGAAGGGACGCGACGTCCGCCTCTGGGTGCGCGAGCCCGATCTGGCCGCGACGATCGAGAGGCGGCGGGAGAACCCTCGCTACCTGCCCGGTGCGCGGCTCGACGGCCGGATCCGGGCGACGTCCGATCTGGGCCAGGCGATTGCCGGGGCGGCGCTCATCGTCTCCGCGCTTCCGAGCCACGTGGTCCGGAGCGTGATGGCGGACGCCGCCAGCCACGTGGACGGCGAGTCGCTCGTCGTTTCGGCCTCGAAGGGCATCGAGGAGGAATCGCTCAAGCGGATGACCGAGGTGCTCGAGGACGTCCTCGGTCGAGGCGATGGCCTCGCGGTCCTGTCCGGTCCCTCGTTCGCGGCCGAGGTCGCGCGCGGCGTTCCGACGGCCGTGACGGTGGCCGCGCACGATCCCGACGTGGCCGAAGCGGTTCGGGAGGCGTTCTTCGCTCCGCGCTTCCGGGTCTACACATCGGACGACGTCGTGGGCGTCGAGCTCGGCGGGGCTGTCAAGAACGTGGTCGCGATCGCGACGGGGATCGCCGACGGGCTCGAGTACGGCGCGAACGCGCGTGCCGCGCTCATCACGCGCGGATTGGCCGAGATCTCACGGCTCGGAACGGCTCTCGGCGGCCAGCGCCTCACGTTCATGGGGCTCGCGGGCCTCGGGGACCTCGTCCTGACGTGCACGGGGGATCTCTCCAGGAATCGCACGGTCGGTCTGCGTCTGGGCCGCGGCGAGACCCTGAAGGCGATCCTCGACGGCATGGACCAGGTGGCCGAGGGCGTGCGCACCACTCGCTCCGTGCGCGACCTCGCGGCGCGGAACGGGATCGAGATGCCGATCGTCGAGCAGGTGCACGAGATGCTGTACCACGCGAAGAGTCCGCAGGTGGTGGTCGAAGAGCTGATGACACGGGAGTCGAAGCCGGAGTTCCAGACAGCCCGCTGAGAGAGAAAGGAGGGCGGATGGCGTTCAATCCGATTGCGAAGAAGGAATACTATTCGATCGGAGAGGTGTGTCAGATCACGGGGCTCAAGCCCCACGTGCTGCGCTACTGGGAGACCCAGTTCAAGGGACTCGTGCCGGTCAAGAACCGGGCGGGCAACCGCGCGTACCGGCGGCGCGAGATCGAGATGGTGCAGCTCGTGAAGGAGCTCCTGTACGAGAAGAAGTACACGATCGAGGGCGCCCGCCAGCGCCTGGAGGACATGCGGCGGAACGCGGGCGACCAACTGGAATCCGAGCTCGCGGGTGCCAAGGTGAAGGACACGTTCGAGACGCTGGCCGACGATCTCGCGGGACTGGTCGCCTACATCGACGCGTTCCGTCGCGGCGAGGTCGAGCCCGGATCGCCCGGATCGAAGTGAGTTCTCAGCGCCCGCAGGTAGTTCGGGCCCCGCCGTTTCCGGAAGATCTCGACTGGCTGCACGTTCGGCGGCCGCCGACGTGGAAAGATCTGCGAGGAAAGGTCGTCCTCCTCGACTTCTGGACCTACGGCTGAATCAACTGCCTGCACATGCTGCCGCGGGTCCGGCAGCTCGAAGAGGCGTTCGGCGAGGCGGTTGTGGCGATCGGCGTCCACGCCGGCAAGTACCATCACGAGCGGCGCACGGAGGCGATCGCCGAAGCCTGCCGCCGCGAGGGGATCCGGCATCCGGTCGTGAACGACCGGCAGTTCCGGTTCTGGCGCGCTAACTCGGTGGCCGCCTGGCCGACGATCACGATCGTGGACCCCGAGGGGTACGTCGTCGCGCAGCAGTCGGGCGAGCTGCCGTACGAGCCGCTGCACGATTTCCTTCGGGATGTCATCGCGGAGCACGAGGAGAAGGGAACGATGGATCGTAGCCCATGGCCGTTGCACGCGGAGCCCGTCGAAGCCGAAGGCGGTCCGCTCCTGTTTCCCGGCAAGGTCGCGGCCGACATCGAGGGCCGGATCGCCGTGGCCGACAGCGGTCACCACCGCGTGGTGTTCGGACACATGCTGGGAAATTCTCTCGAGGTGCGGTCGGTGATCGGAAGCGGGGAACCGGGGTTCGCCGACGGCACATTCGCGGAGGCGCGCTTCCGCGAGCCACAGGGACTGGCGCTGGCCGGCGATATGCTGATCGTCGCCGATCGCGGCAACCATGCGGTGCGCATGGTGGACCTGAAGGAAGGCCGGGTGGCGACGATGGCGGGGACGGGCCGGCTGGGCGAAGGCCGCATCGCGGCCGGCGACCCGCTGGCGACGGACCTGCGCTCGCCGTGGGACGTGCTCCTCCACGACTACATGCTCTTCATCGCCATGGCGGGGTCGCACCAGATCTGGCGGCTGGATCTGCGCGAGGGGAGGCTCGTGCCGCACGCAGGCTCTGGGCGTGAGGACATCACCGACGGCGCCGCGCCGGCCGCCGCGCTCGCCCAGCCGATGGCGCTCGCCACGGACGACGAGCGGCTCTTCTTCGCCGACGCCGAGACGTCGAGCGTGCGGATGACGACGTTCGCGCCGGGCGGGGAAGTGACGACACTCGTAGGGACGGGGCTCTTCGACTTCGGGGACCGGGACGGAGTGGGCGAGGAGGTCCGGCTCCAGCACGCCGCCGGCCTCGCCTGGGCTCCCGGGAACCACCGGCTCTGGATCGCCGACACGTACAACGGAAAGCTCAAGACGCTCGACCCCGAAGCGCGCCGGGTGGAAACCGTGGAGCCCTTCGACGAGGAACTGGCCGAGCCGATGGGTCTGGCGGCAGCCGGCCACTACATGCTCGTGGCCGATACCGGCCATCACCGAATCCTGCGGGTCGATCAGATCGACAAGCGGGTAGTGGAGCTGCAAGTGGATGGGACATAAGGAGCTGCCCGGACTGATTTAGTCTGGCACTTGAGGCTTGTGATCCTTTCACCGTGGAGTAGACTCTCTGGTATGACCCCCGACAAAGGCCCCCAAGAGAACATCCGCTGCCACCTGATTCCGGAACTTCAGGAGCTGCGCAAAGAGAAGCTCGCAGCCATCTACGATGAGGCCGCGCGCGATTCGGTGTTCATGCGGGAGATGCATGCCATGGACGCTGAGTGGGACCTTACGTCGGCTGATGGTCTAGGTGCAGCTGACTGACCGCCGTGGGGCGGAGCCAACGATCGTGATCGTCATTGCTGCCCGTCTCCGCTGACGCCCGACTTCGAGATTGCCGGGTCCAACGACGGCGTCTAGTTTTTCCACGTCGGGGCGTAGCGCAGCCCGGTAGCGCACCTGAATGGGGTTCAGGTGGTCGCAGGTTCAAATCCTGTCGCCCCGACCATCTAAAAGGAAGCCCGCCATTGAGTTACATGGTCGGGCTTTCTTGCTTCTGCCGCCCGTAAAGGTCAGGAGTGCGCCCGAAGTGCGCAGCTTGCATGCTGGGACAATCAACGCCCGTCTCCGTGGGGGGCGATTCGTGACGACGCTCGCTAGCCGGCCGTCCCGTTCTTCCGCCGGTGTAGCAAAACCTGGTTCCCGTCCGGATCCGCCACGACTGCCATCCAGCAGACCGGCGACTCGATCGTCTCCATAGCGATCGTGACGCCGTTGCGGCGAAGCTCCTCCACCGCCTCCCCCACGTCGTCGACCGCGAGTGCCACGATTCCGTTGGGTTGGGTCTGGGGCAACGCAACGAGACCGATGGCGACACCACCGGCGTCCAACTCCATGTAGCCGTTCGAGCGCGTGCCGGGATCGCCCCGCGGGACCTCGACGTCCAGACCCAGGAGCCCGCGCCAGAACACCTCGGCTTTGTCCATGTCGGTCACGGCATAGGATATGAAGTCCACCGCCTTCGCCTTCATGCCCCCGTCCCCGCTTTCTGCTGCGTACCTGCCGTACCTCGCTGATATGGCGCGCCCTGAGGGAGTCGAACCCCCAACCTTCGGATCCGAAGTCCGACGCTCTATCCAGTTGAGCTAAGGGCGCGTGGCCCATACGATAGGTCATCCGCCCGGAGGGCGGCTAGCTTACGGCGAACATGGTGCGCTGGCGGCCGTTCGGCCTCCTGCGCGGCGACTCTTCGGGAGGTCGATATGGTGGAGTACACGCACTCCGTACGCGCCGAGCTGACCGTGCAGGAGCTCTCTCGCGCGGGGACGAGCCTGGACCTCAAGATCTACCGCGAAGGTGAGCAGATCGGAACCTTGATCATCGGCCGGGGATCGCTCTTCTGGCGCGGGGGAAAGCGACAGAAGGTGAAGCAGATCGACTGGACGAGCTTCGCCGAGATGATGAACGAGAAGGTCTACGGCGAGAAGCGTATTTGAGCGTGGACCGCCGTGGCGGCCGACCGCGGGTCGCGCTGGAGACCGCATTCCTCACGACGGGTCTACCTGACGACGTCCGGCTCGAGGCGGCGACATCGATGGTGCAAGCGGTGCGGGAACGGGGCGCGGAGCCGGCTTTCGTCGGGGTCGTCAGGGGGAAGCCGGTTATCGGAATCCCCGAGAGCGTGCTCGCGGAGCTTGCGGAGTCCGGCCGGAAGCTCTCGACGCGCGACCTGCCCGTCGCGGCGGCCCGCGGCGAGAGCGGAGGAACGACCGTAGCGGCCACGCTGTTTCTGGCCCATCGAGCGGGAGCCGAGGTGGCGGCGACGGGCGGGATCGGGGGCGTCCATCCGGGGGGCGCGCGGTTCGACGAGTCCGCGGATCTGGGAGAGCTCGGTCGCACGCCGATGACGCTCGTCTGCTCGGGGGCAAAGGCGATCCTCGATCTCCCCGCGACCATGGAGCGGCTCGACACTCTCGGCGTCACTGTCCTGGGATTCGGAACGGACGAGTTGCCGGCCTTCTGGTCGGCGGAAAGCGGATTGCCGCTGGCCGACACGGTCGCCGACGCGAAGGAGGTCGCTGCGGTAACGCGCGAGGCGCGCGTGCTGGGGCTCCGCGGCGCGGTGCTCGTCTGCGTCCCTCCGCCGGCCGATACAGCTCTCCCGCGTGAGGAGAGCGATCGCGCCGTCGAGCGTGCCCTGGAGGAAGCCCAGGCCCTCGGCATCGCGGGCGCTTCTCTGACCCCGTTCCTGCTGGCGCGCGTCGCCGAGATCACCGAGGGCCGCTCGCTCCGCGCCAACGTCGCCCTTCTCGAGAACAACGCCGGCATCGCCGCCGAGATCGCGGTCGCCGCCGCAGGATGATGGGATGTCCGCTGTCGGTCTGACGCGGTCCTTGCGCTCTACTCCGCTCGGCATCGCCATCGCCGTCTCGGCGCTTCACTCGCTCAACGACGCCTACACGTCCTTTCTGCCCCCGCTCCTGCCCCGCATCATGGGGAAGCTCGATCTGTCGATCACGCTCGCGGCCGGCCTCATGACCGCGTTGGCGCTGGGCTCCTCGCTCGCGCAACCGCTCATGGGCCGGCTCGCCGACCGCCGAGGCCGGCGAGCACTCGTCGTCCTGGGACCGATGGCGACGGGGACCTTCCTCTCGATGATGGGCCTCGCTCCCGGATTCTGGACGCTGGTCCTTCTGCTCGCTCTCGGCGGGCTCGGCAGCGCGGCCTTCCATCCCCCTGGCGCTTCGCTCGCGGCCCGGGTGGGGCAGGGAGGCCGCAGCGGCATGCGCCACGCGATCTTTTCGTTCTGCGGCGCGACAGGGCACGCGCTGGGTCCCGTCGCGGTCGTATGGTTGATTTCGCGCGTGGGATTCGACGGGATGTGGATCGCGATGCTTCCGGTTCTGGTCCTGGGCGCGGCGCTATGGTTCGTGCTTCCGCCGGGCTCCTCGGACCGCATCCTCGAGCCGCCGCCTTCCATGCGCGAGTTAGGGCGCATTCTGCGCGGCCCGCTCGGGCTCGTGTTCGGAATCAGCTGCACGACGGCATTCCTGAACAGCGTGTTTCTGACCTTCCAGCCGATCGTGATGGCCGCGGAAGGCGCGAGCGAGGTGCGAGGCGCGGTGGTCATCAGTGTCTACCTCGCCGGGCAGGCAATGGGAACCCTCCTGGGCGGTTACCTCACGGATCGCATGGAGCGACCGCGCCTGCTGGCGATCCTTACCGCGATTGCGTTCCCACTGTTCGTGGCGACCTTCCTGCTCCCCGGGGGAAGCGCGTTGTCGTTCGCCGCCGTCGCCCTCGCCGGGGCGTGCAACATGGCGGTACTCCCGCCGATCGTGATCATGGCCATCGAGCTCTCGCCCTCGTTCGTGTCGACCAGCTCGGGAATCGTCATGGGCCTGGCATGGGCGACGGCCGCGCTGGCAGTGATCCCGGCCGGGATCGTGGGTGACATGCTGGGGCCGCAGGCGGCCGCGATCGTTTTGACGCCGGCGGTGTTGATCGGCACATGGTTTGCCTCGCGACCGAAGCTCCGGCGCCATTCGTGGGCGATAGCCGAGGAGTGAGCGTGACGACCCGTGTCAAGGTGTGCTGCATCGCGAGCGCCGAAGAGGCGCGGATGGCGATCGACGCGGGCGCGTCCGCGCTCGGCCTCGTATCCGAGATGCCGAGCGGGCCGGGAGTGATCCCAGAAGAGCGGATCGCCGAGATCGCGGCGCTCGCCCCGCCGGGCGTTGCGACGTTCCTTCTGACGTGTCGCACGAATCCCGCCGAAATCGTCGCGCAGCGCGCGCGGACCGGAGTCGGCGTGCTACAGCTGTGCGACGAGCCTGCTCCCGGCGCGTGGGTGGCCCTGCGGCAGGCGATGCCGGGCGTCAAGATCGTCCAGGTGATCCACGTGCAGGCTGCCGAGTCCGTCGACGCGGCGCGCGCGGCGGCTCCCGAGGTCGACGCGCTCGTCCTCGACTCGGGCCGACCGGACCTAGCGATCAAGGAGCTGGGCGGCACCGGCCGCGTCCACGACTGGGAGATAAGCCGGGCGATCCGCGAGATCGTCGACGTGCCGGTCTACCTGGCGGGCGGTCTCCATCCAGGAAACGTCGCGCGAGCGATCGACATCGTACGACCATTCGGTGTGGATCTCTGCAGCGGGATCCGAGTTGGCGGGCGGCTCGACGAGAACCTTCTACGGGATTTCATGCGGGAGGTTTCGAGCGCCTCTTGATCCGCGGATGTAAGTCCGACGACAACGTCGCCACAGCTGATCGTCTAGTTTCTTTCAGATGACCTGGTCCAGGAACACCGTTCTCTACCCGCTGGCCGGTTTCGGCGCCGCCGCGTTCCTTTACGGGGCCTACACTCTCGCGACGGCCGAACCGACCGACGTCCTTCCCGATCGC
>DASSBK010000147.1:0-7306 GCA_035698825.1 Gemmatimonadota bacterium
CGCGATCGCGAGCCACGCGAAGAGAGCGAGCCGCCACGGATCGCGGGCGAGACCGCTGAAGCGGCCGGAGATCCCGGCTCCCGTCGTTTCATCGGACGATACACCCGCTTCCGGGCTGGTCTGGTCCGTCCCGACGTCGGAGCTCCAGGTCGTCGGGGTCGGAGTCGGCATGGGGGTGTCGGCCAGCTCGCCCGCCGCCGCGATCGCGGCGGTGCCCGGTCGCGAAGAGCCCCAGCCCGACGGCAGCACGTCCATCCGCCACGGCAGAACCATCGTCAGCGCCGGGACGGCGATCACTCCGACCAGGGCGGCGCTCCACACGGCATGCCGTGCGGCGGCCGAGGCCCCCCGAAGGAGCGCGGTCAGCGCGAACGCGACGAGGAGAACGACAGTGGCCTTGACGAGGATCGCTACGATCGCCGATTCCATCATCTCCCCTCCTTTCGCGCCTCTTCGATTCTGGCCGCGAGCCGATCGAGCTCGTCCTGCCCGAGCGCGGTGTCCGACATGCGGAGCAGGGCGACGGCCGCCTGCTCGGCGGAACCGCCGAAGAACGTCTTCACGATGTGCTGGAGCGCGTTTCTGCGCGCGCGCTCGGGGGCGACCGCGGGATGATAGACGTACTTGCGGCCTTCCTCCTTGTGGCGCAGGCGTCCCTTGTCCTCGAGGACGCGCATGGTGGCCCTGACCGCGGAGTAGCTGGGCGGATCGGGCATCTCTTCCAGGACCTCCTGGACCGTCGCGCTCCCCCGCCGATAGACGACGTCCATGATCTGGCGCTCGCGCGGGCTGAGGCCGATGGGGGGCTTCTCGCTCATGCATCCTCCGGGACGTGGAAACGATTCGTCGGGCTGACTTCTGCTAGAATTCTAGCAGAACGGAGGATTCGTGTCAAGCGCTTCGCTTGACCGCCTCACCGGAGCCGTGGTAGGCTGACGGCTCTTCTCTACAGGAGGTTTTCGTGCAGAACGCCCACCGTATCTTCGCCTTGACGCTCCTCCTCGCCGTCGCGTGCCAGCCGCCCGCCGAAGAAGTCGGCGAGAGCACTGCCGTTCCGGACACGACTCCGGCCGTCCGCCCGCGCGTCAGCGCCGCCGACCCGTTCGACGGGTGCTACTACCAGGGCCAGCGGTTCAGCATGGGCGCGGTCAAGATCCAGGACGGGGTGCTGAAGAAGTGCGTCGAGGAGAGGACCTGGCACAACGTCGACGGGTTCGGCAACCAGATCCCGGAAGATCCTTCCGTCGAGGACACGCTCTCGCCGCCCGCCGCGGAAACCACGACGGAAACAGGCTAGTCGGGCCGGGGCCCCTAGCTCGTCTCCCGCGCGTCGGCGAACAGCGGACCCAGCGCGCTGCCGTGGGCTACGGCGCGCTCGAGATCGAGCAGTCGCCGCTTCCGCCACAGACCGCCCCCGTATCCCGTCAGCTTGCCGTCCGCGCCGATGACGCGGTGGCATGGAATGACGATCGCGATCCGGTTGTCGCCGTTCGCGCGCGCCACCGCGCGTACCATCTCGGGAGGCTCCCCGAGCCGACGGGCCTGCTCGCCGTAGCTCCGGGTCTCGCCGTAGGGGATGCGGAGGAGCTCCGCCCACACCGCGCGCTGGAACTCGCTCCCCGGGGTCTCGAGCGGCACCGTGAATTCCCTGAGGTCGCCCGCGAAGTAGGCGTTCAGCTCCTCTCCGATCCGGAGGATGATCCCGTTGACGCCGGGCACCGCCACGCGGCCGGTCTGCGCGCGCACGCGCCCGATCTGGGTCTCCAGCATCCGGCGGTCGGCGAACTCCAGCAGATAGAGCGCGTGATCGTCGGCGCCCGCGATCATCGGTCCGAGCGGAGTGGTCAGGCGGTGGAGCAGGATCGGCGGCTCCTCGATGCCCCTGCCGGGCGTGCTTCCGGTCTCGCGCCGGAACGCCTCGTGGAAGCCGCTGAGCGACTCGTAACCACTCTCGTAGGCCGCGCTCGCCGGGCGCGCGCCGTCCTTGAGCCGGCCGATCGCCTGGCCGAGGCGCCGGGCGCGATGGTAGGCGTGGAACGTCATCCCGTGATGGCGCTGAAACCAGCGGCGGACGCGCTCGGGCTCGAGCCCGCGCTCGCGGAGATCCTGGTCCTTCCAGCGGCGGCTCGGATCGGCCTCGACGGCTTCCAGGAGGCCGCCGATCCAGTCGGGGGCCGCGCCGTTCTCCATCGGGCGGCAGCGCTTGCAGGGACGGTAGCCCGCCGTCAGCGCCTCGCGGGCGCCGGTGAAGAACTCCACGTTCCCGCGCGCAGGCTTCTTCGCCGGGCAGGTCGGACGGCAGAAGATCCCCGTCGTCGCGACGCCGGTGACGAAGATCCCGTCGTACTCCGGGTCGCGTCGCTCGAACGCATCCCACATCTCGTCGACCGGCGGCAGAGTCGCGTGAGTCATGCCTTCAGCCTACGCGATGAGCGCCTGGCGTTCCACCGAAAACCAGACACCGAATCCTACCAGTCGTGGAACTTGTACCCCAGGCAGCGGTGCACCAGGCGCGCGATGACGAAATCGGGCGCGTGGAGTCCTTCGATCGGCGCGAGCTCGACGACGTCCATGCCCACCACGTTCTTGTCCTGGAACACGTAGCCGAGGAAGCGCATCGTCTCGTGCCAGAAGCCGCCGCCCGGTTCGGGCGTGCCGGTTGCCGGGATCAGCGAGGGATCGAAGTAGTCGACGTCGAAGGTGATGTACACGGTGTCGGACAGCGTGTTGAGGACGGTGTCCATCCACTCCTCGCCGTGTGCGATCCGGTGCGACCAGAAGACCGGCAGGCCCTCGTCATGGACGAACTCCGCCTCCTCGACCGAGATCGCGCGGATCCCGATGGGCACGGCGGGAACCCCGAGCTCGTGGACGCGCCGCATGACGCAGGCATGGGACCAGGGCGTCCCCTCGTAGCTCTCCCGCAGGTCGGCGTGGGCGTCGAACTGGAGCACCGACAGGTCTTCGAACGCGGCCCGGGCGGCGCGGACGGGCGCGGTCGTCAGCGAGTGTTCACCCCCGAGGAACACAGGGAACTTGCCGTCCGCGAAGAGCCGCGCGGCCACGGATTCCAGCCCGTCCAGGAACGCGACCGGATCGCCGCCCGACCCGTCGACCGCCGGCGCGGTGTGGATCCCGCCCTTCCGGTAGGGCTCCTCGCGCAACACCTCGTCGTAGAGCTCCACGTAGCGGGAGGCGTCGAGGATCGCCGCCGGGCCCTTCGCGGTCCCCGCGCCGTACGACACCGTCGCCTCCCACGGCACCGGCACGACGACACCGCGCGCGGTCTCGTATCGCGCCTCGTCGTCGGGTATACCGAGGAAGTTCCCCACCGCCTCCACACCACCTCGTCTATTCGGAGTCTATCAGCACCGCGGCGGCGACGACCGTGGTCCAGAGACCGTTCTTATCCCCCACCGCCGACTGCACGATGTTGCGCGTGGTGACGATCTCGTCCGAGATCTTCCACTGCTCCTTGCGCTCGTCCCACGCGGCCTCGGGATCGAAGTCGACGCCCATCGCGGTCGCCAGCATCTGCGCCGCCAGGTCCTCGGCGTAGTCGCCGGCGATCTTGTCGGTCTGGCCGTAGCCGTGATGCTCCGAGAGGTAGCCGTAGTGGTCGGTGTCGCGCGGGATCGCGACACCGATCGAGGAGGCGATCAGCCGGTGCGGCTCGTTCGTCGCGGTCTCGGCCACGACGGTGAACAGAACCTGACCGGGATGCAGCTTCTTCACGCCTTCGTTCCGCGACACCATCCGGCAACGCGGCGGAAAGATGCTCGAGACCCGAACGATGTTGTACTCGGCGATGTTCGCGTCCCTCAGCGCGAGCTCGAAGGACGCCAGCTTCTCACGGTGACGCCCCACCCCGTGCGTCAGGAACATTTCCTTGGCGACGAATGGCACCGGTCCGTTCCTCCTCAGCTCTGTGGATTCTCCAGGCGAATCGACTCGTCTCCGCGGGGCTCGATGGGCGCGCTCGCGCCCGGTGCCCGCATGGACTCGATCTCTCTCTTGAGCAGCGACTTGCGCTCTTCCTCGTAGCGCGCGAACAGCGGGTCGAGACGCGGATCGTTGGGAAGCGCCGGGTCCATGCCGATCAGCTCGCCCTCCACCCCCGCGATCGTCGGCTCGCCCTCGGGACCTTCTCCGAACTCGAGCTGCGCCCGGCCCAGGAACTGGCCCAGGCTTCCGCTGGCGACGACCCAGGTTCCGGGCACGACCTGCTCCGGCGCGTTCAGTGTCTTCCCGCCGTGTCCCGAGACGATCAGGTCGATCCCTGGAACGTGCTGCGCGAGCGTGCGGTCGCCTTTGTACGACAGATGGCTCAGGACGACGATCGCGTCGACGCCCTGCTCCTCGAGCTCGGCGATCCCGCGTTTCGTGCTCGCGATGACGTCCTCCTCCACCACGACGCTGTCCCGCATGGCGGGGTTCAGCAATATCGTGGGATTGAAGAGCCCCAGCAGACCGATGCGCCGGCCACCCTTCTCGACGACCAGTGTCTCCTGACCCAGGTCCTCCAGTCCCACGACGTCGTAGTTCGTGTGGACCCATGCGATGGGGTTCTCCTCGATGATCGCTCGCAGGTAGGCCGGGCCCTGGTTCAGGTCCCACTCGCCCAGCGTGAACGCGTCGTACTCCATGAGCTCCATGGCGTCGATCATCACGCGACCCAGCGCGGCGCCGTAGGCGTTCTCGCCGCCGCTGAAGTCGCCGGCGTCCACGAGCAGGATCGGCGCGTCGGTCTCGCGCCGCAGCGAATCGACGACCCAGGAGCGCTTGGCGAGTCCGCCCGTCGAGTCCGCGCGGCAGCCGCAGTCGTCGAAGTAGCCGTACCCGTCGGCGGTGTGAAGGACCAGCAGATCGTCGGCGGAACCGCCGCAAGCGAACAGGAATGCGGTCAGGAGCGGCGCCCCGACCCGTAGGGCGTGCCTCATCAGGACCTCGAAGTGTTCATGATACCGAAACTGCCGAGCCGGGTTTTCCGGCTAGAAGCGGAACCCCACACCGAAATGCGTCTCGTCGCCGAGCTCCGACACGGACATCTCGCGGGCGATGTCGGCTTCGAACCGTTCGTACTGGATGCCGACACCGAACGAGCCGCCGGTCGAGTGGTCGCCGTCTCCGGACTCCACGTACGGATTGTCCAGGATCACCACTCCCCCGCGCAGCACCAGGACGTCGTAGAGGGTCAGCGAAGCGCCCCCGTGCTGGCTCGAGTTCGACAGCTCGTCGAGATCGCTCTCGATATCGAACGACAGCGCGACCCGGTACTCGCTGGGCAGGCCGAAGAACTTCTCCGGCGCCGCATGGACTCCCACGCGGACGCGGCCCGGCAGGTTGTCGCTCTCGCCCTCCGATCCGTCTATCTCGTCGTACGAGAAATCTCCGCCCAGGTTCCGCAGCGAGACGCCGAACGACAGCGGCACCGATCCGGGCCTCGGCAGATAGACGAGCCCGACGTCGAAGGCCGCGCCGCTGCCCGTCGTCACGCCCAGATCGGAGTTGTACCACTTCGCGGTGACGCCGTACGAAAGGCGATCGCGCCAGTGGTTGGCCCACGTGAGGCCCGCGGACCAGTCGCTCACCTCGATCGAGCCGTCCGCTTCCGGCGAGGTATCGGTCAGGATGATCTCGCCGTAGTCCTGGAAGACGAACTGGCCCGCGAAGGTTCCCCAGCGGGAGACGACGGCGCCGGCCACGTAGTTCCCGCTGAATCCGGCGTCGTCGGCGCCCTCGATGCGACTGAACGTCAGCGCGCCGCGCTCGAGACCGTCGGCGGTCGCGGGGTTGTAGGGCATGGCCTGGAGTTCCCCGCGCGAGGCGACGACCGCCCGGCCCTGTCCGATGGCGCGCGCGCCGACGGGCAGCACGAGACCGACCAGGCCTCCGTCCGAGCCATCGCTGTTCGTCTGCGCGCGGGCGGAATCTCCCGGCAGGAGGGCGAGAGTGGCGACGATGAGCGCGGAAACGGCCAGACGAGAGGGCATCGGTCGCAGAATCTGCCGGCGAACGCGGGCCGCAGCAAGCTTCATCGGACCTTGAGCGCCCGCACCGCGGACGTCCCTTGTGGGGTCGTGAGCCGGATCACGTAGATCCCGGACGGCACTTCGCGGCCGTTGGCGGAGCGACCATTCCAGGCCACGGTGTACGTGGCCGGCGTCCGGTTGCCGGCGGCGAGCGTGAACACCGGATGACCCAGTGCGTCGAACACCTCCAGCGTCACGTTGCCCTCCTCGGCGATCGAGTACTCGACCGTCGTCTCGTCGGTGAACGGATTGGGATAGTTCTGGAGCACCACGTTCCGGTCCCCGGGTCCGGGCTCCTGGGGCTCCGTCGGGAAGTCGAGGAGCGCAGGAAGATCGGCGAGCCGCTCGTCGTACGCCTCGCGGACGGCGCGCACCGCGGCGACCAGATCGACGAGGAAGGGCGCGTCCGCGGCCAGCTCAGGACTCGAGGGCAGGAGCACCTCGGGGACATCGCCCACCGCCTCCGCCCACACGAACGCCATGGCCGCGCGCGCGACAGCGCCCTCGGCGAGGTCGATCGAGCCGACGCCGATCAACCCGCGCAAATCGAAGAACGGCGACGCGAACGTGGGCTCCCGAAGCCCCGACAGCGCCTCGTACTGCGACCGGTCGGTCTGCGGAACCGGCTGGACCCCGGGCCGGGTGCCGTCGCTCATCTGCGTCATGTTCACCTCGCTGCCGGGGTTGTCGAGCGGCACGAGGGCGAGGAAGCCCGGACGCCCGGTGAACCCCGTTTCGAGGAAATCCGTATCCCAGATGAGGAGCACCGGCGCGCCATCGATCTCGAGCGGCGCCGCGGTGTCGTCGGTGGGCTCCCCGATGTCCGGATCCACCGCGATGCCGGTCCACATGTCCTGGATGGTGTATCCGGAGGGCCGGATCTGGTCCGATATGTTCAGGATGTCCCACTGGAAGAGGACGGCCGTGTCGAGTCCCGACTCGGTGAAGGCGAACGATCGCTGACGGACCTCGACGCCGAGCGGGATCGAGGGATCCGAGATCGACCCCACGCTGAACCGATCGTCGTACACCGTGAACAGCTCCTGCTGCGCGACGGGCGTGGCGGGAAAGAGCTCCTGGTCGGACGGCTCGGTCGAGTCGAGGACGCGGAAGCGCGGGTCGTTGGGGTTCTGGCCGACGGCCCCCTCGATCCACTCGTTCTCGTTCGTGTCCTGCGGGTTGTACCCGATCGTCGTGATCGTGTCCGGCGTGCTGTTGGCATCCACGTCGCCGATCCCGCCGATCCAGAGACCCGACCCGAACAGGTATCCGTT
>DASSBK010000148.1:0-5357 GCA_035698825.1 Gemmatimonadota bacterium
TCAGCGCAAGCCACGCGACTCTACCCATCCTGTCCTGTATCTTGTGCTCGGGGAATCGGACGCGCCACGGGAGGAAGGATGAACGCATGAGCCGCGACAGCTTCGAAGTCAAGGATACGATCCGGATCGGCGGTAGGGAAATCGGCTTCTGGAGCCTCGCCCGCTTCGCCGAGCGGGGGTTCGATGTGGAGCGGCTGCCGTGGTCGCTCCGGATCCTGCTCGAGAACCTGCTCCGGAACGAGGACGGGATCGCGGTCGAGCCCGCCGACGTCGAGGCGCTGGCGGGCTGGGACCCCGGGGCGGAGCCCTCCCACGAGATCGCGTTTCGTCCGGCTCGCGTACTCCTCCAGGACTTCACCGGGGTCCCCGCCCTCGTCGACCTCGCCGCGATGCGCGACGCCATGGGGGAGATGGGGGGCGACCCCTCGAAGATCAACCCGCTCATCCCCGCCGAGCTCGTCATCGATCACAGCGTGCAGGTCGACGCCTACGGACGCGAGGCGGCGTTCCTCATCAACGCGGAGCGCGAGTACGAGCGGAACCGCGAGCGGTATGCCTTCCTGCGCTGGGGTCAGACTGCGTTCGACGACTTCAAGGTCGTTCCCCCCGACACGGGCATCGTCCATCAGGTGAACCTCGAGTACCTGGCGCGCGTCGTGTTCGGACTCGAAGGCGGCGTCGCCTACCCGGACACGCTGGTCGGCACCGACAGCCACACGACGATGGTCAACGGCCTGGGAGTCCTGGGCTGGGGCGTCGGCGGGATCGAGGCCGAGGCCGCCATGCTGGGACAGCCGATCTCGATGCTGATCCCTCACGTCGTCGGCTTCCGGCTCCACGGGTCGCTGCCCGAAGGGGCCACCGCCACCGACCTGGTACTGAGGGTCACCGAGATGCTCCGCGCGAAGGGCGTGGTGGCGAAGTTCGTGGAGTTCTACGGGCCCGGCATCGCGAGCCTCTCGCTCGCCGACCGGGCCACGATCGGGAACATGTCGCCCGAGTACGGCGCCACGTGCGCGATCTTTCCCGTCGATGCCGAGACGCTCGCGTATCTACGGTTCACGGGACGCGACGCGGCGCGGGTGGAGCTGGTCGAGGCGTACATGAAGGCGCAGGGCCTGTTCCACACGCCGGACTACCCGGACGCCGAGTACTCGGACTCGCTGGAGCTGGATCTGGCTTCGGTCGAGCCGAGCATCGCGGGCCCCAAGCTCCCGCAGCGCCGGATTCCGCTGACCGAAGCCAGGGAGACGTTCGAGGGCGACCTCGTCGAGACGTTCGGAAGGCCGGGACCGGATCTCCGGGCGAGCGCCAAGGCGGTCCATCGCTGGGAGGCCGAGGGCGGCCCCCCCACCGGGTCGGTCGTCACGGCCCCGCCGCCGCCGTGCGTCGAGGTGCATCTCGAGTCCGAGACCCCGGACGGCGAGCCGATCGATTTCACCCTGCGGCACGGATCGGTCGTCATCGCCGCCATCACGAGCTGCACCAACACCTCCAACCCTTCGGTCATGGTCGGCGCCGGGCTCCTCGCCCGGAACGCCGTCGCGCGGGGGCTGACCGCGAAGCCGTGGGTCAAGACGAGCCTCGCGCCGGGCTCGATGGTCGTCACCGAGTACCTCGAGGAAGCGGGTCTCATGGACGACCTCGAGGCGCTCGGGTTCCACCTGGTCGGCTACGGCTGCACGACCTGCATCGGGAATAGCGGCCCACTTCGGCCCGAGATATCGCGCACCATCGAGGAGCACGACCTGGTGGCGTGCTCGGTGCTGTCGGGGAACCGGAACTTCGAGGGCCGCATCAACCCCGACACGCGCGCCAACTACCTCGCCTCGCCTCCGCTTGTCGTGGCGTACGCGCTGGCGGGGCGGATGGACATCGATCTCCTGGACGAGCCGCTGGGCCAGGGGAAGGACGGCGAGGACGTCTACCTCAAGGACATCTGGCCGTCGCTGGAGGAGGTGCGCGACACGATTCGGAAGGCGGTCAAGACCGAGCAGTTCACCTCGAAGTACGCGGGGATCTACGACGGGGACGAGCGCTGGCACGCCCTCTCCATCCCCGAAGGCGACCGCTTCGACTGGCCCGCCGACTCGACCTACATCCGGAGGCCGACATTCCTGACCTGCGTTCTCGTCGATCCCCCGGCCATGACGGACATCGAGGAGGCGCGCGTGCTGGCCATGCTCGGAGACTCGGTGACCACCGATCACATCTCGCCCGCCGGCTCGATCAAGAAGGACTCCCCGGCGGGGAGATATCTGATCGAGCACGGCGTCGAACCGCGGGACTTCAACTCCTACGGATCGCGCCGGGGCAACCACGAGATCATGGTGCGAGGCACGTTCGCGAACATCCGGTTGCGTAACCTGCTCGCTCCGGGCACCGAGGGCGGCTTCACCCGCCACCTTCCGGACGGGGAAACGATGTCGATCTACGACGCGGCGATGAAATACGCCGACGAAGGCGTGCCGTTGCTCGTGATCACGGGGAAGGAATACGGCTCGGGCTCCTCGCGCGACTGGGCCGCCAAGGGCACCGTCATGCTGGGCGTCCGCGCGGTCGTGGCCGAGAGCTACGAGCGCATCCACCGCTCCAACCTGATCGGGATGGGCGTTCTGCCGCTCCAGTTCGAGCCCGGCGATAGCCGGGAGTCGCTCGGACTCACGGGCGAGGAGACGTACGCGGTCCGCGGGATCGCCGACGGGCTCGACCTCGGGTCCACCGTCGAGATCGTGGCCCGCGCGGCCGATGGTTCGGAGAAGTCCTTCCGCGCCATCGCGAGGATCGACACGCCCGTCGAGCTGGAGTACTACCGCCACGGCGGCATCCTGCCCTACGTGCTGCGCCAGATCCGCGGGCGGTAGGTCCCCTCCCCCGACCTCCCTCGCTCCACCTCCTGTAACCAATCCGACGGACCCGTCCCGGAAGACCGCGATACACTGGGAAAGATTTTCCGTCATCGAGGACATGGAGGGAGGACGTCATGAATACCAGAACGGGCGTGATCGGCGGCGTGGGGCTCGGCGCGAGCGTGATGTACCTGCTGGATCCCGAGCGGGGTCGCAGGCGCCGCGCCATCCTGCGCGACGGCATCTCGGCGCGCGCCTCGGACTCGGAGCGTTTCCTCAAGAAGTCCGGACGCGACTTCGGCAACCGTGCGCGCGGCATGGCCGCGAAGACGAGGAACCTCTTTCCCGCCGGGCCGGTCGAGGACGACGTGCTGGCCGAGCGGGTGCGCTCGAAGATGGGCCGGTACGTCTCGCGCCCGTCCGCGATCGAGGTCTCCGCGGTGGCCGGCCGCGTCACCCTTAGCGGTCCCGTGCTGGCGGACGAGGCGGACCGCCTGATCCGGGCGGTCGAGTCGGTGCGCGGGGTGGAGGAGGTCGAGGACCGGCTCGAGCTCCACGGCGATCCGGGTTCGGTTCCGGAGCTCCAGGGCGGCCCCCATCGGTCGGGCGAGACTCCCGAGCTCCTGCAACGGCGCTGGTCGCCGGCTGCGCGCATCGCGGCCGGGGGCGTCGGGGGCACGCTGCTCCTCCTCGGACTGAAGCGCCGCGGCCGTCTCGGCATGGCCGCGACCGCCATCGGCACGGGCCTCATGGCGCGCAGCATCGCCAACCGCTCGGCGCGAGGGCTGACGGGGCTGGGCGGCGGCCGCCGCGGCGGCCTCCTCGGCGCCGATCCCCAGGCCGCGATGGACGAGGACGTGATGCGTTTCCAATCGCACCTCGAGCACGATCGGACGGGAAACGGCCGCGAGACAGTGACGTTCGAGGATCTGGCAGAGGACGATCGGCGCGCCTAGCATTCCGGGGAGTCCCTCGGCACCGTTCCCGCTGACTCCCCGGAGGTCGATCCATGGCACGCGCGTTCCGCTCCTTTCTCGCCCTGTCCATGGCCGCTGCGGCTCCCGCCTTCGCCCAGGATGGTCCCGCGGTCTCCCGCATCGAGATCACGCCGGCGAGCGTCGACGTGGCGATCGGGGACACCGTGCGCCTCTCCGCGGTCGCGTACGATGCCGCGGGGAACCGGGTCGAGGCTCCGATCCAGTGGTTGACGTCGTACGAGGTCGGGCGCATCGACTCGACCGGCGCGTTCGTCGGCCTGGCGATCGGCGAGCGCGTGATCATCGCGAACGGCGGGGGCGCCAGCGCGACCGTGCCGGTTTCCGTGCGCCCGCTCCCGGCAGCCGAGATCGAGCTGGCGCTGGCCGCGACCTCCGTCCCCGCCACGTCCTGGCTTCCGCTCGAGGCACGCGCCTTCGACGCCGACGGTCGACGCGCGTTCACGGCGGACATCCGGTGGTCGTCGAGCGACCCCTCGGTAGCCGAGGTGGTCGGCGGGTATCTCGCGGCGCGCCGGCCCGGCGCGACCACGCTGACCGCCCGCGCGGGGGAAGCCACCGCGACGGCGGAGATCGCCGTCACGGACGCCCCCTCGGGGGATCTCGCCCTCGCCGCGCCGGAGCGAGCGATCCGCGCCGGTGACGTCCATCGCCTCGCACCCACGCTCGGGGGCGGGCCGTTACCCGCCGGGGCCTTCCCGCGCTACGGCGTCGCCGGTCCCGCGGGGCGCGTGTTCGCAGACGGCGCCTTCGTCGCCGAGGAGCCCGGCGATTACCTCGTCACCGCGGAGCTGGGCGGCGCGAGCGTCGAGGTCCCGATCCACGTCGAGCCACGCGAGCACGAAATGCAGTTCGAGCTGGTCGGACACGGCGGGGTCGCCACCGCCCACACCGCCGACCTGTGGGTGTGGGGCGACGTCGCGTACCTCGGGACCTTCATGGATGACAAGCTCCGGGTCTTCGACATCTCCGATCCCGCGAACCCCGTCCTGACCGATTCGATCCAGGTGGACGCGCGGCGCATCAACGACGTCATGGCGAACCCCGAGGAAGGTTTCGCGATCATGACGCGCGAGGGGGCCTCGAATCGGGTCAACGGAATCGTCGTCCTCGACATCACCGATCCGCTGCATCCCACGATCGCGAGCGAATACACCGAGACCGTGCCGGGCGGCGTCCACACCACGTGGATCGTCGGCGAGCTCGTCTACCTGACCCACGACGGCACCGGGGACATGCGGATCATCGACGTCTCCGACCGCGCCAATCCCCGCGAAGTCGGCCGGTGGGGGATCGAGAATCCGAACCGCGTGCTTCACGACATCTTCGTCAAGGACGGGATCGCGTACCTCTCGTACTGGGACGACGGTCTCGTGATCCTCGATGTGGGAGGCGCGGGCAAGGGCGGGACGCCGACCGAGCCCGTCTTCGTCTCGCGCATCTACTATCCGGAGGGGAACACCCACACGGCGTGGCGCTGGAAGGACTACGTGTTCGTGGGAGACGAGATCTT
>DASSBK010000149.1:0-6735 GCA_035698825.1 Gemmatimonadota bacterium
TCGCCTCCCATGCCGGCACGCGCGGCGAGCCGAGCGCGGCGCCGCAGCGCGCGCAGGTCGCGGGCCTCCACGACACGATGATCGTCTCGGCGGTCCTGATCGCGGTCGCGCTCGCGGTGGCGGCGTGGGGGCGCTGGCGCGGGGGCGCGGAGGAGACGGGAGCGTAGTGTCGAACCGATTCAGGACTAGATTGCGGACAGGGAGGTGGGAAGATGGATAGTCGGGGAACCATCCGGGCGTTTCTGCTCTTCGAGGCGGCGACCTACATCGTCGCCTCGCTCATCCACGCGGGACTTCTCGTCGACGGGTACGAGCACTTCGAGGCGCACGTCGCGGAGACGGTGATCGCGATCGTGCTGGTGGCCGCGCTCCTGTTCAGCTGGCTCAAGCCCGCCCGGACGCGGGCGGCCGGACTCGTGGGCCAGGGGTTCGCGCTCCTCGCCACCTGCGTCGGCCTCTTCACGATCGCGGTCGGGGTCGGGCCCCGCACCGTTCCGGACGTGGCATACCACGTGGCGATCGTCATCGTCCTCCTCTGGGGTCTCATCGTCGCGCGGGGGGCTCGCACATAGGTTCAGGGGTGTCCAGGTCTGTCCATTTCGCATAGAATGGCGCTACCCCAACCGCGGTGCAGCCGGCCGCGCTCCGTCCCCCTCAGCGTGGAGGTTCTTTCGTGAGCAGCTCGAGATTCGTGGTGGCTCTGCTCGTCCTGGCCGGGTGCGGTTCCGGCGGGTTCCACGGGGAGTTCGTCGAGGCGTGCAACAATTCAGGCGAAGGGTCCGAGGAGTTCTGCGATTGCATGGCCGACGCCGCCGACGAGAACCTGAACGACGAACAGAAGGACTACGTGCTGGCCGGCATGCGGGGCGACGAGGCCCGCGCGGCGGAGCTCCAGGAAGAGATGGGGATGGAGGGGGCCGAAGAGGTGGGCGCCTTCATGGCCAGCGCCTTCGCGTGCGGCGCGGCAGAGGCGGAAGCGCAGGGGATGTAGCAGCGACCGGTCGGGAGGGTCCCGACCGCGGCTGGCCTCGAGGCCGCGCGCCGCTACGCGCGTCGGCCTCGCGGCCGGCCTTCTTCGGAACACACGTCGCGCGCGTGGAGCGCCGATGACCGCCAGGAAGAAAGCAGAGCAGGACTCCCCCCCGAAGACCGGACGCCGGATCCGCTATCAGGTGGCGTGCAGCCTCGACGGCTACATCGCCGACGAAAAGGGCGGCGCGGACTGGATCGTCGACGAGCCGACGATCGACTTCGCCGCGCTCTTCGCGCAGTTCGACACCTTCCTCATGGGACGCAAGACGTTCGAGCTTACGCTCACGAATTCCGCACCGGGGTTCGGGGACGCGGAGGTGGTCGTCGTCTCCCGGACGCTCCGGCCCGAGGATCATCCCGGCGTCACGATCATCTCGGACGGTCTCGAGGAGCGCGTGCGCGAGCTCAAGGAGCGACCGGGGAAGGACATCTGGCTCTTCGGGGGAGGCGAGCTGCTCCGGAGCCTGCTCGATCTGAATCTCGTCGACACCGTCGAGCCCGCGATCGTCCCGGTCCTGGTCGGCGGCGGCGTGCCGTTCCTGGCGAGCCCCGCCGAGCTGAAGAATCTCACGCTCACGAGCCACCGCGTATTCCCCAGTGGGATCGTGTGGCTCGAGTACACGGTCAAGCCGCCGGAATCCGCCTGACCTTCGGGTTGCGCATGCCATGATCGGCCCAATTCATGCAATCGCTCTGTTGTGCGTCGCGGTTCTGCTGGCCGCGCCCGAGGTGTCCGCGCAGAGCTTCCCGTTGACCAGCACCGAAGTCGCCGACTCAGCGGCACTCGCGAGATCCATGCCCCGGCTTGCGGCCGAGGTACTGGCAATCTACGAGGACGCGGATCGGACCCGCTTTCTCGACAACCTGTTTCGGCTGCAGATCCTCACCGGCAAGTATCCGGAAGCCGAGGTGAGCCTCGCAGAGCTGCGCCGCCTGCGTCGTGACCCCCCTCCGCAGACGCGAGCCCGGTACGTCCAGTACGAGATCTTCGTCCGCGCCAGGAACCTGGCGGCGAGCAGCGGGCGACCGTTCGCCGAAACGTTCGCCGAGGCGTTTCGCGATCGCTTCGCCGAGCTCGACGATCCAACCGCCGCCCTGGCGGCCCGGACGATCCTGCTGAGCCCCGGCACCGTGGCCAATGACCTCCGCTGGGCGACTCCGGACCAGACCGGCAAGACGACCGTCTCGCTCGAAGAAGCCCTCACGCTGCTGCACGTGTACCAGGCCGTGGAGTCGTACCGCGGGTTCGCCGGTCTCGCGGCGGATCTGGTCGCCGAGGACGACGCGCGCCGCTACGTGATCGAGCCGAACGTCCCTGTTGAGACGCCCGACGGTGCGACCGTATGTGCGATCGTGGTCCGTCCGCGCGCGGAGCGAAAGCCACTGCCCACCCTCCTGCAGTTCACGATCTACGCGGACTCGATCGCTTCCATGCGGGAGGCGCTGCTCAGTGCTGCCAACGGATACGTGGGCGTCACGGGATTCACGCGCGGGAAGGCGTGCAGCCCCGATGCGATCGCGCCGTACGAGCACGACGGCGCCGATGTGGCCGCGCTGATCGACTGGATCGCCGCGCAACCGTGGAGCGACGGTCGGGTCGGCATGTACGGTGGCAGCTATTCGGGCTTCACCGCGTGGGCCGCGGCGAAGCACATGCCAGCGGGGCTGAAAGCCATCATGGTCGGCGCGCCGGTAGCCCCGGGCATCGACGTCCCGATGGAAGGGAATGTCTTCCAGAGCTTCGTGTACCCATGGCCGTTCTACACGGCCAACAACCGCTGGCTGGATGCCGCGACGTACGACGACGGGGCACGCTGGAATCGGCTGTTTCGGGAGTGGTACGTAAGCGGCCGGCCCTACCGGGAGCTCGAGGAGATCGACGGGACTCCGAATCCTGTGTTCGCCGAATGGATCGCGCACCCGACCATCGATGACTACTGGGGCGCGATGATCCCGCAAGGCGAAGAGTACGCGCGAATCACCATCCCGGTGCTCCAGACCGCCGGCTACTTCTTCGGAGGACCCGGCGCCGCCGTCTATTACTTCCAGGAGCACATCAGCCACAACCCGCAGGCCGACCACTATCTGCTGATCGGACCCTACGACCATTTCCAGGCGCAGCGCGGCGTCGTCACGGCCCTCGGCGACACGGCGACGTACTTCGCCGGCTACGAGATCGATCCGGTGGCGCGGATCGACATCGTCGCAGATCTCCGGTTCCAGTGGTTCGATTACGCGCTCAAGGGCGGTCCGAAGCCGCCGCTGTTAAACGACAGGGTGAACTACCAGGTGATGGGCGCGAACGTGTGGGGGTCCGCGTCGAGCATCGCCGCCATGTCGAATGACCGGATGCGGTTGTATTTCGATCCTGCCCGCGTGGGCACGCGGTACACATTGAGCGCGGTTCCAGCCTCGAGCGATTCCTTCATTCCTCTCACCGTCGACCTGGCCGACCGGTCCGACGCGGACGCGGGGTTCTTCGGCGGGCTCGTCGCGGCAGCCATCGACACGTCCAATGCGATCACGCTGGTCAGTGCGCCGTTATCGGACGCAGTGGAGGCGAACGGACTCCTGTCCGGACACCTGGAGCTCGTCACGAACAAGCGCGACTTCGATTTCACGATCACGCCGTACGAGTGGACAGCGGACGGGCAGTACTTCCAGCTGCCGCCCTATACCGCCCGGGCGAGCCACGCAGGTAGCGTCCACGAGCGCCGGCTGCTGACGCCGGGCGAACCCGAGAGCCTGGACTTCGAGGGCACGATCCGGATGATGAGTCGGCGGTTGAGCGCGGGGAGCCGGATCGTGATCGTGCTGAGCATCGTCAAGAACTCAAGGCAGCAGATCAACTACGGGACCGGCGGGGAGGTGAGCGACGAGTCCGTAGCGGACGCCGGCGAGCCTTTGAGCATCCGGTGGCTTGCCGGCACCTTTGTGGAGTTGCCGGTTCGGCGGTAGGGACGCCCCGGGGTAGCTGCAAACCCGGCTCCGCCGGGCGGCATCCAATCGTCGGGAGGAGGGCATGACACCCATCCAGCTCCTCAGACTCGGCGGGCTCGTGATGCTTCTGACGGTCTGCCAGCCCGCGTCGCCCACGACGGGACAAGGCGGAGACGCCCAGGTCGCCACGATGCACGTCGCCAGGGCCGCGCACACCGCGACGGTGCTTCCGTCCGGAGAGGTGCTGATCGTCGGGGGGATGGACCACGGCGGAGGCGGCCTCGCCAGCGTCGAGCTCTTCGACCCTGCCGATAACGTCGTTCAGGAACTCGGTTCCCTCGCCGAGCGCAGAGCCGGTCACACGGCGACGCCCCTCGCCGACGGTCGCGTCCTCATTGCGGGCGGCTACAGCGGGGAATACCTGAGCTCGGTCGAGGTGTTCGATCCGACTAGGCGACGCTTTCAGCCGGCCGGCTCCCTTCTCGAGGGACGCAGCGGGCACACCGCGACGCTCCTCCCGGACGGCCGGGTGCTGTTCGTGGGTGGTGTCGGGCGCGGGTGGTCGTTCCTCCAGAGCGCCGAGCTGTACGACCCCGAGGCCGGCCGCTCCGAGGCGGTCGGCTCGATGAGCGTGCCGCGGGAGAGCCACACGGCGACGCTGCTCGCAGATGGCCGCGTGCTGATCATCGGCGGGCACAGCGGACGGCGCGAGAACATGGAGGTATACGCGAGCGCGGAGATCTTCTCGCCGGAGACCCGACGATTCGAGCCTTCCGGCACGCTGGGGATCCCGCGCCACAAGCACGACGCCCTCCGGCTGGCGGACGGCCGCGTGCTGGTCATCGGCGGGGCGGACCATACCGATCGCCTGCATTACGAGACCACCGAGATCTACGATCCTCGCACTGCGACCTTCGAGCCGGGGCCCTCGATGGCGAACCGCCGGTACAAGATCGCCGGCACGTCCGTCCTGCTGCCGAGCGGCGACGTGCTCGTCACCTCAGGAGCGGAGGTCGCCGAGCTCCTGGATCTGGAGAGCTGGGCGTTCCGCGAGGTCCCCGACCGCTTCCCCACGGCCTACCGGTTCGCCGCGAGCGCGCTCCTCCCCGGGGGCGACGTCGTCGTCATGGGCGGCTACTCGGACGACAACCGGAATACGGCGGGCATCTGGCGGTTCAAAGGATTGTGATCGTCATTTGGTTCTCTCTTACTCCGGCATACGAAAGACCGGCAGCCGGAGCTTCCACAGGATGGCAGCCAGGCGCAGCGCCACGATCATGGCCATGCCCAGCAGCGCCGCGTGCGTGGGTTCCAGGCCGGCTGCCTGCAACATCAGGTAGGCCGTGGCGCCGACGATCGCCGCGGTTGCGTAGAGGTCCGCCTGGCGCAACACCAGCGGAACCTCTGCGCTGAGGACGTCTCGCAGCAACCCTCCCGCGGACCCGGTGATCGTTCCCATGACGACCACGATGATTCCCGACAGGTTCCGCTCTTCCGCGATCTGCGCGCCGCTGATCGTGAACAGCGCCAGCCCGAGGGCGTCGGCGATGAGCAACGAGATCCGGGGCGGCTTGCGAAAGCGCGCGTAGAGGAGCGTCAGCGCGGCGGCCGAGAGGATGACCAGGAGGTACGCAGGCTCTCTGATCCAGAAGACGGGGTGGCGGTCGAGCAGGACGTCGCGGATCGTGCCCCCGCCGATGGCCGTGACGGTGGCGATGACAGCGACCCCCAGCAGGTCGAATTCTTTTCGCGCCGCGACCATGGCTCCGCTGACGGCGAACACCGCGACTCCGATCAGGTCGAGCAGATAGAGAGTCATGGGTGAATCAAGCGACCTCCCTCCTGTCCAACCGGTCACGCCTGCAGATGCGCCTCCAGGAACCACAGGCTCTTGTCGAGGCCGCGCGAGACTTCGGTGAAGAGGTCCGCGGTATCCATATCGCCGAGATCTTCGGATGTGTCGATCGCCGCGCGCGTGGTGGCCGCGAGCGCCGCGAAGCGATCCGCCAGGGCTTCGACGTGCTCCATGCTGCCGCCCGGTTCGAGCGGGAACTCCTTCAGACGCGACGCTCCGGCAGACATCCGGACCGTGCCGAGCGCCGTGCCTCCCAGCGCCGTCGCCCGCTCGGCGATCAGATCGACGTACTCCGCCGCTTGCCCGGCAAGATCGTCGAACAGCTCGTGGAGCTGGTGAAACTGCGGGCCCTTGACGTTCCAGTGCGCCTGCTTGCACTGCCCATGAAGATCGAATGTGTCTGCGAGATGCTGATTCAGCAGCGCGATCAGCTTCTTCCGCTTGGCCGCGGACAGATCGATGCGGGTTTCGAATGTGGGTGCGGTAGCCACGGGCGCCTCCTGTCGTTTGGGTATCGGGGAGAGTAGCGTCCTGCCGCACGATGGGGGAGCGGGCCGTGGCACGTAAGCCTGGACGTTCTTCGCTGGACCCCTAAAACCCATCGCGGTATATCCCGATCGGCCTTGGAAGGGAGATCGGGGACCTATGTCTGACGCCGCAGTGTTTCTGCTCCTTCCGGACGGCATGGCCGACTGGGAGCCGGGCTTCGCAGTTGCCGGGCTCCGCCACTGGGCGAAGGTCCCGGTGCGGACGGTGGGCTTCACTCGAGACCCGATCACGACCATGGGCGGGCTGCGCATCCTGCCGGACATTTCGCTCGCGGAATTCCCGACCGATGCCGACGCGGTGCGTCTCTTCCTCCTGCCGGGTGGTGACCTCTGGGAGGGCGACTATCCATCGAGCTCGCT
>DASSBK010000150.1:0-4965 GCA_035698825.1 Gemmatimonadota bacterium
TTCAGCGTCCGCGACCTCCGCGCCCGCGGCGAGGACGAGCTGGTCGAGCTCTCGCGTCCCCGGATCGCGGAGTTCGCGCGCTTCGGCGTCACCACAGTCGAAGTCAAGTCGGGATACGGGCTCACGGTCGAGGACGAGCTCAAGACGCTCCGCGCGATCCGCCGGCTGTCGGAGGAAGAGGATCTGCCGAGGCTCGTGCCGACGTTCCTCGGAGCCCACGCGATCCCCGCGGAGTGCGCGGCCGACCGCGAGTCCTACGTGCGGCTCGTGATCGACGAGATGCTGCCGGCCGTGGTGGAGGAGCAACTGGCCGCCTTCTGCGACGTGTTCTGCGAGGAGGGCGCCTTCACGCTGGCGGAGAGCGAGCGGATCCTCGAGCGAGCGGGGGAGATGGGGTTGGGTCTCAAGATCCACGCCGAGGAGTTCACTCCGCTCGGGGGTGCCGGGCTGGCCGCTCGCCTCGGGGCCACGAGCGCCGACCACCTCGTGGCGATCGACGACCGGGGAATCGCCGCGCTGGCGGCATCCGCCACCGTCGCGACGCTCCTGCCCGGCACCTCCCTGTTCTTGAAGCTCGGGCGGCACGCCCCCGGTCGGGCGCTCGCCGACGCGGGCGCCACGCTCGCGGTCGCCACCGACTTCAACCCCGGCTCCTCGATGAGCCAGAACCTTCCGCTCATGGTGCCGCTGGCCTGCCTCAATCTCGGCCTGACGATCCCCGAAGCGGTCCGCGCCGTGACGCGCGGAGGCGCGCTGGCGGTCGGCCGGCCCGAGCTCGGATCCTTCGACGCGGGCTCGCCGGGGGACGTCGCGGTGTTCGAGACCCCGGACGTACGCAACCTGGCGTATCACTACGGAGTGCCGCGCGCCGTGCTCGTCGCGCGCGAGGGACGCCCGCTGTGGAGAACGGAAACGCGATCTAGCCGGAGCCGAACGGCGCTCCTATCTTGACGCACCCCCCGACAAAGGAGTGGACGGACTGAGCTGGTTCAAGAAGGAAAAGCACGCATCGGCGCGGCACGAGAACCCCGACGACGCGATCGCGCGGTACCTGGAAGAGCTCCGGCAGGCGGACGTCCAGGGCATCGCCCAGCCGGCCTCCGCGTTGAACGGTCTGGGGGACGCCTATCTCGACAAGGGCGACATCCACTCCGCGGTGGATCACTACCGGCAGTCGGCCGAGGCATACGCCCGCGAGGGGATGTACGACAACGCGATCGCCTGCTGCAAGAAGATCCGTCGCTACGCTCCCGAGAACGACAACGCCGCCCTGCTCCTCGGCAGGTTCTACGCGGCCAAGGGGCTGCGCGCCGATGCCTCCCGCGAGCTCGAGGCGTACGCGGAGCGGATGGAGCGCTCGGGTCAGCCGAAGGAAGCCATCGCCGCCCTCGCCGACGTCGTGGGCCTGGGGCTGGACAAGCCGCTACAGCGCGAGAGGCTTGCGCGGCTGTATGCGGAGAACGGGCAGCGGGACGCCGCGGTCCAGGAGTACCGGGCCCTGCGGCGCGAGTACGAGGCCAGGGGCGACGCCGAAGGCGTGGCACGGATCGGCGATCGGCTCGCGGAGCACGGCGACCGCCCGCCGAGGCCATCGGCGCCCGCTCCGGTCGAGCCCGAGGAGGGTAAGGCGGTCGAGCCTGAGGAGGGAAAGGCGGTCGAGGCCGCCATGGAGGAACCGGAGGAACCGCTGGTCCGGCTGGCGCGGCAGGAAACGCCTTCGACACCGCCCATCCCGCTGGGATTGGAGATCGAGCGGACCAGCTATTCCGACGAGCGTCCCGCCGAACCGGTCCGTGCAGCGCCCGAACCCGTGGATCGCGAGGAGATCAAGGGCGGGTACAGGGAGATGGTCTCGCTGGCCGAGCGCGCGGTCGCCGAGGGAGATTCGCAACGCGCCGCGGAGCAGCTGGCCGAGGCCGGCAAGGGCTTCACCGCGCAGCGCCGCTGGGAGGAGGCGGTCGACGCCTATCGGCGGCTGGCCGGGCTCGGGGCGGCGAAGGACGAACACTACGGCGCCTGGACGGAGGCCGCGCGTCAGCTCGGCATGGCGTCGCTCGTCCTGGAAGCGCTCTCGTCGCAGGCGCGCTGGCACGTCGAGGGCGGCCGCCGATCGTCGGCGCGGCGGGCGGCCGAGGAGATGCTGCTCGTCGATCCCCAGAACGAGGTCGCCACGGACATCCTGAGCAAGGTCGGCAGCAGCCTGCCCAGGGATTGAAGCTCCGGTGATCACGCCGATTCGAGCGTCCGCGCGCCGCGGAGCCCTGCTCATCGATCGGCTCCACGAGGCCGTCGTGGTGGCCGATGGCGCGATGGGCACCGCGCTCTATGAGCGCGGCGTCTTCATCAACCAGTCGTTCGACGCCCTGTGCCTCACCCAGCCCCAGCTCGTCGCCGAGGTGCACCGGCAATACCGGAGCGCCGGCGCCGAGCTGCTCGAGACCAACACGTTTGGCGCCAATCGCTCGCGCCTGGCCGGCCACGGGATGGAGGACCAGGTGCGCGAGATCAATGCCGCCGCCGTGCGCCTCGCCCGCGAGGCGGCCGGGGACGAGGCGTGGGTGGGCGGATCGATGGGGCCGGTCGGCGTCGCGGGCCAGGTCGCCGGGCAGTTCTCGGCCGGGGACCTGGAGCGGATCTTCGGGGAGCAGGCCGAGGCGTTGCTCGAAGCGGGGGTCGACGTCTTCGTCGTCGAGACGATCCCCTGGCTCGTCGAGATGGAGGCCGCCCTGGCCGCCATCCGCCGGCTCGACTCCGGCGTGCCCGTCATCGCCATGATGACCTTCAACGAAGAGGGCGAGACGCAGGGCGGTGAGACGCCCGAGATCGTCGTCGAGCGTCTGGCCGCCGCGGGCGCGGACGTGATCGGCGCCAACTGCTCGGTCGGTCCGAAGCCGATGCTGGACGTGGTCGCGCGGATGACGCGGTCCGACGTCCTGCTGGCCGCCATGCCCAACGCCGGGTTGCCGCAGTCGGTTGAGGGTCGGCTCCTCTACATGGCGAGCGCCGAGTACTTCGGCAAGTACGCGCGCCGGTTCGTCAAGGCGGGGGTCCGATTGCTCGGCGGCTGCTGCGGAACGACTCCCGAGCACGTGCGGCAGATGAAGCGCGAAGTCGCGGGCTTCGCACCGGACCGGGATGGAAGCCGTGCCGGGATGCCGGGATCGATCGCCGAGGCACCGAGGCGATCGGCGCGCTCTCCGGAGGAGCGGACTCCACTCGCCCGGCGGCTGTCGGAGCCCGGCGCGTTCGTCACGTCGGTCGAGCTCACCCCGCCGAAGAGCGCCGCTCTCGGCGAGTTGGTCGAATCGGTGCGCGCGCTCGCCGCCGCGGGAGTGGACGCGGTGAACGTCCCGGAGTACGCGCGCATCTCCCCACGGCCCACACCGCTGGCGATCGCGCGGGCGATCCGGGATGCGGTTCCGGGCTTGGAGACGATCATCCATTACTGCTGCCGCGACCGGAACCTCTACGGCATGCAGGCCGATCTGCTGTCGGCGCACGCCCTGGACGTCAAGAACGTCCTGATCATCACCGGCGATCCGCCCAAGGCGGGGGAGTACGCGATCCCCACCGCGGTCTTCGACGTCGATTCGATCGGCCTGACGCGCGTCGCGGCAGGGCTCGGGCGCGGCATCGACGCCGCCGGCCGCGAGACCGGCATCCCGCTGTCGCTCCACATCGGAGTGGGGGTCAATCCCGGCGCGATCGACATCCAGCGCGAGATCGAGCGGTTCCGGCGCAAGCTCGAGGCCGGCGCCGAGTTCGCAATGACGCAGCCCGTCTACGATCCGCTCCTGCTCGAGTCGTTCCTCGCCGAGCTCGGCGATCCCCAGGTCCCGATCCTGGTGGGAATCCTGCCGCTCCACTCGTATCGCAACGCGGAGTTCCTGCACAACGAAGTTCCCGGCATGCGCATACCGGAACCGGTGCGGGAGCGGATGCGCGCGGCGGAGGGACAGCAGGCGCGCGCCGAAGGGATCGCGATCGCGCGCGAAGCGCTGGAGGGAGTGCGCGGACTCCGCGGCGTGCGCGGAGTCTACGTCATGCCACCCTTCGGCAGGTACGATACCGCCCTCGAAGTCCTCGGGCTCTGACTTGCCGGTCGATCTCCACTGCCACACCACCGTTTCGGACGGGGCGCTGACTCCTGCCGAGCTGACGCGGCTGGCGTCGTCCCGCGGACTGTCGCTGCTCGCCATCACCGACCACGACGCCATCGATGCGCTGGCCGAGGCCCGGCGTGCGGCCCCGCCGGGACTCGAGATCCTCTCGGGCGCCGAGCTCACGGTGCACGTGGCGGATCGGGAGGCGCACATTCTCGCCTATGGCATCGACGCGCAGAACCCCGCGCTGAACGCCGCGCTGACCGATCTCGCCGGCAAGCGCGAGGCGCGCGCGCGGGAGATCGTCGCCAGGTTGGTGGAGCTCGGAGTGGAGATCGAGTTCGCGGACGTCCAGGCGGCGAGCGGATCGGGGACGATCGCGCGCCCCCACGTCGCGCGCGCGCTCGTGGCGCGCGGGCATGTGGCCTCGCTCGACGAAGCCTTCCGGCGCTGGTTGGGCAGGCATGCGCCGGCATTCGTTCCGAAGCAAGCGCTTTCGCCGCGCGACGCCTTCGAGCTGATCAAGCAGGCGGGCGGCATCGCTTCGCTAGCGCATCCCGGGACCTTTCGCCGCGACGATCTGATCCCGGTGCTGGTGGAATCCGGACTGCAGGCCCTGGAGGTCCGTCACACCGAGCACTCCGCCGCGCGCACCCGCCATTACGAAGCGCTCGCGCGCGACCTCGATCTGCTGCCGACGGGAGGCTCGGACTTCCACGGCACGCCGGGCCACAGGAGCCGCCTCGGAACGCCCACCGTGCCCGACGAATGGGCAGCCGCGCTCGTTGCCCGCACCCATACCCAGCATTAAGCTTCCGACCCGATGAAAGCCGGCGCCGCCACTCCTTCCCTGGCCACGATT
>DASSBK010000151.1:0-27088 GCA_035698825.1 Gemmatimonadota bacterium
GTGCGCGGCCACAGTCCGTTGAACGCCACTCCCTGCTCCGCGAACTCGGCCGCCAGTCCCAGGACCAGCAGGCTCATCCCGTACTTCGACAGCGTGTAGGGCGGATGGGGAGCCAGCCACCGCGGATCCAGGTTCAGCGGCGGGCAGAGCGCGAGGACGTGTGGATTCCGTGAGCGCAGCAAGTGCGGGAGGCACGCACGCGAGCACGCGAACGTCGCGCGTGCGTTGACCGACCACAGGAGATCGAAGCGCGCCATCGGCGTGTCGAGGCTCCCTGTCAGGCGTATCGCGCCGGCGTTGTTCACCAGGACGTCGATTCCGCCGAAGGCCTCCACGACCCGAGCCACGGCGGACTCGATGGCCGCAGCGTCCCGGACGTCCACTGCTTGCGCGAGGGCCCGCCCGCCGGACGCCTCCACCTCCTCCGCCACCGAATGGATCGTCCCCGGAAGCGTGGGATGCGGGGCGGAGGTCTTGGCGAGGATCGCCACGCAGGCCCCGTCCCGCGCCGCGCGCAGCGCGATCGCGCGCCCGATTCCCCGGCTCGCGCCCGTCACCACGACCGTTCGACCCGCAAGCGTGCGCGTCACGCGGGCAGCATCAGGAGCGGGCAGGGAACTCATGAGGAGCAGAACGGAGCAGATCGCGCATCTTCTCAGGAGCCCGAGCTATGCGGGCACCAGCAGGGCCGTCGCGTACATCAACACCACTCCCGCCGCGGCTCCGGCCAGCACCTCCCCCCGCCAGGGATCGGCGGCGGATCCCTCGCGGCGCGTCACGAGCAGGCGGCCGACTTCGATCACCACCTGGGCGATCGCCCCGGCACCGACCGCGAGGAAGACGGCGGCCCAGAAGGGATCGAACACCATGCCACCGATCCAGCAACCCAGGATCGCCGGTCCGCCCGCGAGCAGCGCATATCCGACGAAATGGCGCAGTCGCGGCTCGGCGCGGAGGAGCGGCGCGGCGATCCCGATCCCCTCGGTGATGTTGTGGAGCGTGAAGCCGACGACGAGGAACGTGCCCAGACCGATGGCGCCGGTCGCCAGCGCGGAGCCGATGGCCAGCCCCTCGCCCATGTTGTGGAGCCCGATGCCGAGCGCGATGAAGAACGCGAGCGCGAGCGGTCCCAGTTCTCCGCCACGGCGACGGCGTGCCGTCAGCGCCAGCAGGCCGACCACGGTCGCGAGCGCGACCATCCAGACGAGCACCGTGGCGTGGAATCCCCCCGGCGCGTCCGCCGCGAGCTCGAGCGCCTCGCTCAACGTGTCCACGGCGAGGAACACGAGCAGCCCCACGGTCAGCGCGAGCAGGAAGTCGATCCCCCGGCGCCCCAGCTGGCGGAGGAGCGGATAGGTCGCCAGGCCGAGCGCCACCGGGACGACACCCACATAGAGTCCGAGCAGCGCGAGGCGCATCAGCCAGCCGAGGTTGGCCTGCGGGGACTCCGTCGCGACCTCGACCTCGGCGGGGAACGCGATCCCGTTGCGCGAGATCAGCTCGATGTGGAGCGGCTCCCCTTCGACCCACGGGTACGGTATGTCGACGGTCGCTCCGCGCAGGCGCCCGATCGTGGGATCGGGCTCGATCGTGAACGACCACACGGCGTCGTCGATCAGAGCCTGGTGGATCGTGACGGGATCGACGCCCCCGTTGACGACGTGCAGCCGCACCATGTTGGGGGCCGGCAGCTCGACCCTCTCGATCGTGAGCTCCTCGAGCGGAGGCGCGCTGCGCTCGAGGCCCACTCCGCGCGCGAGCAGGAACGCGAGCAGCCCCACCAGCGCCGCCACGACGATCACGCCGGCTGCGATTCCGGCGCGGCTACCCCGCGGCGACATCGAAGAACCCCATCCACCCGAGCTCCGCGAACTCGCTCTGGTGCGCGTGGAACATGAATCTCCCGGGATGCCGGAACTCGAGCTCCAGGATGTGCCGTTCTCCCTGACAGAACATGACGGTGTCGGTGAACTCGTCGGGCTCGAGCCGGGTGCCGGTGCGATAGAGATCGAAGAAGTTCCCGTGGATGTGCAGCGAGTTGATGAGGTCGAACTCGAGCGCGTTGACGACGTAGAGCCGGACCTTCTCCCCCACCACGGCGGGCAGAGGGTGGCGCATGTAGTGGAAGGCCACCGTGTTCACCGCGTAGAACTCGTTCTCGGCATCGAAATCGGTGTCGAATCCGTTCATCACCATCACGTACTCGCGCGCCGGCGGCCGGCCTCCGGGAGGGTCCACGATGAACGCCCCGTAGAGGCCCTTGTGGATGTGCCGCTTCAGCGGAGTCGTGTGACAGTGGTAGAGGTGAAGGCCGAACGGCTCGGCATCGAATTCGTAGACGAACGTCTGCCCCGGGTCGACGACCTCGAACACCCCGTCCATGTCCGCGGGATGGAAGCCGTGGAAGTGAATCGTGTGGGGGTGGCTGCCGGCGTTCTGGAAGCGCACGCGAAGGCGGTCGCCCTCGGCGCACCGGATCGTGGGCCCCGGGACCGAGCCGTTGTACGTCCAGGCGGGGAACCATACGCCGGGAGCGACCTCGATCTCGCGGTCCACGGCCACGAAGTGGTACTGCCGCAGCGTCCGGCCGTCCGGGAGCCGGGAGACGATCCCCTCGTCGAACCGCGTCGCGAAGGCCGTCGGGTCGAAGCCGCCGGGCTGGATGTCCCGGACCGGGCCCGAGCCGCCCGCGCCGTGGATGTGCGGCACCTCGACCCGGGGCTTCAGGGTCTGGGAGGCCTGCCCGCCAATCCCCAGGGCGGCGCCGCCCAGGGCGGCCGCGCCGAGCGCGGCGCCCCCGCGGAGGATCGCCCGTCGGCTGACGCCTCCGGGGCGGGTCTCGGGGGTGGGCGCGGGCTCTCCCGGGGCAGGGGTCTGGATCTGGGGTTCGGTGGACATAATTAGTCTCGGCTAAATATCTCCCCGGACCCGCTTCCCCGTCAACCCTCGGGCCCTGCATCCCCTCCCGCCAGCTCCCGGGCGAGCCGGTCGAGCCGCTCCGCGCCGGCTCCGTCCTCCAGGGAATCGAGGGCGGCGCGGACACGCTCGAGCATCGCGGTCGTCCCGGGGGGCGGCGGCGAAGACCCCTCGAGCGAACCCCGGACCGTCGGATCGCGCGGCGTCGTCGCCCGGGCGAAATCGGTCCGGGCCTCGCGACCCTCCAGCTCGAGCGCCAGATCGAGCGCTCCTTCGATCGAAGGGACCCCGTCCCCCGCCGCCTCGGCGGCCTTCCGGATCCGCTCCCAGCGCCGCTCGATCCGCTCCTCGGCCACCTCGTCGTCGGCGAAATGCCAGCCCGCGGCCTTGAGACGCCGCACGACGTCGAGCCGGTCCGCGCGGGCTTGCGCCGCGGCCGCCAGCGCGGTCCAGAGCGCGGCGAGCTGTGGACGCGCCGCATGCTGCCGGGCATAGGCGGAGTACGCGTCGCTCGCCGCCCGCTCGATTCGGGCCAGCGTCTCCAGGGCAAGCGTCGAGCCCAGCACCGGATCGACGTGGATGAATGCACGATCCACGCCGGGCAGGCGCTCGATCGCCGCGCGGACGCTCCCGCCCACGTCGTGGGAGCGCCTGGTCGGCAGCTCCTGATCGACCTCCACGTGTACCTCGGCATGAATGCGGTGGCCGACATAGTGCGCGCGCACGTCGTGAACCCCGCGCACGCCTGCGATCCCCAGCGCCAGCGAGCGGATCCGGTCGACCAGCTCCTGGCCCGGGCTCTTCCCCATCAGGTAGTCGATGTTCTTCCGGCCGAATCGGTAGCCGCCCCACACGATCCAGATTCCGACCAGGATGCCGGCCAGCGGGTCGAGGATCTCGGCGCCGGCCACCGCGGCGGCGAGCCCGATCAGCGCGGCGAGCGACGTCCAGATGTCGTTCTCGCACTCGACCGCGTTGGCGAGGATGGCGGGGCTCTCGAGCTCTTCGCCGCGACGGCGCAAGTATCGGGCGAGCGCGAGGTTCCCGGCCATCGAGAAGACCAGCGCGCCGATCGCCCAGCCCGCGAGCTCGATCGGGCGGGGCCCGCCGATCAGCCGCTCCACGGCCGAGCGCCCGATCTCGAATCCCAGGATCGCCGTGAAGATCGCCACCGCCAGCGCGGCAATCGTCTCCGCCCGCTGATGACCGAACGGATGATCCGCGTCGGGCTCGCGTTCAGCGACGTGGACGGAGTACCAGATCGCGATCGACGCCATCACGTCGACGAGAGAGTTGAACGCGTCGGACAGGAGCGCGATCGAGCCGCTGGCCACGCCGATCGTCGCCTTGACCACGAACAGGATCGTGTTGCCTGCGATTCCCGTCAGCGTCGCGCGTCGCGCGCGCCGGTGGCGCTCGGGTGAGATCACTCGATGCGCTGGACGGGGCGGGTCATCGGCTCGTCGCGCTCCGGTGGGATCGCGCGCTCGATCTGGATCGTCGTGTGCTCGATGCCGTACCGCTCCCGCAAGACCCGGTTGACCCGCGCCAGGAGCATCTCGCGGGACTCGCCGTCGGCGCAGGTGACGTGCACGGCGAGCGCCGGATATCCCGATGTGATGGTCCACACGTGGAGGTCGTGGAATCCCGCGACTCCTTCGATCTCGTTCAGGCTGCGGATCAGGTCGTCCACGTCGAGGTGGCTGGGCGCGCCCTCCATCAGGACGTGCACCGCCTCGTGGACGAGCCGCCAGGAGGAGATGACGATCAAGGCCCCGATCGCGAGCGTTGCCACGAGGTCGGCGCCCACCCACCCCGTGAGCCAGATGACGGCTCCCGCAGCCAGCGCGCCGAGCGAACCCAGCAGATCGCCGACCACGTGGAGCCAGGCGCCGTGGACGTTCAGGCTGCGCTCGCCGCGATGGTCGTGCCGCAGAACCGCGAGGGAGATGCCGTTCACGATCAGGCCGCCGGCGGCGATTCCCATCATGGGAATGGCCAGGACCTCGCCCGGATCGCCGAACCGCTCGACCGCCTCCCATACCAGCCACACCACGACGACCCACAGGAAGAGCCCGTTGATGAGCGCCGCGAGGATCTCCACGCGCGCCAGCGCCCAGGTGTGTCGGGTGGTGGCGGGACGACCGGCCATCCAGAGCGCACCCAGGGCGAGGAGGAGCGAGGCGGCATCGGTCAGCATGTGGCCGGCGTCGGCGAGCAGCGCCAGGCTCCCCGTCCAGAGCCCGCCCACGACTTCGGCTACCACGTACGCGCACGTCAGCCCCAGCACGATCCCGAGTCGACGCCGGTCGTGGCTGCGATCGATGCCGGAGCCGGAATGCGAGTGCATGGGAGGGGGGGCGTGCGCGTGAGAGCCGGAGTGCCAGTGCCCGTGGGCCATCTTCGCGGAGTCTACGTCGCGCTCGGCGAGGCGCACAAGCCGCAGGGCCGCTAAACCCCCGGAGCCGCGCCGGTTGTTTCCACTACGATGACGGCGAGCGCCGACTCCTCCGCCGCGGGGCGAGAAACCCGCCGCTTCAGCGAGCTGTCCTTCGTCCTGGCCACTGCGCTCCTCCTCGGATGCGACTCCGGTTCCGGCGGCCCCACCGCGCCGACTCCGGATCCGATTCCGGGCCCGGGCGACTTCACGCGGACGATCCACTCCGGCGGGCTCGAGCGCTCCTACGTGCTTCACGTCCCGCCCGGCTGGACCGCCGATTCCGAGCTGCCGCTCGTCCTGGCGTTCCATGGAGCGCAGAGCAACCCCGTCAACCTGCGGGACGTCAGCGGCCTCGATGCGATCGCCGACCAGTCCGGCGTCGTCGTCGCGTATCCCGCCGCAGCTCTCGGGGACTGGAACACCGAGTGCCTGCAGTGCGGCTCGGACGCGGTCGTGGAAGAGATCGACGATCTGGGGTTCGTGTCGGATCTGGTGGGGCAGCTGGCCGCGGATGCCGGGATCGACCGCCGTCGCGTCTACGTCATCGGCATCTCGAACGGCGCGCTCTTCGTGCACTACCTGGCGTGCGCCGCGCAGGGGGTCGTCGCAGCCGCTGCGAGCGTGGCGGCGACCCTGATCGCCCCCGAGTATGTTCCCGCGTGCGGCGGCGACTCCGTCCCGATCGTGTTCTTCCACGGCTCGGATGACACCTTCTTTCCTCCGGAGGGCGGATTCGTCGGGAACAATGTCGTCAACGTGCGCCTGCTCTCGATCGAGGAATCGGTGGAGAGCTGGACCGGCCGGGACGGCTGTGATGGCACCCCACAGGTGACTGCGCTCCCGGACGTAGAGGACGACGGGACGACCGTGGTTCGCGAGATCCACGGCGGCTGCCAGCAGGGCGCGGCCGTCGTCTACTACGCGATCGAGGGCGGCGGACATACGTGGCCCGGATCCTCGGTCCCGAGCGGCGGCCTCCTGGGACGAACGAGCCGCGACGTATCGGCGTCCCCCGTGGCCGTCGACTTCTTCCTCGACCACTCCCGCTGAGGAGGTTTCCATGCATCGCTACGCTCTATCCGCTCTTCTCGTCCTCTTCGCCGTCGGGTGCGGGGATGCGGTCACCGATCCCGCGCGGGAAGGATTCGATGGCAATCCGCGTCTCATCGAAGGCGACTGGGCCACGCTGTTCCGTACCAATCAGGGCGTCAGCCGCTACGACGCCGAGCTGCTTCCGGCGGGCGGGGAGTTCCTGGGCGAGTTCCGCTTCTTCCGCGGCGGCCAGGAAGTGCGCATCGCGTTCAACGACGGCACCTGGGACGGAACCCGGCTCGAGTTCACGACCGACCCGCTCCCGGGCACTTCGATCCCGGGTCCAGTGCAGTGGACGGCGCTCTATTTCCCCGCCGGATCGACTGGTGAGGACGCGCCGACGCGCCTCCTGCTGAGCTCGAACGTCATCGGTGGCCCGAGCTTCCCCATCGAGTTCGTGCGGCCGGGGGATCTGGACTGGCTGGAGACCCATTGAGGGTCGGCGGCCCTAGGACGGGGATCCCACGCCCTCGGGGTCGTTGAGGATCGTTCCGATCACGTTCGCCCCCGACTCCCGCAGGCGCCTCACGACGTCCGCCATCGTCCGGCGATCCGTCCGCGTGCCCCGCACGACTAGCAGCACGGCATCCGCGAGCGGCCCCAGCACGATCGCGTCCGTCGAGACGAGGAGCGGGGAGGTGTCGAGGATCACCATGTCGTATTCGCCCGATAGCTCCGCCAGGAGGCGCTTCATCTCCGGCCCACCCAGCGACTCCCCGGCGCGCGGGAACGATTTCTCCCCGAGAATGACGTAGAGTCCCGGCATCTTCGTCATCTGGATCGCCTTCCGCCAATCCTGTCCCTCGAAGAGGACGTCCATGAGGTCCACTTCCCGGGTGATCCCGAAATAGCGACCCAGCGAGGGCCGGCGGAGATCGCATTCCACCAGGACGACCTTGATCCCCTGCCGGGCGTACGTCGCGGCCAGGTTCGTCGAGGTCGTGGTCTTTCCCTCGCCCGGGTGGGCGCTCGTCACCACCAGGGTCTTGAGTCCCCACCACTCCGAGACCAGGTTCGTCCGGAGATTGCGATAGGCCTCGATCCCGGCGAGCTGCAGGGGTCCCGGGCGGAAGTCTCCGTTGAGCGCGGGTTCGATGAGAGACGGCCGCACCTCGGGGATAACCGCCAGGTTGGGGACGGGGGCGACGACATCGTCGGGGCGTCTTCCCCGGGCGGCTACCGGTGTGGCCACCGCGGGAGTCTCCGGCGCGAGCAGCGGCTCCGCGGGCGCCTCGTCGCGCGGCAGCAGCACCGTATCCCCCTCTTCTTCTCCCGGCTCCGCAGCGGCTTCCGCCGTCACGGTCCTCCTGTCCGGCCCGCCCGTCAGGCGTTCCCAGGCCACCGCGGCCCCGCTCCCGACGATCAGACCCGCCACGAGTCCCAGCACCATCTGCGCCCATGGGATCGGCCGGACCGGAACCGACCCGGAGGCCGGCTCCACGCTCTGCACCGCTCCTCTCAGCGTATCGGCCGTCGCCCGGGCGGCCTCGTATTGCTCCTGCAGCTCCTCGGCGGTTCGCTCGAGCGCTTCCACGCTGGCGGGCAGGATCGGCTCGCCGGCGACCACGGCGTACCCCGGGACGCTCGCGGTCTCCGCGGCGACCTCCTCTTCGAGCGCCGCCAGCTGGGCCTGCAGCGAGGCGAGCTTCGCGCGCGCCGTCCCCAACAGTTCCTCGCGCGTCGCGGCGAGGAGAGTGTTCAGGCGCTGGACGTCGGGGTGCTGCGGGGATCGCTCCGCGACCAGCGCCTCCCGCTCCGTGCGGTATTCCATGTACCGTGCGAAGAGCCGGCGGGCATCGGGATCGCTTGCCATCGGCGGAACCGACATCAACGCCCCGGAGTCGACCGAGCTCCCCGCCGTGGGCGAGGACAGCGTCCGGCTGAGGAGCGCTTCCGACATGCGCAGGCTCGAGAGCCGCTGGTCCTCCGACGCCATCTGCGCCTCCCGCGCCATGACGCTGTCGCGCTCCATTCGCGCGATCGGGAGCAGCGAGTCCGTCGCGCGAAGCTCTCCCTCCAGGAACTCCAGTCGTCCCCGCGCCTGCCGGCGGGCGGCTTCGGCGCTCGCTTCCTCGTATGCGTGCACGATGGCGTTCACGGTCCGCGGCGCCATGCTCGAATCGGGCGAGATGAAGTCGACGCGGATCTGCGCTTCCGATGGGATCGGAGTCGCCACGAGATGCTCCAGGACGTAGTCGATCGCCTGCTCGCGCGGAGCTCCGGCCGGCGCGTCAAACGAGTTGGAGACGAGTCGGATGCCTTCGCGGTCGATCGCGTTCCCGATTACCGTGCGGCTCGTCAGCACGACGATCTCGCTCAGCACCGGGTCGACGCGGGTCGCAAGCGGCTTGTCGGAGGAGGCGAGCCGAACGACGGCGGTCGCCCGATGGCCGCTCGGCTCCCGCGCGCCCAGCCACGCCGCCAAGGCGATGGACAGGACCGTCGTCACGCCGACGACCGCCAGGTGGCGCGTCGCCAACTCGGGAAACGCCCTGGCCGGCCTGGCGCGAAGGCTGCTCATTCTCCCTGCCTACGCTAGCTTGGGATTCCGCCGGGGTGGCGGAACTGGTAGACGCGCGGGACTTAAAATCCTGTGGGCGCGAGCTCGTGCGGGTTCGACTCCCGCCCCCGGCACCAGAGGCGCACCGGCGGGGCACGGCACGCTGCTAGTGGACCGCTTCCGCGGCTTCCTCACTCTCGATCGAGGCCCCGTCCTTCCCCTCGTCTTCCGGCCTGATCAGCGCCGCCTCGAGCACGTCCCCGATGGTGTCGGCATAGACGAATTCGAGCCCTTCCAGCAGTTCCGGCTCGATCTCCTGCACGTGCTCGCGATTGCGCGCCGGCAGGATCACCTTCTTGATGTCCGAACGCCTCGCGGCGACCAGCTTCTCCTTGATGCCGCCCACCGGGAGCACCTGGCCCGTGAGCGTGATCTCGCCCGTCATCGCCACGTCCGGCCGGACCTTGCGACCGGTCAGGGCCGAAGCCAGCGCCGCCGCCATCGTCACGCCGGCCGACGGACCGTCCTTGGGCACTGCGCCGGCGGGGACGTGGAGGTGGACGTCGCTCTTCGAGAAGAAGTCCTCGTCGATCCCGAGCTCCACGGCGTGCGAGCGGATGTAGCCCAGCGCCGCGCGGGCCGACTCCTGCATGACGTCGCCGAGCTTGCCGGTCAGCGTGAACCCCTTGCTCCCTGGCATGCGCGATGCCTCGATGAACAGGATCTCGCCGCCGCTGGGGGTCCACGCCAGGCCCGTCGCGACGCCGGGCTGCGCCACCCGGCTCGCCACCTCGTGAAACGCCTTCCGCGCGCCGAGATACTCGGGGACATCCTCCCTGCTCACCTTCACGGGATCCACCTCGCCGGCGGCCACACGCGCCGCCACCTTGCGACAGATCTTGCCGATCTCCCGTTCCAGGTTGCGAACCCCCGCCTCGCGCGTGTAGTCCTCGATCACCGCCTCCAGGGCCTCGTCCTCGATCTCCAGCTGATCCGCGCTCAGGCCGTTCTCCTCGAGCTGCTTCGGAAGCAGATACTGGCGGGCGATGTGGACCTTCTCGCGGTCCGTGTACCCGGCCAGCCGGATGATCTCCATGCGGTCCAGGAGCGCCGGCTGGATCGTGTCGAGGATGTTGGCGGTCGCGATGAACAGCACGCGTGAGAGGTCGATCGGCAGATCGAGGTAATGATCCCGGAACGTGTTGTTCTGCTCGGGATCCAGGACCTCCAGCAGGGCGCTCGAAGGGTCGCCCCGGAAGTCCGCCCCGATCTTGTCGATCTCGTCGAGCATGAATACCGGGTTGTTCGTCCCCGCGAGCTTGAGCGACTGAACGATCCTCCCCGGCATGGCGCCGATGTAGGTCCGCCGATGCCCGCGGATCTCGGCCTCGTCGCGCATTCCGCCCAGGGACATGCGGACGAACTCGCGGCCCATCGCGCGCGCGATCGAGCGTCCCAGCGAGGTCTTCCCCACGCCTGGCGGTCCCACGAAGCACAGGATGGGCCCTTTCATGTCGGCCTTGAGCTTCCGGACCGCCAGGTACTCCAGGATGCGCTCCTTGACCTCGGTGAGGTCGTAGTGGTCCTCGTCGAGTATCTGGCGGGCGCGGTCCAGCTCCAGGTGATCCTCCGTCGACTTCGACCACGGAACGTCACAGAGCCAGTCGAGGTAGTTGAGGATGACCGAGTATTCGGGACTCGCCGAGGGGATGTTCGCGAGTCGCTCCAGCTGTTCCTCGGCGGCCGTCATGACGTAGTCCGGCGCGTTCGCCTCCTCCAGGCACTGCCGCAACCGCGCGATCTCGGCCGCCTCGTCGCCGCCCTCACCGAGCTCCTCGCGGATCGCCTTGAGCTGCTCGCGCAGGTAGTACTCCCGCTGCTTCTTCTGGATCTCCTCGTCGACCTGGCTCTTGATCTGCCCGCCGATCAGCAGGACGTTCAGCTCCCGGCGGAGTCCCTCGATCACGAGCGAGAGCTTCTCTTCCGGGTCGCCGGTCTCGAGGATGCGCTGCTTGTCGTCGCGCTCGAGCTGCAGCATCGAGGCGACCATGTACGAGAACTTGATGGGGTCGTCGAGCTGCCGGACGGCGTTGTGCAGCTCGTCGGGAAGATAGGGACTCGCCCGGATCACCTGGTCGGCGAGATCGTACCCCTCGCGGAGGAGCGCCTCCTGGCGGTCGCTGCGGGGGCCGTCCGCCTCGGTGAGCACCAGCACGGAAGCCTCGCAGAACGGCTCGGTCCGCTGGAGCTCCACGATGCGGAACCGGCTCACGCCCTGGACCAGGAGCCGCATGCCCGCCTCGGGATGCTTGACGAGCCGGTGGATGACGGCCACGGTCCCGACGTCGTTGAGGTCCTCTCGCGCGACCTGCTCCTTCTTCGCGGACTCGGCCGATCGCCGCATGACGACTCCCACCATCCGCTCCCGCCGCATCGCCTCGTCGACGGCCGCGATCAGATACGGCTCGTCGAACGCCAGCGGCACGATCGTGAAGGGATAGAGGACGGAATCCTCGGTCGGAAGGATCGGAAGGGAATCGGGAATCGAGGACAGGTCGATGGCGGGAGGCGCCTCTCCGACGACGGCCTCCTCGACCGCGGCCGCCTCCGCGGGGTCCAGCGACTCCCCCTCGTCGGGGAGAAGGGGATCGGTCTTCTCTGCCATCGCGCTCGCGCCGCCTCCCGGGTCGGGCTCGGGCACTAGTCTGGCGCGTCGCTGTGCCCCGCGCCAGTCGAGGCGGTCAGGATCCCGGCGTCGCGGTCGGATGGACGAGCTCGCGCCGATACTTCCAGGCTCGCGAGCCGTAGGACACGTACGTGGTTGCGAGCGCCGCGGTCGCCAGGACGGTGAGCGGCAGGTACGCCACCCGCAACTCGAGGATGTGGACGAGGATCAGGAGCCCCAGGAAGAACGTCGTCCACTTGCCGGTCCAGTCGGCCGCGAAGACGAGCTTGTCCCGGCGGAAGAAGAGCCAGGCCCCCACCATGAGCGCCACGTCCCGCGCGACGATCGCAACGAGGAGCCACATCGGAAATTCCCGCTCCAGCGCGAGGTAGATGACGAGCCCTCCGATCAGGATCTTGTCTGCCAGCGGGTCGACCACTTTTCCGGATGCGCTGACCGCCCCGCGTCGCCGTGCCAGCCAGCCGTCCAGGAGGTCGGTCAGCCCGGCGACGAGCAGGATGGCGAGCGCCCACCGGTCGCTCTGCGGGTCCCCGCGGCGGAGCAGGTAGAGGACGGGGGGAAGCACGGCCATCCGCGCGAAAGACAGCGCGTTCGGGAGCGTGAAGAGCCGGAGGCTGCCGACGACCCGCTCGGGCTCGCCGCTGCCAACCGACGGGACCTCGTTCACGATCGCCCCGCCAGGAGCTCCTCGGCGTGGTGACGCGAGACGTCGCGCTCGGGATCGCCGCCCAGGAGCCGGCTGATCTCGCGCACCCGCTCGTCCCCTTCCACGGTGCGCACGGTCGTCACGGTCCGTCCGCCCGCCGCCGACTTCTCGACCAGCAGGTGCCGATCCGCCGCGGCCGCGATCTGCGCCAGGTGCGTCACGACGACGACCTGATGGTGCGCGGAGACGAGGCGCAGCTGCTCGGCGACGTGATGCGCCACGACGCCGCCGATCCCGGCGTCGATCTCGTCGAAGACCAGGGTCGGCACGCGGTCCACCGCGGCGAGCGCGGACTTGATCGCGAGGAGCACCCGGGAGAGCTCCCCGCCCGAGGCGATCCGGGAGAGCGGTCGCGCGGCCTCGCCGGGATTGGGGGCGATGAGGAACGCCACGTCCTCGAACCCCGCGCGGGAGCACGCATAGCGCTCTCCCGACCACGGCAATCCGCCGGCGTCCGGCTGCCGCGTCAGTTCGACGATCAGGCGCCCCTCGCCCATCCCGAGCGCCGCCAGTCTCTCGCGGACGGCCGACTCCATGCGGTCGGCCCCGCCTTCGCGCGCGTCGGCGAGCTCTCCCGCGGCCTCGGCCAGATCGGCGCGGAGGGCGGAGCGCTCGCTATCCAGCTCGGCTTCCCGCGCGCTCGAGCGCTCCAGCCCGGCGAGCTCGGCAGACATCCCGGCGGCGCGCTCGACGAGCTCCGCGACCGTCGCCGTGCCGTGCTTCCGGCGCAGGCGGAACAGGAGCTCCCGTCGCTCCTCGGTGGCCGCGAGCCGCGCCGGGTCATGATCGATCGCGCCCGCGTAGGCGGAGAGGTCGCGCGCGACGTCGGCCAGCTCGTAGCGCGCGCTCTCCAGGCGCTCGGTCAGCGGGGCGGCATCGGGGTCCAGTTCCGCGAGCCGCTCCAGCCGGCGGGCGATCGCCGCCAGGACCGAGGTCAGCGACCGCTCGTCGCCGTCCAGCGCCTCGTGCGCCTCGCCGGCGAGGCGCATCCGCTCCTCCGCGTGCGCGAGGAGCCGCGCCTCCGTCTCCAGACCCTCCTCCTCCCCCGGCACGAGCGCCGCCTTCTCGATCTCCTCGATCTGGGACTTCAGGTACTCGCTGCGACTGGCCCGCGCCGCCTTCTCCCGCGCCAGCTCTTCGGCTTCGACCTCGAGGGCTTCCAGAGCCCCGGCCAGCTCCGCGACCCGCCGCGCCAGCTCGGACGCGCCCGCGAAGGCGTCCAGGAGCCCGCGCTGCGCGGAGGGACGCACGAGAAGCTGGTCCTCGTGCTGGCCGTGCAGCTCGACCCAGCGCTCGGTCCGCTCCTGTAGCATCCGCGCGGTCGCCATTCCACCGTCGAGATAGCAGCGGTTCGTCCGGTCGCGATGGATCTCGCGACGGACCAGGGTCTCCTCCCCGTCGATCTCGAACAGGCCCTCGACGACGGCGCGCTCCGCGCCCTGACGGACCGCGTGCCCCGAGGCGCGCGAGCCGAGGAGGAGCGACAGCGAGTCGACGAGGATCGACTTGCCCGCCCCCGTCTCTCCTGTCAGGACGTTCAGCCCCGCACCCAGCTCGACCTCGGCGGAGTCGATCAGCGCATACTCCTGGATCTGGAGACGCCTCAGCACGATCTACACCTCCGCTCGCTCGCCCTCACGAGGCTCCCCGCTTCGCCCGGCCGCCCCACATGAGCTTGCCGCGGAGACGCTCGAACCAGGTGCCCGTGTCCTGTCCCGCCAGGATGACCGCCTGATCGCCGCGGCGGACACGGATCGTATCGCCGACCTCGAGCCGCTCCTCCACCTGGCCGTCCACCACGAGGAACGCACCCTGACCGCCGGTGACGAGCACCGCCTCGACCGGCCCGTCGGCCGGCAGGACGATCGGCCGGATCGCCAGCGTGTGCGCGCAGATCGGCGTGGCCACGATCAGCTCGAGATGCGGGACGACGAGAGGACCGGCGGCGGAGAGGTTGTAGCCGGTCGAGCCCGTGGGTGTCGAGAGGATCAGGCCGTCCGCGAGGTACGACCCGATCGGGTCCCGTCCGATCGAGAGCTTGAGCTCGATCACCCGCAGCGAACCGCCCTTGTGGATGACCGCCTCGTTGAGCGCCTGATGCCGCGCCACTGTGCGATCGCCGCGCACGATCTCGGCGACGATCGTCATGCGGCGCTCGAGCGGCCCTCGGCCATCCAGCACGGCGTCGATCCCGCTCCAGAAATCGGTCTCGGGAATCGAGGTAAGGAAGCCGAGCCCCCCCAGATTCACGCCGTAGATCGGAATCTCCCGGCCGGCGATCGCGCGGGCCGCGCGAAGCAGGGTTCCGTCGCCGCCCATCGTGACGACCAGATCGGCCTCGAGCGAACCCCAGTCGATGGTATCGGCATCCAGGGAGAGTTTCTGGCGGACCGCGGAATCGACGCTCGCGCGCCAGCCTCTTGCAGCGAGATGCTCGACGAATCGGGGAAGGATCTCGGCGACGCCCCGCCGTCGCGGGTTGACGACGATGGCCGCGCGCGAGCCCACTCGGGAAGAGCCTACGGGCGGACGGGGGCGTCCACGAGCGCCCGGGCCGCCTCCGCGATGGCGGCGGGTGTGAGTCCGCATTCCTCGAGCTGGATCTTCCGCGCGGCGTGGTCGATCACGCGGTCCGGCATGCCGAGCGAGCGGATCTCTGGATACACACCGTGATCGGCGAGGATGCGGCCGACGTTGGCTCCGAACCCGCTCCACAGCGCGCTCTCCTCGACTGTCAGGATCCTGCCGAATCGCCGCCCCGCCTCGACGAGAAGGTCGACGTCCATGGGCTTGAGGTACCGGCAGTTGACCACGTGCGCGTCGATCCCGGCGCCGGCCAGGTCCTCCGCCGCGGCCAGCGCCGGGTTCACCATCGTGCCCACGGCCAGGATGCAAACGTCGGACCCCTCCCGCAGCGTCTCCCACCGGCCGATCGGCAGCAGCGAGAAGTCCTTCCGCGCGAGGTCGACGCCGTCCGAGACCGAAGCACGCGGGTAGCGGATCGCGAACGGATGCTCCCGCTGGGCGATGGCCGTGTGGAGCAGGTCCTGGAGCTCGTGCTCGTCCATGGGCGCCGCCACGATCATGTTCGGCAACGCGGACAGGAACGCCACGTCGTAGGCGCCCATGTGGGTCGGGCCGTCCTCGCCCACGAGCCCCGCGCGGTCCAGCACGAAGACGACCGGCAGGTCCTGGATGCAGACGTCGTGGACGACGCCGTCGTAGCCCCGCTGGAGAAACGTCGAGTAGATCGCGCACACGGGGACGAACCCCTGGCGCGCGAGCCCCGCGGCGAACGTCACCGCGTGCTGCTCGGCGATCCCCACGTCGAAGCCCCGCTCGGGGAACGTCTCGAGGAATCCCTGGACGCCGGCGCCGTCCGGCATCGCGGCCGTGATCGCGCACACCTTCTCGTTCTTCCGCCCGATCTCGACCAGCGCGTTGCCGAAGACCTTCGTCCACTTGGGCGGCGCCGGCGGACCCTCCACCTTGCCGGACTCGAGGTTGATCTTCCCCACGCCGTGGTACTTCCACTGGTCCGCCTCGGCGTAGGGATACCCCTTCCCCTTGACGGTCAGGATGTGGAGGAGCCGCGGCCCCGGGAGCTGCTCGATCTTCTGGAGGGTGTCGATCAGCTCGTCGAGGTCGTGGCCGTCGATGGGGCCGAAGTACCGGAAGCCCAGCTCCTCGAAGAGGACGCCGGGCGTGACCAGGCCCTTGAGGCTCTCCTCCATCCGCGCCGCGAAACTCCGCACGTCCTCGGCCACCTTGGGGATGTGGCCGGTCAGGTCCCAGATCTGGCTCTTGATCCGGTTGTAGAGCGGGTTCGTGAGCATGCCCGTCAGGTAGTTGTGCATGGCGCCGAGATTCGGGGCGATCGACATCTGGTTGTCGTTGAGGACCACCAGCAGGTCGCTGTTCGCCGCGCCCGCGTTGTTGAGCCCCTCGTATGCCAGGCCCGCCGTCATGGCGCCGTCGCCGGTCACGGTCACGACCTTGAAGTCCTCGCCCGCGAGGTCGCGCGCGGTGGCGATCCCGAGCGCGGCGGAGATGGAGGTCGAGGCGTGGCCAGCTCCGAACACGTCGTACTCGCTCTCGACGATCCGGCAGAAGCCCGATGGGCCCTCGTGCTGGCGCAGGTCGTCCATCTCGGCGTTCCGCCCGGTCAGGATCTTGTGCGGGTAGCACTGGTGCCCGACGTCCCAGATGACCTTGTCGCGGGGCGTGTCGTAGACGTGATGGAGCGCGACCGCCAGCTCGACGACGCCGAGCGGCGCTCCGAGGTGGCCGCCGCGCTTCGCGACTATCTCCAGCACGCGCTGACGGACCTCGTCGGCGAGCTGATGGAGGGCCTCGCGGGAGAGCCCCTTCAGGTCGTCGGGGCTCCGGATGCGGTCGAGGATTCGGGCCTTGGCCATGAGGCCAGCAAACTAACGCGCGGCGGAGCGGCGGGGCAAAAGCGCGATCAGTGGATCCGGTCGACGACGAAGTCGAGGGTCTCGAGCAGGACGTCGACCTCCGTCCGCCCTTCCAGGGGGATCAGGGCGCGGCGGGCGACCTCGGCGGCCGCCTCGGCCTGACGGCGCGCGCCTTCCATCCCGTGCACTGCAGGGTAGGTCGCCTTGGCGCGCGCGGCGTCGGCGCCGGACGCTTTGCCGGTCCGGGTCGGGTCGCCGCTGACGTCCAGGAGGTCATCGACGATCTGGAACGCGAGCCCGAGATGGGTGCCGAACTCCGCGAGCGCGTCGACGACCTCGGGCTCGGCGCCCGCGGCCTCGCCGCCGAGCGCGCAGGCCGCCGACAGGAGCGCGGCGGTCTTGGCGCGATGGATCGCCTCCAGACCCGCGGCATCGGGCGCAGTGCCCTCCGCCAGGAGATCGAGGAACTGCCCGCCCACCATCCCTTCGGAGCCCGCCGCAGTGGCGAGCCTGTGGACCATCGCTCGCAGCCGGTCCGCCGAATCCGGGTCGGGATCTTCCGCCGCCGCGTCGCTCACCGACAGGAACGCGAGCTGCTGGAGCGCTGCGCCCGCCGCCAGCGCCACCCGATCGCCGTAGACGCGGTGCGCCGTGGGAATCCCGCGGCGCATGGAATCGTCGTCCATGCATGGGAGATCGTCGTGGAGGAGCGAGTACGTGTGGATGAGCTCGACGGCCGCGGCGACCGGGTAGATCGCGTCGCCGCTTCCGCCCGCTGCGCGGAACGCCGCCACGGTCAGGAGAGGGCGCACGCGCTTTCCGCCCGCGTGCACCGCGTAGAGCGCCACAGCGCCGATCGGCTCCCCGAGACGGCCGACCGCGCGCTCGAGCGCGGCCTCGATCCGTGGCAGCTCCTCCGCGGCGAACGCCTCGCGCGCGCTGCCCGCAGTCACCGAGGCGCTGCTTCCCCGCGTATCGTCACTCGAGGTCGAAGTCCTCGAGCGAGAAGAGGCCCTCGCTCTTCTCGACGATCTGCTTGATCCGGTCCTCGGAGGCCTCGAGTCGCTTCCGCACCGCCACCGCCAGCTCGACCCCCTCTTCGAAGAGCGCGATCGAGTCGTCGAGGGAGACCGCCTCACTCTCGAGCTTCTGGACGATCGCCTCGAGCCGGCGGAGCTGCTCCTCGACCGGCGTCCCCGCGTTCCCGTCCGCACCCGCGGTCCTGCGTCCGGCCTCGCCGCCGCTCGCGCGCGATCCTTCGTCGTACACCCCCTCGTCGATCGGTATCTGGCTCATCCGCCCTCCTGGTCTCCGGTATCGATGTCGGTCACGCGCGCGCCGAGCGCGCCGCGGGCCAGCCGGACGCGGACGCTGTCGCCGGCCTCGACCGCGGAGGCCTCCCGCAGGACCGCGCCGTCGGAATCGGTCACGACCGCGTACCCCCGCTCGAGGATCGCGAGCGGGCTGGCCGCCTGGAGCCGCTCGAGCGCGTGCGCGTAGCGCGTGCGGACGCGCTCGGTCCGGCGCGTGAGCTCCCGCGGCAGGGCACGCGCGGCCTCGAGCCGTCGCCCGGTGTCGCGCCGCCGGAGCCGCGGCCCGTCGGGCAGGACCTCCGCCGCGCCCGCGAGCCGCAGGCGCGCGTCGTCCACGCGCGCCTTGAGCGAGGGCGCCAGCGCGTCCGCGCCCTCCCCCCACCGCTGCCGCGACTCCCGGCTCCGGTCCCGCACGCGCCGGAACCCGTACCGCTTGATGGGCGCCAGTGCCTCCTCGAGCCTCCGCAGCCGCTGCCGCTCGATGGCGCGCGAGAGCCGTCGGAAGCAGCCGACGACCATGGTCGCGATCGCGCGCGTCTCCGGCCCGACGCGCTCGGCCGCCGCCGACGGCGTCGGGGCCCGCAGGTCGGCAGCGAAGTCGGCCAGCGTCGTGTCGGTCTCGTGGCCGACCGCGCTGACGATCGGGATCGGGCTCTCGACGATCGCGCGAACGACGATTTCCTCGTTGAACGCCCACAGATCCTCGAGCGAGCCGCCGCCGCGTCCGATGATCAGCACTTCGGCCACCCGGTTCCGCGCGAACCACCGGATCGCGCGCGCGATCGCCGGCGCCGCCTCACGCCCCTGCACCGGCACCGCCTTGAGCAGGACGCGCGTCGACGGCGAGCGCCGCCCGATCACGGTGCAGATGTCGCGGAGCGCCGCTCCCTCCGACGACGTGATCACGGCCACCGCGCGCGGCCAGTACGGCAGCGGCCGCTTCCGCTCCGCGGCGAACAGGCCCTCGGCGGCGAGCTTCCTCTTCAGCTCCTCGAAGCGGAGCCACAGCGCTCCCCTCCCCTGCGGCAGGACATCCGACACGACGATCTGAAAACGGCCGCGCACGCGGTAGATGACGGGCCGGCCGATGACCACGACACGCTGGCCGTCGGCGAGCCGGAACCGCAGGCGCTGGTTGTCGCTCTTGAACATCGCGCACTCGACCTGGCAGGCCGGGTCCTTGAGCGTCCAGTACATGTGGCCCGAGCGCTGCGCCCAGTTGAACGACGAGATCTCCCCCTCGACCGCCACCGTGCCGAACTCGGCCTCGAGCGCGCCCGAAGCGCGCATGACGAGCTCGCTCACCGTCATGACGGCCGCCGGCGTCGGATCGTAGGACTCGAACTCCGAGCTCTGCCAGCCGCTCATCGCTTCGCCTCCGTTTGGCTCTCGCCGAGAGGCTTGTTCGCGCCCGGAGTCCCCGCGGCCCGCCGCGCGGCCGCCAGCGTGTTCTCGAGAAGCATCGCGATCGTCATCGGCCCGACGCCACCCGGGACGGGCGTCAGCGACCCGGCCACGCGCGACACCTCGTCGAAGTCCACGTCTCCGACGAGGCGGCCCTTCCCATCCGCGCCCTGCACGCGGTTGATCCCTACGTCGATGACGGTCGCTCCGGGCTTGACCATGTCGGCCGTCACGAAGCCCGGCATCCCCACCGCGGCCACCAGCACGTCCGCGCGGCGTGTGTGGGACGCGAGGTCGCGAGTCCTGCTGTGACAGACGGTGACGGTAGCGCTCCGGTGGAGGAGGAGCAGAGCCGTCGGCCGGCCGACGATCGCGCTCCTCCCGATGACGACCGCGTCGGCGCCTCTCAGCTCCACGCCGGTCTCGTCGAGAAGACGCAGGATCCCAGCCGGCGTGGCCGGCACGAACGCGTCCTCGAGCTCCCCCAAGGCGACGCGTCCGACGTTCAGCGGATGGAACCCGTCGACGTCCTTGTCCGGATCGACCGCCCGCACGACCGCGCGCTCGTCGATCTGGGGAGGCAGCGGCAGCTGGACGAGGATCCCGTGCACTTCGGGGTCCGCGTTCAGCGTCGCCACGCGCGCGAGGAGCTCTTCCTGTCTCGTCTCGACGGGAAGCTCGAGCACCCGGGACGCGAGTCCTGCCTCCTCGCATGCCTTCCTCTTCATCCGGACGTACGTCGCCGAGGCCGGGTCGTCGCCGACGAGGACCGCCGCCAGGCCCGGCCGGACGCCGTTCGATCGGACGAGACCCGCGGCGGCGTCTCTGACCCGGTCGCGGATCCCGGCGGCGATCTTCCGCCCGTCGATCGGCTTCGCGCTCACGTTCCCGATCGCCGCTCTTCGAGCGGCAACTCGGCCTGTCCGAGCCGCGGCTCGAAGCACTGGCGGCAGCGAGCCTCGTACGCGCTCGCGCCGCCGACGACGATCCGCTCCTCGCTCGGCACCAGGCGCTGCGTGCGGCTCGCGGGATTGCCGCAGCGCATGCAGATCGCGAGCGACTTGGTGATCTCCTCCGCCTGCGCCAGGATCCGCGTGACGTGCTCGAACGGCTGGCCCAGGTAATCCAGGTCGAGTCCGGCCACGATCACGCGCTTCCCCATGTTCGCGAGGCTCTCGACGACCGAGCCGATCTCGTCGTCGTAGAAGTGGGCCTCGTCGATCCCGACGACCTGGGTGCGGGGCTCCACCAGCTCGAGGATCTCGCGCGCGGCGTGCACGTTGCGCGCCGGGATCCGCTGCTCGGAGTGGCTCACGATCTCCTCCTTCGAGTAGCGGTCGTCGATCACCGGCTTGAAGACCTGGACGCGCTGGCGCGCGATCTGGGCGCGACGGAGCCGCCGGATCAGCTCTTCCGACTTCCCGCTGAACATGGGGCCGCAGATGACCTCCACCCACCCCATGGGCGCCCGCAGGAACGCCGTCATCGGGATCCGTACTCCCGCCTGAGGTAAGCGCAGAGGTCCTCCAGCGAATCGAAGATCGCCGACGCGCATCCCTGGACCCACGACGATCCATCCGCGCGATCGATCGCGTGCACGAGGTAGACGGGCTTCCCCCACACGCGCGCGAGCGTCACCTCCGCAGGCGTGCCGCCCGAGCCGTTCGCGTGCTCGTCCCAGTAGCAGATCACGTAGTCGGACTCCTCGAGTGCCGTCAGATCGTGGTCGATGATGCGCGTCATCAGCGACCGGAACTCCTCGTGGCCCGACGCCTTCCACTCGCGGAAGCGGGCGCGCTCCTCCTCGCTCGCGACCAGGAGCTCCTCCTCGCAGGGATTGAAGCAGCCGTGCCCGAGCTCGGCGAGGACCGGCAGGACGCGCTCGCGCCACGCGCGCCCGCGGTCCGGTGCGCGCTCCATGGCGCCCGCGAGGTACGCCCGAGGACGGGCACCGCCGCGGTGCGCGGCGCGCGCATCTCGAGCCGCGCGCGCGCCGTCAGCCGAGCGGCTCATCGATCCTCTCGATCGCTTGCGCCCGCCCGGTGTTCGCGTCCACGTCCAGCGAGATCGCCTGGAAGCGCACGTCCGTTTCCGCCACGGTGAACCTGTTGGGGGTCTGCCGGAGGAATCGCTCGACGGCCGCACCGGCCTCGACGCCGATGACCCCTCCGTGCGGCCCGGTCATGCCGGCATCGGTCACGAACGCGGTTCCTCCGGGGAGGATCCGCGCGTCCGCGGACGGAACGTGGGTATGGGTTCCGATCACCGCGGTCACGCGCCCGTCGGCATAGCGTCCGAGGGCGATCTTCTCGGCGGTGGCCTCGGCGTGGAAGTCGACGATCACGACTCTGGCAGCGCGCACGACAGGCTCCTCCAAGAGCGCGTCGAGGCGGCGGAACGGGCAGTCGATCTCCTTCATGAACACGCGACCCTGCAGGTTGAGGACGGCGCACGCCACGTCCCCGGCGTTCCCCGTCCACACGCCGTGGCCCGGGTTTCCACGCGGATAGTTGTCGGGTCGCAGAAGTCGCGTTTCCTCGTCCAGCGTGGGGTAGATCTCGCGCTTGTCCCAGACGTGATTCCCGGTCGTGATCACGTGCGCGCCCAGCCCCAGGAACTCGCGGGCAATGTCGGGCGTGATGCCGAAGCCGCCGGCCGCGTTCTCACCGTTGACGACGACCAGGTCCGGCGCGGCGATCGCCCGCCGGAGCTCGAGCCCCCACTCCAGGGCCCGCCGTCCCGGCCGGCCGAAGACGTCGGCGACGAAGAGAACTCTCACGAACGGCCCGCGGCGGCCCGCGCCGCGGGTCTCCTCACCGCACCTCCCCCGTGCCGCCGAGGAGGACGAGCGCGGGCTCGATCCCGGTGTCGGTCCGGGCTTCCACGCGGCCGGTGCGCAGGCCCGCGGCCGTCGGCTCGAACACGATCTCGAGGCTGCACGTGCCGGTCGGGATCAGACCGCCCCCACAGTCGCTTCGCGCGATGCGGAAGTCGCCCGCGGCATCTCCCGCCACGACCAGCGATCGGAACATCACGTTCGCGGCCCCCTGGTTTTCGATGCTCACCACTCGCGCCGCGCTCGTCGCTCCCACGGTTTCCACCCCGAACTCGAGGGCGCGCGGGACCACGGAGACCGACGGAGAGGCGAGCGGCAGCTCCCCCTGGGTCACTGCGTCGGATCCGGGCACGACCCCGGTGCCGGAGAGCGGCACCGCCTGGTCCCGCTCCCCGTTCAGGTCCCGGAGGACCAGCTCGCCCGTCAGGAGCCCCTCGACCGAGGGATCGAGCAGCACCTGGACGGTGCACGCCCGGCCGGGGCGGAGGATCTCGTTGGAGCAGCGGTCGAGCGCGATCCGGAAGCCGGAGCTCCCCCTGTCGTCCACCCGCACCGCGAACTGCACGGCACCCTGACGCTGATTGACGAGGCGCACGCCGAGCGGACCGCTCGCGGTGCCCACCGGCTGCTCGCCGAAGTCGAGGGTCTCGGGCACGGCCCGGACTAGCCCCGTCACGCCCGGAGCGTCCGCGCCGCCATCGCTCCCTGTTCCCGTCATGACCACCACCGCGTCCGACCCGGCACCCGCGGCGAGCGTCGCCTGACGGATACCCGTATCTCGCGGCCCGAACAGCACCGCCACGCTGCACGTCGCCCCGGGTGCGAGCGCGGAAGAAGCGCAGAGATCCTCCGCGAGCACGAAGTCGGCGGCGGCGGGTCCGGACACGACGAGGTCGGTGACCCGCACGGTGTCGGCGCTCTGGTTCGACCAGAGGACGACGCGGGCAGGGCTCACCCTTCCGACGGCCAGGGACTCGAATGTCAGCGTGTCCGGATCGGCGTCGAGCCGACCGCTCGATCGGTTCTCGCCTCCCGTGCACGCGGCGATGGCCGTCGCGACGAGGGCGATCCCGATCGTCCCTGCTTGTGGATTTGGGTGGGTTCGGATCAAGCGGCGATCAGGCGACGCGCGCGAACGGAAAGACCCCGCCGGGAACACCAGAAAGGATTTTTTGACGCCCTCGTGTAACAGTGGGTACCCTCCTCGCCCGCGTCTCGCTTCCTCCGAAGAGGCATGCGATCGACGGACGAAGCGAGGATCCCTATCGGGACGTGTTGGCTCAAAAAATTGGTCTCCCCAGCGCCCCGGACGGGGTCTTTCAGCGCGCTCTCGTCTCCTTCCCCTTCTTCGACGGGCTCGAGGCCGTCTTCTTCAACGCCCGGCCGACCGCGTCGGCCAGCTTGGCGATCCGCTCGGCCATCTCGCCTTCCAGCTCGGCCTCCCGGGCGCGGGCGCGGAACAGCTCGTCGGTGATCTCCATGGCACCGAGCACTGCCGCCTGGAACGGCTCCATCGATGGCGCCTTCTCTCGAATCTCGCGCAGCGAGCCGTCCACGTGCCCCGCCACCCTCCGGGTGTATTCCGGGTCGGCCTCGGAGCGGATCGCGAACGGCTCGTCCAGGATCGTGACGCGCGTCGTGCCGGGACCGTCACTCATCTCACGACTCGATCACGTAGCGTACCCGGGAAAGGAGGCCCCGGATGCGTTCCTCGAGAAAGGCGGAGTGTCGCGCCAACCTCTCCTTGTCCGCCTCCAGGGACCGAATCCGCCTGTCGAGCTCGATCGGATCGAGCCCGCCCTGCGATCGGCGGCGTTCCTCATCAGCCGCGTGCGCTGTCAGGCTCTCGTGCTGCGCGAGGAGCAAGGTAATGTTTTCCTCCAGCGCGTCCAGCGATGCGCGGAGAGCATCCGCACCCTTTCCGTCGTCATTGTCTCGCACGCGGCCGGGTCGTTTCTTCACGAGCGGTTTCGACGCATCGATCGCCTCTTTCTCGTCCGTCCCGGACTCGTCCGGCGGGAGGATCCCTTCGAGCGATCCCTGCACGAGGTCGCGCTGTTCGTTCCTGCGGCGGGCCGGACGCGCCTCACCGGATCTCATATCCGCGCTCCTTCCGGAGTCGCTCGAGCAGCCGGGTCATCTCGCCGTCCACCTCCTCATCCGTCAACGTGCGATCCGCCTCGAACGTCAAACGCAAGCCGAGGCTGTAATGGCCTTCCGGCACCTGTGGCCCGGCATACCGATCGAATACCCGGACGTCCGCGAGATGATCGATCGCCGATCCCGAGACCGCGGCCAGGACGTCCGCGGCGAGATCGCCGGCCGGAACCACCAGCGCGAGATCGCGTTCCACCGCGGGCTCGCGACCCCACTCCTCCACCCGCATCTGCGGGTCCGGGCCGGTCACAGCGGCGAGCTCGAGCTCGGCCACGAAGAGCCTTCGATCCGCTCCCCATCCCTCTGCTACCACCGGATGGACCTCCCCGCAGAACCCGAGCCGGATCCCGCCGGCGCTCTGGATCTCCGCCTGGCGGCCCGGATGCAGCCAGCTCCGTCCTCCCTCCGAGAACCGCGGCGCGATCCCTGCGGCGGCGGCGAGCACGTCCTCGAGGTCCCCCTTGAGATCCCAGAAGTCGTACTCGGAAGCATGGGGCTGAGACCAGTGCAGCGGAGACCGCGCACCCGCCGCCGCCAACGCCAGCTTCTCCGTTTCCTCGACCTCGTCCCCCGAACTGGCGAAGGCATGGCCGATCTCGAACAGCTTCGCGCGCAGGGCCCCGCGCTTGAGGTTGTAGCCCGCCGCCCCTGCGAGGTTCGGTATCAGAGAAGGCCTCAAGAACCGATCGGCTTTCGAGATAGGATTTCGTATCTCAACCAGATTGTCAATGGCGGTTCCGGCACCGAGAACGTCCTCGGACACGAAGGACGGTGTGCACGCCTCGTCGAAGCCGGCCGCGCGGCAGGCTTCGGAGAGCCGCGCGATCGTCCGCTGGCGCGCCGTGCGCGCGGGGGCCACGGGCGGCGCCGGAAGGGGCGTCGCGGGCACCGCCTCGTACCCCTCGAGACGCGCCACCTCCTCGATCAGATCCGCCTCGCGGGACACATCGAAACGCCAGCTCGGGACCTCGACCGTCAGGGCGCTCCCCCGGGCCTCGGTGACGCCGAACCCCAGCGTCTCGAGCGCCTTCCGGGCGGCCTCGATCGTCGTCGGCTTGCCGACCAGCGTCTCGTGACGAGAGAGCCGCAGCTCGATTCGCGGCCGTGTGGCCCGGGTTGCCCGGTCCGCACCTGCGCGTCCGGGGGCCACCTCGCCCCCCGCGACCTCGGCGATCATCGCCGCGGCCCGGTCCAGCGCGATCTCGGGCAGCTCGGGATCCACGCCCCGTGCGAACCGCGTGGAGGCCTCGCTGGGAAGGCCGAGCTTCCGCACCGCGCGCGCGACCCGGGCCGAATCGAAATGCGCGCTCTCCAGGAACACGGTCCGCGTCTTCTCGGAGATCTCCGACTCGAGACCGCCCATGACCCCGCCGATCGCGACCGCACCTTCGGCGTCGCAGATCATGGTGATCTCCGCGTCGAGCGTCCGCTCCTTTCCGTCCAGCGTTACGAACCGCTCCCCGTCACGCGCCCGTCGGACGACGATCCGCCCGCCGGCCAGACGCTCGAAGTCGAAGGGATGAAGCGGCTGTCCGAGCTCGAGCATCACGTAGTTCGTCACGTCGACGACGTCGCTGACCGGACGCTGTCCCACCGAAACGAGACGCGTCTGCAGCCACGCCGGGGACGTACCCACCCGCACCCCGTCGATCAGCCTCCCGAAATACCGCGGGCAGCCCTCGACGTCCTCGATCTCGACGGCGCTGCGCGCCGCCGCCGGCTCGCCGCTCTCCTCCAGCCGGAAGGCAGGAAGCTCGAGCTGCCGTCCGACGATCCACTGCACCTCGCGCGCGATCCCCAGATGGGAGAGCGCATCGCCGCGATTCGATGTCACGTCGATGTCGAGAACCGTATCGTCGAGCGCGAGCACGTCCCGGAGGTCGCGGCCGAGGTCCGCCTCGCTCGCGCCTCCGATCGGCCAGATCCCCTCCGCCCCACCCAGCGCCTCGAGCCCCAGCTCGGGCGCAGAGCAGAGCATCCCCTGCGACTCGATCCCGCGGATCTTCGCGCGCCGGATCTGCCGATCGCCGGGAAGTCGCGAGCCGACCGTCGCGTATCCGTAGATCGCCCCCACCTCGACGTTGGGCGCGCCGCACACGACCTGGCGCGCGCCGTCGCCGGCCTCCACCTCGCAGAGGGTCAGGCGATCGGCGTTCGGATGGGGTCCCGCCTGGACGACCTTGCCGAGGACGACACCCGTGAAGGCCGCGAAGGCGGGCCGCACGTCGTCGACGGCGAGGCCCTGCCGCGTGAGACGCTGCGCCAGCTCTTCAGGAGGCAGCTCCTCGAAGGAGCCCTGCGGGAAGAAGCTGGTCAGCCACCGGTACGAGACCCTCATCGCGCCTCGAACTGGTGGAGGAAGTGCGCGTCGTTCTCGTAGAAGAGACGAATGTCCGGCACGCCGTAGCGGAGCATCGCGACCCGCTCGACGCCCATCCCCCAGGCGAATCCGGTGTAACGCTCGCTGTCGTAGCCGACCCCTTCGAGCACCGCCGGGTGGACCATGCCGCAGCCCAGGAGCTCGAGCCAGCCCGTGCCCTTGCAGGCACGGCAGCCCTCCCCGTGGCAGAGCAGGCATTCCATGTCGAGCTCGGCCGAGGGCTCGGTGAACGGGAAGTAC
>DASSBK010000152.1:0-8672 GCA_035698825.1 Gemmatimonadota bacterium
GCGCGCCGCAGCTGGACCCCGCCGAGACCCACTGATCGGCGGCTGACGCAAAGAGGGCGCGGCCATCGGCCGCGCCCCCCAGCGACCTGCCCCTAGTTGAACAGGTACCGGAACCCGAGCTGCGCCCGCCACCGCGAGATCTCGCTCGGATCGTCGATGAACGTCTCGGTGACCGTGCCGGGGAACTGGTAGAGGGGCTCGCCCTCTCCGTTGAATCCGGTCAGGATGAGCGGCGTCCGGGCCGCGGAGTTCACCACCTCGCGCACGCCCCAGTCCGAGTTGATGAAGTTCCCCACGTTCAGCATGTCGAAGCTGACCTGGAACGTGTGGTCGCTCACGATCACGTCCTGCAGGATGCGCAGGTCGAGGTTCGTGTACCACGGGTTGATGCCCCCGTTCCGCTCTGCGATCTCGCCCCGGTGCTCGCTCAGGTAGTCGTCCTGCTCGATGAAGGCGTCGAGCGCGGCCCACTGCTGCGCCGCGGTCAACCCGCCCGGGATGTCCACCAGGTTGATCTCGCTCTGGTCGTTCGGGATGTACATCAGGTCGTTCCCGCCCGCGCCGTCGCCGTTGAGGTCACCCAGCACGGTGTACGAGAAGCGCGACGTCCGACCCGCGGTGAAGAACCCGCCCTCGGCGGCCTCCAGGAACAGGCCGAAGCTCGTGGCCAGCATGTCGGACCAGCTGTGGCGGTAGTTCGCGCTGCCGGTGATCCGGTGGCGGTGGCCGAACTGCGAGAACCCCTCCTCGAACTTGTTCGGGTCGCCCTGGACCGGGTTCCCCTGCCAGAGCGCGAACGCGATCTCGGTAGAGTCCTCGTTGTTCTTCGCCTCGCTGAAGTTGTAGGCAAGGCTCGCGGCCAGCCCATTCTGGAAGACCTGCCGCAGCTGCGCCGTGACCGACACGTCGTACCCCTGACCGTTGTTGTCGAGGACGTACGTGTCGCCGCCCGTCGAGATCGCGTTCAGGCGATTGGCGCCCGCACCGCCGAAGAAGGGCCGGCCGTCCGGCCCTGGGATCGTCCGCACCGGGACGACCAGGTTCGGATTGCGAACGAAGATGTCGTTGATGTTGTCTCCGTACAGGAACTCGAGCGTCATCAGCGTGTTGGTCGGCAAGAGCTGATCGAACGCTATGTTCGTCTTCCAGACCTGCGGCCACTTGAAGTCGTCGACGGTGGCGTTCAGGTCGAAGTTGCCGGCGTCCGGTCCCTGGTTGGCGGCCTGGTTGCCGATCCACACGAAGGGCAGCCGGCCGGTGAAGATGCCCGTGCCCCCCCGGATCTGCATCGTACGGTCGCCCTTGATGTCGTAGTTGAAGCCGACCCGTGGCGACCACAGGACCTGCGTGTCCGGAAACTCGTTCCAGGTGATCGACTCCGGATTGTCGTCCTCGTCGAGGAGCGTCAGCGCGTCCGCGATCGGCGTGGCCGGCAGATCCGTGTTGTAGAACGGCAGGTCCGCCCGCAGGCCGTACGTCAGGTTCAGCTTGTCTGTGAACCGCCAATCGTCCTGCGCGTACAGCGCGAACTGCCCCGGCTCGCTGGGATCGTCCGCGAACGGCGCCGTCTGATTCTCCACGATGGCGTTCAGATCGATGAAGTTCGGATTCGTCGGATCGGTCAACTCGAAGAACTGCTCGACCGACGAGAAGGTCGTTCCGCCGAACTCCGCGGGCACCGGGAAGACGCCGAAGTAGAACAGGTTGAAGGAGTTGCCGAACTTGAACAGCTCGTAGTTCGCGCCCAGCGTGTAGACGTGGTTGCCGCGGTACAGGCTGAAGTCGTCGGTGATCTGGAGCACGTCCTGATCCAGCAGATTGTGGATCGAGAACGGCTCGTGACCCAGCGTGGTGTACTGTATGCCGTCCTCGCCGATCTCGATCGTCGGGAACGGCGCGCTGTTGGGCTCGCGGAAGTCTCGGAAGCGGTTGTAGCTCGCGAACACGCGGTTTGCCCAGCGATCGGACTGCGTGTTGAGCTCGCCCGCGAAGGAGTTCAGCTCGTTGTTGATGGAATAGCCCGCGTTCTGGAACGGGAGGCTGTTCTCGTTCGGACCGCGACCGGTGTTGTTGATGCTGATCGCGAACGGGTGCGGCGGCAGCGCGCGCACGGCGTCCAGCAGGTTGTAGCGGAAGCTGAACTTGTTCCGATCGTTCACGTTCCAGTCGAACTTGGCGATGAACTTGTCGCTGTCGGTGTTGTGGATGTAGTTCTCGAACGCCCCGGGATCGTAGTCGTACACGTCGATCATCCGTTGGCGGATCGCCTCCAGGTCCTCGGCCCGTACACGCGACGTCGTGCCGCCCGGCGTCTCGCCGGGCCGCAGCGCCGAGAAGTTCGAGCCGGGATCCTCGCGCCGCTCACGCTCGTAGTTGGCGAAGATGAACGCCTTGTCGCGGACAATGGGTCCGCCCACGCTGACGCCGGACTGATTGAACGAAAGCTCGGGCACCAGAACGTCTACGTCGCCGATCTGGTCGCCGATGAACGACTCGTTGCGGATGAACGTGTAGGCCGAGCCGCGCCACTCGTTGGTGCCGCTCTTGGTGATCGAGTTGACCGCCGCACCGGTGAAGCCGCTCTGGCGGACGTCGTACGGAGCGACCGACACCTGGACGGCCTCGATCGCGTCGTAGGGCACCGGCTCGGCGTTGGTCTGCCCGCCGGGGGCCGGGTCGTCGAGACCGAACGGGTTCCCGAAATAGGACCCGTCGAGCGAGATGTTGTTGTAGAGCCAGTTCCGCCCGCCGAAGCTGAAGTTTCCGTCGCTCCTGGGATCGAGCCGGGAGAGGTCGCGCACGCTGCGCCTCAGCGACGGCATCTCGACGACCTGCTCGGGGGCGATGAACGTCGCCGCGCCGGTCCGGGAGCTGTTCAGCACCGGGTCCGCCTCGAGCATGACGTTGATGCCCGCCACCTCGACGGCCTCCGGCACGATCGTGAAGTCGGTGTCGACGGTCTGGTTCAGGTTGACGAAGACCTCCGTCTCCTGCGACGTCTCGTAACCGATCATCTGCACGGCGATCGTGTACGGACCGCCGACGCGCACGCCGCGGATGTCGTAGGCGCCGCCCTCGCGCACCGCGGTGCCGTACTGGGAGCCGCTCGGCTCGTGGGTCGCGATCACGGTCGCGCCGACCACGTCTTCTCCGGTGCTCGACACGACGGTGCCGGAGAGCGCTCCGGTCGTCACTCCCTGCGCGGCGAGCGCCGCGGGCAGGAACAGGAACAAGCCCAGGAACAGGATGCTCTGCTTCAGGATCTGTCCCGACGGACCACGGACAGGAGCCATGCCGACCTCCGGGATAGGCTGGGGATGGGCCGTTGACGGTGCGACGGACGCTGAACACTGGGAACACGGGGTACCGTGTTTTGCGAAGATTATAGTCCCCCGGTCGGTTGCACAAGCGCTCCGGCGCGTGCGAGCCACTCCACCGCCAGGTCCTCCCCCCAGGAGCGCGCGGCCCAGGGCGATCCCACCACCCAGCCCACGTGGCCGCCGTGGTCCGTGAACGCGAATCGCACGGCGTCCGATGCCCGCTCCCCGGCAAGCTCGAGGACCTCGCGGGGCTCGAACGGGTCGTCGCGCGCGTTGATCGCCAGGGTCGGCACGCGGATCCGGGACAGGTAGGGGAGGCACGACGAGCGCGCATAGTAGTCGTCGGCGTCGGCGAAGCCGTGGATCGGTCCGGTGGCGGCGGCGTCGATCTGGCGGAACGTACGGGCCGCCCGCACCGCGGCCGGGTCGATCCGTCCCGGATACCGCTCGGCGAACAGGAGCGACTTCCGACGCAGCGACGCGAGGAAGAACCGCATGTACACTCGACCCAGGCCGGTCTCGAGGTGTCGGGCGCACGCGGCCAGGTCGAAGGGGGCGGAGATCGCGGCCGCGGCGCGTACCTGGGGCGGCACTCCCTCGTCCCGCTCCCCCAACCACTTGAGGAGCACGTTCCCGCCGAGCGAGACGCCCACGAGGCGGAGGTCGAGATCCGGCTCGCGATCGATCAGGCGCCCGATCACCCAATCGAGGTCCGAGGTCTCCCCCGAGTGGTAGAGCCGCCCGCCCCGGTTCATCACCCATTCGCCGCGCGGCCGGCCGGGAGGCGACGCGCACGAGCGGAAATTGAGCGCCAGGCCGCGCCACCCGCGCGATCGCGCCCGGTGCATGAGGCCCTGCATGTAGAGGGACGTCGAGCAGCCCTCCAATCCGTGGAGTCCCAGGACGATCGGCGAGCCCTCCGGCCCGTCGACCCAGTCGAGCTCGAGGAGATCCGCATCCGGCGTCTCCCACGTCTCGCGGCGGAATCCCACCCGCGGGCCGCGTCGCAGGAACCGGCTCCAGAGGGTCTGGAGGTGCGGCCCGGGAAGCCACCGCGCCGGGCGGAACGCGCGCGCTTCACGCGCCGGATCGAAGGCGCCGTGCGTCATGCCGGTGCGCCGAGCGCCGCGCGCCATACGATGGCGGCCAGGAACACGGTGCTCGTCACGTACGCGGCGGCCATGACCTCGCGATGCGACGGCACGCGGCCCGCAGGCCATGCCGCCGCCGTCGCGCCGAGCAGCGCCGCCGTTCCCGCCGCGAAGACGGCGAGCCCCCCGGCCCCGGCGCCGGCCAGCGCCCCGGCCGCCGCCGCGAAGCAGGCCGCGCTCCAGACCAGCGTTCCACGCGCGCCCAGCGCCGCCGCCAGCGTGCGGTCCCGCCGCGCCCGATCGGCATCCAGCTGGTAGACCTGCGTCAACGGATAGAGCGCGGCGACCACCGCGCACGCGGCCGCGAGCGCCCAGCCGTCCGCCGCCGACCAGGCGGAGGCGATCGACCGGAGGGCCGGCTCGGCGGGCCCCGCCGCGCTCCAACCCAGCCAGTAGCCGATCCCGCCCTGACCGGCGACGATCGCGGCGGTGGAGGCCACGGGCGAGCGCTTCCAGCGCGTTCGGGGATGGGAGTACGCGGTGAAGATCCCCCACAGTGCCGCGTAGCCCGCCGCGAAGAGCGGACCCACGACGACGGAAAGCGCCGCCCCCGTGCCCTGGAGCCAGGCGCTCCACCGACCGAGCCCGGCCGGCACCGCGGGCGGGCGCGCGAGCCCGCCGATCGGCCCCGTGTCGCGGTCGTACGCGGAGTTGAACGCGTTGGCGCCCGGATAGAGCGCCAGATGGACGAGGAGGAACCCGAGGGTGGTGCGCGCCGTCCAGCCGCCCGGACCCCACGCGGCCCCCCAGACGAAGATCGGCGAGAGGATGTAGACGAACGGAAATCGCAGATGGAGAAGCGTAGATCGCTTGAGGGCCGAACATGGGACGCGGCCCTGCCGGCGGCCAGCTTCGCGGCGATCTCGAGCGAACCTCGGCTCTGGTCTCCTCGGGGCGCGCGCGCCATGGCTCGGCCCGTCTACCGAGCCTGGCTCGGCGCCCGTCTACTCCAGCGTCGCCAGAAGGCGCCTCGCCTCCTCCTTCTCCACGACGTCCAGCCGCTCCCGGGTGGGCGCGGCGAGCGCCTCGCCGAGCTGGGCGCGTGCGTCGAGGTCGCGTCCCATCTCGGCGTACGTGCGCGCGAGCTCGAAGTGCGCCGTGACGTCGCCGGGATCGAGGCGCACCGCGCGCTCGAGGTTGCGGGCGCTCGCCTCGAGCGATACGGGCGGGTAACCGCCCAGGAACGTCCGCGCGATCATCTTGACGACGAGCGGGACCGTCGAGAGATCCCGATGGTAGAGCCCGAGTACGATGAACGGTGCCGGATCGTAGGGGTCGAGCTCGATCGCGCGTCGGGTCGCGCGATACCCCTCCTTGCCCATGTCGACCACCCGCCCGGCGCAACGAATCCGGCACTCGTGGGCCAGCCAGTACCCGTACCGGCCGAGGGCGGTGGCGAGCGTGGTGTGGGTGCGGGCGATCCCGGGGCCCGCCGCCACGGCCCGGCGGGCGAGCTCGACGGCCTCCCGGTGGAGCGCCTCGTCGCCGTCCGGGCCCGGCGTTTCCGCCGTGCGGTTGGAGAGCGCGCGCGCCGCCCGCCAGAGGAGCACGGGATCGTCAGGCGACGCGGCGAGCCCCTGGCGGTATGCCTCGATCGCCCCCGCCGTGTCGAGCGCGGCCATCAGGCTGTCGCCGTGCGCCAGCGCAGCGCCGGGCTGTCCGTCGACGGGACGCGGATTTGCGAGTGCGAGCAGCGCGACCAGCTCCAGGATCCGGGCCGTCGCGGCCACCGGTCAGTCCAGGTCGCGGAGGAGCTCCCGGGCGCGGTCCTGGAGCACGGCGTCCAGCCGCTCGCGGGGCGGGAGCGCGAGCGCCTTCTCGAGCTCGGCCCGCGCCTCCTCATCTCGATCCATCTCCTCGTACGTGCGCGCGAGCTCCAGGTGCGGGGCGACGAACGCGGGCGCCAGCCGGACGGCGCGGCCGAGGAGGGCGGCGCTCCGCGCGAGCGAGGCGTCCGGCACGCCGCCGAACAGCGCGCTCGCGAACCCCTTGAGAAGCGGGTTCAGGGTCGCGAGCTCCCGCTCGAGCACGCCCAGCACCGCGAACGGCGCGAAGTCCTGGGGATCGAGCTCGGCCGCCCGCCGGGCCTCGCGCCCGACCTCGCGCGCGAGCTCGACCTTCCGCTTGCCGCCCCGGAAGAGCGCCAGCTTGCCGAGCGATGCCGCGAGCGTCGTGTGGGCCCGCGAGATCGAGGGCCCCGCCCGGACCGCCCGCCGCGAAAGCTCGACGGCCTCCTCCATGCGCGCCTCGTCGCCCGCGTCTCCGGGCGTCTCGTCGGCGAGGTTCGAGATGGCGCGCGCGGTCTTCCAGAGGAGCGTGGGGTCGTCCGGGTGGGCCACCAGCCCCGCGCGATACGCCTCGATCGCGGCCTCGGTGCGGCTCTCCGCCATGAGTCGGTCTCCGCGCACGGCCGCGTCGGCCTGCGCCCTGGCCGCCGCTGGGATCGCGACCGAGAGCGCGAGGACGAGCGGAAAGCGGATCGCGACGACGAGCGTCCGGGGCAAGCGGTGCTCCTTCCACGGCGGCCGCGTAATCGTACCGGCGCAGCCTCTCGTGCGTTCCAGCGAGGAGGAGCCTCGCCGGCCTAGAGCGGCAGCGAATACCCTCGAGTCGCTTCCAGCCGGCGCTGGATCCGCTCGACGACCCGCGCCAGCTCCTCCTCCTCGGCCACCAGATTGCAGGCGTCGGTCTCGACGACCAGCACCGGGGACAGGTCGTAGCGCGCGATCCAGTCCTCGTAGTGGCTCTCCAGCTGTTTCAGGTACTCGACCGGGATCGCCCGCTCGTACTCTCGCCCGCGACTCCGGATCCGCTCGACGAGCACGGGGACCGAGGTCCGCAGGTAGATCAACAGGTCGGGAGGCTCGAGGAACTGGATCATCGTGTCGAACAGCTCGCGGTAGTTGTCGTGGTCGCGGCCGTCGATGAACCCGTTCTCGTGCAGGTTGCGGGCGAAGATCTCGGCGTCTTCGTAGATCGTCCGGTCCTGGATCACGGACACCGGAGACGCCAGGATCTCCTGATGGTGCTGGAACCGCTTCGACAGGAAATAGACCTGGAGATGGAACGCCCAGCGCCGCATGTCGGCGTAGAAGTCGGCGAGATAGGGGTTCCCCTCGACGTGCTCGTAGTAGGGCCGCCACGCGAGCCGCTCGCCCAGAAGTCCCGTCAGGGTGGACTTGCCCGACCCGATATTCCCCGCCACCGCGCAGAAGGTGCGCGCGCCGCTCATCGCGCCTCGGGCTCCAGCGCGAGCTCCCGCTGACCGGCTTCGATCTCCCCCGCCTTGTGCTCGACCAGCGCGCGGACCGCGGCGTAGTCGGCCTCACTCCCCACGAAGTCGAGCGCCGACACCTCGATCACGAGGAGCCTGCCCGGCCACGTTGCGAAGAACCGGTCGTACGCCTCCGTGAGGCGCGCCATGTAGTCGCGCTCCAGGTCGCGCTCGAAGGGCCGGTTCCGGATCCGGACGCGGTCCATCAGCACGTCGATGTCCGCCCGGAGGTAGACGGTGAGGTCGGGCCGCGGGATCTCCGGCGCGAGCGCGCCGAACAGGCGCTGCCATACGACCAGGTCGCGCGGGGCGAGGGTCAGCTCGGCGAAGATCCGGTTCTTCTCGAACACGTAATCGGCGAGCACCGGCGTCCTGCCCTCCTCCAGCGCCGCCGTCACCGCGCGCTGCTGGCGGAAGCGGGTCAGGAGGAAGAACATCTCGGTGTCGAAGGCGTAGGCCTCCATGTCCTGGTAGAAGCCGCCGGTCAGGAACGGATTCCCCTCGACGACCTCCAGGAAGCGGCTCCCGCCCCACTCGCCGTGCAGGCGGTGAACGAGGGAGGTCTTCCCCACGCCGATGGCGCCCTCTACGGCGAAGTGGCGGACGGACGTCATGCGGGAGGGACACCCCGACGGGTCGTGGGCCAGGTGGTGCCGAGGACCGAGGTATCGTAGGCGGCGCCCCCGAGCGTGTCAACGCGTTGCGGCACCCGGAGGCGCCCGGTACGTTGTGCCGCCCCATGCGCGACTCCGCCCTCGAGACGGGCGTCCTCCGGTTCGGTCACAGCCCGGATCCCGACGACGCGTTCATGTTCTTCGGCCTTGCCGAGGGCGCGGTGAGGATCCGGGACTTCCGCGTAGAGCACGTGCTCCACGACATCCAGACGCTGAACGAGATGGCGATGGCGGGCGCGATCGAGATCACGGC
>DASSBK010000153.1:0-2068 GCA_035698825.1 Gemmatimonadota bacterium
CTCCGTCCCACCGGGCGGCGCTGACGACCGCGATCACGGCGGCCACGGCCCCCGCCGCGCCGTAGAGCACTCGACGCAGCAGCTCGCGGCGACGCGGGCGCCCGTCGACCGTCGCGCGGAGCGCCACCGACGCGGCGGTTGGGGAGGCGAGCAATACCGTACGGGCCTGCTCCGGCGTCGCCGTGACGGCGAAGAGCTGGGCCAGCTCCGCGTGGAGGACGTCGCCGCTCGCGTACCGGTCGTTCGGGTCTTTTTCCAGGCACTTGAGGACGATGCGCTCGATCTCGCGCGAGAGCGCCGGGTTGAACGACCTCGGCCTCGGCGGGGGCTCCTCCACGTGCTGGCGGGCAATGTCGTACCAGTCTTCACCCTGGAAGGGAAGCACGCCCGTGGCGGCGCGGAAGAGCGTGACGCCGAGCGAATAGATGTCGGCGCGACCATCGAGCGGCTGTCCGCGCGCCTGCTCGGGGGAGAAGTACTGAGGCGTGCCAACGACCATGTTCGTGCCGGTCTGCTCCACGTAGCCGGAGACGGCGCGGGCGATCCCGAAGTCGGCCACCACCGCGTTCCCGTGGTCGTCGAACAGTACGTTGTCGGTCTTGATGTCGCGGTGGATCACCCCCTCGCGGTGGGCGAAGGCGAGCGCCGCGGCGACATCCATGCCGAGCCGGAGGAGGAGTGATTCGGGGAGCGTCCCCATGATGCGCAGGCGGTCGTCGAGCGCGTTGGGGAGGTAATCCATCACGAAGTAGACGGCCGGCCCCTCGCGGCCAACGGCGAGGATGCGCACGATGTTCGGGTGGCGCAGCTTGGCGGCCGTGGACGCCTCGTGGCGAAATCGCGTCTCGAAGCTCTCCTCGCCCGCATATTGCGGCTTCAGAACCTTCACGGCGACGGGTATGCCGAGCTCGGGGTCGTATCCCTTGTACACCCAGGCGAAGCCGCCGGAGCCGACGAGGGAGTCGATCCGGAAGCGACCGAGGCAGGAGCCGAGGTAACGCTCAGGCAACGCGCGGAGCCTTTACAGGGTGGTCGGTGGGCACTAAATTACTATGCTTCAACGAATTCGGCGCGGCAATGCAGGGTGGCACGTCTGGAGAATATACAGAATGGCATTTGAGAAGACAGCGGTGATCGAGAAGTATCGGGCGCACGAGAAGGATAGCGGATCGACGCGGGTACAGGTCGCTCTGTTGACGGAGCGGATCAACGATCTGACGGAGCACTTCCGCGTCCACAAGAAGGACAATCACAGCCGCCGCGGCCTGCTCAAGATGGTGGGCCAACGGAGGCGGTTGCTCGAGTACATGCGGCGGACGGATCTCGACGGCTATCGGCAGCTGATCCAGGAACTTGGCCTCCGCCACTAGACCGCTGGTCACTTGCAATCGCGCGGGCACCATTCCCGGTCCCCGCGCGTTTTGTGTTCCCGAGACGATATAGACCCATGATGCAACGCCTTGAGAGAGAGTTCGCCGGCCGCCGGCTCGTCATCGAGACCGGCCGCATGGCCAAGCAGGCCGCGGGATCCGCGCTGGTCCAGTTCGGTGAGACGATCGTGCTCGCCGCCGTGTCGGTGAGCGAGAGCATCAGCACGCTCCCCTTCTTCCCCCTGACGGTCGAGTACAAGGAACGGTCATACGCCGCCGGCAAGATCCCCGGCGGCTTCATCAAGCGCGAGGGGCGCCCGCACGACGACGAGATCCTCTCCGCGCGGATCATCGACCGGTCCATTCGCCCGCTCTTCCCGGAAGGGTTCAAGAACGAGATCCAGGTGTTCGTCTACGTGATCTCGGCGGACCAGGAAAACGACGCCGACGTGCTCGGCCTGCTCGCGACCTCGTTCGCCTTGAACGCGTCGAAGATCCCGTTCCCGCGGCCGATCGCCGGTGTCCGCATCGGCCGGATCCAGGACAAGTGGGTGGTGAACCCCACCTTCCAGCAGCTCGCCTACAGCGACATGGACATGATCGTCGTGGGCTCCAACGACTCGATCGTGATGGTCGAGGGCGGAGCGCTCGAGGTCAGCGAGGAGGACGTGGTCGAGGGGCTCACGATCGCCCATGGA
>DASSBK010000154.1:0-4104 GCA_035698825.1 Gemmatimonadota bacterium
AAGAGCACGATCTTGAATCCCTCGCGCGCGATCGCGCCGTCGACGCCGCGCAGGCGATCGTGCCCGCCGATCCGCTCCTGCACCCAGTCGCGGCCCAGGCGCCGGCCGACGAGGAACGCCGCGGTCGCGCCGAGAGTACTGCCGATCGAGACCGCGAGCAGCCCCCATCCCGCCCCGAGCAGGAAGCCGGTCCCGAGCGTGAGGACCGAGCCGGGCACGAGGAGGACGGCGGCCGGGATCCAGGCGAGGCAGAGGAGAGCCCCGCTCAGCGCTCCGCGACGCCCCACCCACTCGAGGAGCGCGGCGATCTGCTCGCGCACGGGGAACACCACGGCGGCGAGGCAGAGGACGATCGCGGCGCCGGCCATGAGCCCGGCGCGGAAGGCGGCCCGATCGCGCATGCGCGCGACGCTACCACGCGACCCGGCGCAACGGCCATCGCCGGGTTTGACGCCCGGACCCGGGAAGCGGCCACGGCGCGCGCGCCGCTCCCCGATCCGCGGGAACTCAAGTATCGACGGTTCTACTCCGACTGCGCGTCCGCGAGGAGTTCGGCCGCCGTCATCGGGCCGCCGACGAACGTGTCGGTGTGCCAGGCGACGAACGAGCGGAATTCGATGGCTCCCTGACCTCCGGTCTTCAATCCCCTCGCTCGCGAGGCCGCATCTACGGCTTCGCTCTGCTCGTCAGTCAGGTCCGGTGCGATCGAGAGGAAATCCCAGCTGTCGCCATTGTGATGGACGTACCACTGGCTGGCGGGAACGCCCGCGTCCTGCGACGCCGCCTCCCCGTCGGCCATGAATTGCAGGAACGCCATGTGCTGGCCCGGCGCGATCCGGTAGAGAGAGACGATCTTCTGGTCCTGGGCGTTGGCCGAGGTGACCCACGCGCCCGATACGAGCGCCAACACGAAGAGCAGTCGAGACAGTGACCGCATGTTCCTCCTGGGGGAGGATTCCTCCCCGTTTGCTGTTTTGTAGGGACTGACCCGAGAGTGCCGTTCCGAACCGGGACGGCACAGGATCTATACAGACTGGACGAGAGGGTCGCAAGTGGGGTTTGACGCGCGCCCCTTCCCCGGTCATCATGACGGGTCCCCCCCTGCTACCGACCCGTGTTCGGCCGGAGCGTGACTATGGAACGATCGCCGCGGACTCTCCTCCTCTGCCTGGCCCTCACGCTCGCGAGCTTCGCGGCCGGCTGCGACTCCGATCGCGAAACCGGGAAGGGCGGAGAAACGTCCTTCGGCGAGCCGGACACGCTTCCGACACCACTCCGCCCGGCGGACTCCCCTTCGCCGGCCGCGCCGGTCTGCGCCTTTCAGGAAACACATCTCGTGACGTTCGAGATCGTAGACGGGATCCCCAACCCGCGCTGCGCCCGCGCCACCGGGAACCAGGGCCTCGCCCTCACGAACCACACCCGCGAGCGGATCAAGTTCGACCTGGGTGGCGGTCCCGTGACGATCGAGCCGGGTCTCACATGGAGCATCGATCATCCGATGGCCGCCTGGCTCTCCCCGGGCGTCCACCGGATCGCGTTGGACTTCTATGCCGGATCCGGGCCCGAGCTCTGGGTTCAGGATTCGTCGGTGGTCCGCATCGACGGCTCGGTGACCGAGACGTTCGTCAGCGCGCGTGCGATCGTCGTCGACACCGAGGCCGGAAGCCGCAACGTGGCGATCGACGCGGAGACCCGGATCTTCGGCGCCGGAGGAGTGCCGGAATCTCCCGACCGCTTTTCGCTCGCGCTTCCTCCCGGAACGCGCGTCCGCGCCGTCGTCGACATGGAATCCGCCGATACCGGGACCGCCCTCGAGATCCGCGTGGCCGAGGACGATGGCTGAGCATCGGGAAGTCGGCGGACCGGTGCGCGCCGGATCGCGCGCCAAGCCAGCGCTCGTAGCGGCGCTGCTGGCTGGAGTCTTCGCCGCTCCGGCGCACGCCCAGACGCCGGTGCCGCCGGAGCGGGACGCCCGCATCTTTGAGCTGGTCGATGCGGTCTCGGCCGCTCGGATCGAGCGCGACGTCCGGACGCTCGTCGCCTTCGGGACACGCCACACGCTTTCCGACACGCTCTCCCCGACGCGCGGGATCGGGGCGGCGCGGCGCTGGATCAAGGCCGAGTTCGACTCGATCTCCGCGGCCTGCGGCGGCTGCCTCGAGGTCTCCTACCAGCGAGCACTGATCGCCGGGGAGGATCGCATTCCCGATTCGACCTGGGTCGTCAGCATGGTCGCGGTCCTGCGCGGAACGGCGGAGCCGGACCGGTACGTGATCATGACCGGCGACATCGACTCGCGCGTCTCGGACGTCATGAACGCGGCCGACAGCTCACCCGGTGCGAACGACAACGCGAGCGGGATAGCCGGAGTGCTCGAGGCCGCCCGCGTGATCGCCGGTTCCGGTCACCGATTCCCCGCCTCGATCGTCTTCGCGGGACTGTCGGGAGAGGAGCAGGGTCTCTACGGCGGGAAGCGGATGGCGGAGATCGCGCGCGAGGAGGGATGGCGGATCGAGGCCGTCTTCAACAACGACATGATCGGCAACATCGAGGGGGTCGACGGCGTGACCGACGACACCACCGCGCGCGTCTTCTCGGAGAGCCCGCCCGCGGGCACCACGGAGGAGGATCTTCGGCGCATGCGCTTCTTCGGCGGCGAGGTCGACGGGCCGTCACGGCAGCTGGCGCGCTACGTCGACCGGATCGCGGACGGGTATCTGCGTAACCTCGACGTCCGCATGATCTACCGACTCGACCGGTTCGGCCGCGGCGGACATCACCGCCCGTTCAACGACGCGGGATTCCCCGCGGTCCGCATCATGGAGACTCACGAGAACTACACCCGGCAGCACCAGGACGTGCGGGTCGAGGACGGAATCGCCTACGGCGACGTGATCGAGGGTGTGGACTTCGACTACGCCGCGAAGCTGACGGCGCTCAACGTCGCCACGCTGGCCTCGCTGGCCTGGGCGCCCACGCCTCCCGACTCCGTCACGGTCGCTGGCGCGGTCGAGCCCGCGGCGCGGCTCTCGTGGTCGCCGGTCCCCGGGGCTTCCGGCTACAAGGTCTACTGGCGCGAGACGACTTCGCCGACCTGGGACCGGTGGACGTGGGCCGGTGACGCAACCGAGACGACGATGACCGGCCTCGTAGTCGACAACTTCTTCTTCGGTGTGGCAGCTGTCTCGGCCGAGGGGAGCGAGAGCGTCGTTTCCTTCCCCCGACCCTTCCGCTGACCAGGCATCAGCGCGATCGGAACAGTCCGGGATCCGGTCCCAGGGCCTCGTGGACGGCGATGGCCGCGCGCGCGAAGTCGGTCGGCTCTCCGCCCGAGACCATGACCGGGAACTCGGAGTTGCCTCCGCGAGCGCCGAGGGTCGTCATCAGCGCCACTTCGAGGGCCTCATCGGTGGAGAGCGAGAAGGAGTTGGCAACGGTGGCTGCCTGTAGTCGGATGCATCCCCACGGGTTCGGAACGGTCCACGTGTGCCAAGGGAAGGAAGGCTCTTCGGGCTTCTCGAAAACGGCGCTGTCGATCAGTATGGCAGGGCCGTCGGACCAATCGATCGGGCCTTCGAACCCGCCGCTCCGGACGCGCACTTCCGGCAGGGAGATCGTGGCGATAGAGGCGAAGGCTTCCCGGAGCCTGTCACGATTCCTCTCTCTGAACCCACCCGGCGTCGGGAGAGGATCATCGAAATCTCCGATCCAAACGTCATCCAGTCTGTACGGAGTCCTTCGAGTTCCCCCGAGTGGCAGGGAGTCGCAGTATCCGGCATGGTCCGAAAACTCTTCGCTGCCGGACATGATGAGGCGATAGAGCTGCCGGTCGAAGTCGGTTTGCGCCGCAAACAGCTCCAGGCGTACATCCGCATCCGGCAGGCGCACCCTCATCGAATCGCCCGACCACGTGTGCCCCAGCCTCTCACCGTACGCGCGCACGGGATCGGCGAGTCGCACAGCCTGGAGCGAACCATCGTGCCGCTCGTCCCGATACGACACGTCGAAGATGCCCTGCCTGTGGTGGAAGATGATCTCGCCGTCGCCATCTTCGTCGAGGAGGATCGTGTCACGCTCTCCGATTCCGAGCAGGATATGTCC
>DASSBK010000155.1:0-2739 GCA_035698825.1 Gemmatimonadota bacterium
ACGCCAATACGGGGATCGCCACCGACAGCGCGCGGGTCAATCGCTCCGCCATGTGGGCGCGCTGGATCGCCAAGCCCTGCCGCCGGCTGTTCCAGGCCCCGCCCATGCCCGATCTCCAGGTTCCAGGGTCGAGTCTGGGGCTGCACGACCAGGAGCTCCAGTCGGCCTGAGGGACGCGGCGCGGGATGTCGTTTTTCGTTCGGGGCCCCGGGGAAGTATTTTCTCGCCCTCGATCCCGCGGTGGGGGCATAGCTCAGTTGGGAGAGCGTCTGCTTTGCAAGCAGAAGGTCGCCGGTTCGATTCCGGCTGCCTCCACCACGGGCGCGGCTCGGTCGTGAACCCCTCGGCGCTTCCCTCCTGAGAGCGCGCATTCCGTGAAGACCCTCCTCCTCGTCCGCCACGCCAAGTCGAGCTGGAAAGAGGCGTCCCTCCCGGATCGGGATCGGCCCCTCAACCGCCGCGGGAACCGGGACGCGCCCGAGATGGGGCGCCGGTTGGCGAATCTCGTCGGCACGGTCGACCTCATCGTGTCGAGCCCCGCCACACGCGCCATGGCGACGGCGCGGATCGTCGCCGAGGCGATGGGCTATCCGGCAGACGCCATTCGGGAGGATGAGCGGATCTACGAGGCAGGCCCGGCCGATATCCTCGAGGTCATCCGCGAGATCGACCCCGATCTCGACAGTGTGGCGCTCTTCGGCCACAACCCCGGCCTGACCCGGCTCGTCAACGAGCTTTCGGAACCTCATGTCGACAACGTGCCGACCTGCGGCGCCGTCGAGCTGCGGCTGGCGATCGACCGTTGGGCGGATGTCTCGCCCACGACGGCCCGGCGCGCGGCGTTCCTGACGCCGAAAGACCAGGCCGGCGGCACGGCGTCCCGAGAGGCGGCGCCCGGGGAGTAGCGGCGCGTCCCTTGACTGCGGCGCTTCCGCATGCTATCGAAAAAGCTTACCCCAAAGCTTGTGCACCCCACCCCCATCCAGAGGTGACCCCTTGACCAGTCTCATGAATCGGGTCGTACTGCTCGTTTGCGCAGCCGGTGTCGCGCTGGCGTGCGAAACGCAGGAGCCGGCGACCGAGCAGGGCTCCGAGACGAGCCCCGCGACGGACCCCGCGGCCGCGCGGGAAGCAGTGCTGGCCGTAGATCAGGCGTGGGAGGACGCGGCCCTGGCCGGCGACGCCGTCGCACTGACGGCGCTCTACACTTCGGACGCGATCGTGCAGGCCCCTGGCGCGCCGCGGGCAACTGGATCGCAGGCGATCCAGGAGCTGTTCGCGGGCATGCTCGAGTACCCGATCTCGTCGATCACGCTGGACACCGATATCGTCGAAGTCGCGGCATCCGGCGACATCGCCTATGGCGCCGGCACGTTCACGATGAGCGGAACCGGCGCGGACGGCGCCGAGTGGAGCGACCAGGGGAAGTACATGGAGGTCCTCAAGAGCGTCGACGGCGAATGGAAGATCGCCGCGGACATCTGGAATTCGGACGGCGCGCCGGAAGGCATGGAGTCCGAGTCCATGACCGCGGAGCCCGAAGCCGCGCCCGCCGAATAGTCCTGCGACCGAAGGCCCCGCTCCGCATCTGGAGCGGGGCCGCCGGTCCAGCCCGGTTTTTTCTCCCTCGAGGCATCCACCCGTGATCCGGATCGCCCTCCTCGGCTATGGCCGGATCGCGCGCATCCACCACCTTCCCGGCCTGACCGTTCAGCGCGAGGTCCGAGTCGCCGCCCTCGCCGAGCCGGACGAGGCGCTCCGGCGGGAGGCGGAGAAAGCAGTCCCTTCGGCACGGACGTTCGCCGACTGGCGCCGCGTGCTCGATGACGCCACGATCGACGCCGTAGTGGTGTGCCTGCCGTCGGATCTCCATGCCGAGGCGGCGCGGACGGCATTCGGCGCGGGAAAGCACGTCTACCTCGAGAAGCCGATCGCGATCGGGCCGGAAGACGCCGCCGCCGTCCTCGAGGCCTGGCGCGGGAGCGGGAGGATCGGCATGACGGGATTCAATCACCGCTACCATCCCGCGATCGCGGGCGCGCGGGACGCGGTCCGCGGCGGAGCGATCGGCCCGGTCGTGGGCGCCAGGATGGCCAGCGGGTCGCCGCCGCGGGAACTTCCCGCCTGGAAGCGCAGCCGGGCGACCGGCGGTGGGGCGCTCCTCGATGCGCTGAGCCACCACGCCGACCTCGCCCGCTTCCTCTTCGACGACGAGGTGCGCGACGTTTCGGCATCGGTGCGCTCGGTCCGCTCGGAGGACGACAACGCGTGGTCGACCCTGACGATGGCGGGCGGCATCCGGGTCGAGTCGCGGGTCTCGTTCACGAGCCGGCAGGAGAACCGGCTCGAGGTTACCGGGGAGGAAGGCACCTTGATGGTCGATCGCATCGAAGGTCGCCTGAGCTTCGAGGTGGGTGTCCGCTGGACCCGTTCGGAAAGGATCGCCGGAGCCGTGGCGCGGCTCAGGGATCTGCCGGCCGGCCTGCGGGCCGCATTGGCGCCCCCTCGCGACCCTTCGTATCGCCTGGCGCTCTCCGCGTTCGTCCGCGCGATCGGCGAGGGGTCGCATCCCGAGCCCGACATCGAGGACGGCGAGCGCAGTCTCGCGGTCGTTCTCGCCGCCGAAGCCGCGGCCCGGGACGGCCGTCGAATCGCGGTGGCGCCGGCCCCCGCCTCGTGAAGATCCTCATCCTCAACGACGTGGCGGCCACGCTGGGCGGCGCCGAGACGCTGACGCTC
>DASSBK010000156.1:0-5356 GCA_035698825.1 Gemmatimonadota bacterium
TACGAGGCGGACTCCGGTGCTTGACGGCCAGCGGGTAGCGATCGTCCTCCTCTCGGCGATTGGCGACATCGTCCACGCGCTTCCGCTGGTCTCTTCGCTCCGCGCCGCCGCGCCGGACCTGTCGCTCGAGTGGATCACCCAGCCCGTGCCGGGAGAGATCGCCGGCGGGCACCCCGGCGTCGACCGGCTGTGGACGCTCGATCGCGCGCGCGGTTGGCGCGCTTTCCGCGATCTCCGCCGCGCGCTCGGCGGCCGCCGGTTCGACGTCGTCCTCGACCTCCAGGTCTACGCCAAGGCGAGCATGGTCACCGCGATGCTCGAGAGTCCCCGGAAGATCGGCTTCGACCGCGCGCGGGCGCGGGAGCTCAACTGGCTCGTGACGAACGAGCGGATCGCCGCCGGGCCGCCGCGCCACACCTGCGAGCAGTACCTGGAGTTCGCCGACCACCTCGGGATCCCGCGGCGCTACGAGTGGCCGCTGCCCTTGACCGCCGAGGAGCGCGCCGCGCAGACCGCGTTCTACGGCCGCCGCCGCGGCCCGCTCGCCGCGCTGGTCGTGGGGACGTCGCGGAGCGCCAAGGAGTGGCCGGCGGAGCGCTGGGCGCGGCTCGCGGAGTCGCTCGCCGACATGGGCTACGAGGTCTGCATCGTGGGGTCGGACAGGCCGTCCGAGCGGGCGCGCGCCCTCGAGGTCGTCGGCCTGTCGCGCGTTCCGATCCTGGACGAGCGGCGGGACGACCTGCGGCGGCTCCTCTGGCTCCTCGACGGCGCGGCCCTGGTCGTCAGCCCCGACACCGGACCGTACCACATGGCGGTCGCGCTGGGCGTACCCGCCGTGGGCCTGTACGGCCTGACGGACCCGGCGCGGGTCGGCCCCGGCCGGCGCTTCCTCGATCTCGTAGTCGACGCCTTCCACGATCCGGGTGAGCGCTGGCATCCCCCGCGCGCGGGATATCGTGAGGGAAGGATGGAACGGATCCCGGTCGCGCGCGTCCTCGAAGCGGTCGAGCTCGCGCGAGCCCGCTACCGCACCGCCGGAGGTCCCGCTCCGCCCCGGGAGACGATGTCGGCCGGCGCGCCCCCCGAGCCCGCATCCCCCGGCGAGCCCTCCGCGTAGGCGCCGCCGCCCGTCAACGACTCGAGCCAGGCGAGACCCCCGAGGAGCGCCGCGCTTCCGAGCAGCAGGAAGAGAACGACGCCCACGGCCACGAGCGGAGGCGACGCCTCCGGAGGCTGCAGGGCGAGCGCGAACACCGACAGCGAGAGCCCGTTGAACGCGGAGTGGAGCACGATCGAGGACCACAGCGAGCGCGTGGCGAGCACCACCCAGCCGAGGAGGAGCCCGAGGAAGAAGGTCGGGATGATCTGCCAGGGGTTGTAGAAGTGGAAGAAGGCGAAGAAGGCGGCGGTCCAGAGCGTCGCCGAGCGCGGCCCGCGGCGCCTGGCGAGGCCGTGCAGGATGAGTCCCCGGAACAGCGCCTCCTCCAGCACGGGCGCCAGCACGACCGCCACCGCGACCGTGAACACGAGGTCGGCTGTGCCCTCGACCTCGAGGAGGTCGCGGAGCAGGGCCTCGAACTCGGGCGGAACCGGGACCAGGTGCTGCACGATCACGTAGATCTCGCTGAACACCGTGACGGCCCCCGCCAGCACGAGCGCGAGCGGCCAGAGCACACCGAGCGGGAGCGGCCCCAGCCCGATCGCTTGCCGCCACGACAGCCCGGTACGCCGGACGCCCCACGCCACCGCCCCCAGGAGCGCGAGCTCGGTGGGGAGCGCCATCTGCAGCATCTGCGGCCAGTCGGGGAAGAGGGCGAGCGCCGCGGCCGTCAGGACGAGGGCCGCGAGCAGCGTGCCCGCGAGGAGCCAGGCGGTCCTGCCCAGACTTGGGTACGCGTCTTCTCTCAACGTCGGCGTCGGGTGCGGGTCGGAAAAACGGGCGGGACGGAGTGGAATCTAGCCCGGCGTCCCCGCGTCGCGCTACACGACGATGCTCGTCAGCTCCCCAGCGTCAGGTACACCTCGCGCCCGTCGCGGAGGACGCTGAGGTTGATCTCCCGGTCGTCCTGCCACGATTCGTCGAGCCGGCGCCGCGCGTCCCCGATGTCCCTCCCGACCTCGCGCCCCTCGATCGTGCTCAGCACGTCGCCCCGCATCACGCCTGCGCGGGCCGCCGCCGACCCCGTATCGACGAAGGCGACGAAGATCGAGCCGTCGAACGCGGCCCCCAGGTCGAGGCCGTAGTCGGTGCCGCTGAGGCCCGGACCGGCGGCGGTGGGCTCGTCCGCCGCCCCGGAGCGCTCCTCGTAGTCCTCCTCGACCGCGAAGATCGGGCTCCCCGGCGGGTTGTCGCGCAGCCATCGCGTCAGCGTGTAGGTGCGCGACAGGCGCCGTTCCCGCATGAGCTCGTCGACCACGAACTCCTGATTCGGGTTGTACGCCAGCCAGAGATCGTCGGCCGTCGCGCGCGCGAGCCGCTCCCGGCCCCAGATCTCCTCGAGCGCGGAGTAGGTGACCCAGTTGACCAGCGACTCGAGCTCGAAGCTGCCAGGGACCATGAACGGATGGCCGTAGGCAGGATCGGCGATCATTCCCGTCCGGGCGGGCGGGTCGTCGATGAGGTAGTGGACGAGCTGATGCGCGAGGAGCAGCACGCGGACGTCCTCGTCCCGGGGGACCTGCGCGGACCCGCCCGCGCCCTGCACGGCATCGAGGGCGAGGACGAGCGGATACTCGATCGAGACCTGGGGCCAGTAGCGGACGAGGTACACCTCGATGTCCCGGTAGGGCCACGACAACCCCGCCATGTCGGCCGCGCGCAGGAGGAACATCGGGCCCTGCCGCTGCCACCACTCCCGCAGATCGGCGCCCTCGTCCTCCGCCCATTCGACGTCTTCCACGAGGGCGTCCGGGTCCGCCCCGTAGCGCTCGGGATACGCGATCGCGAGGAGCTCCTCCGCGGAGGAGCGGAGCCGGACCTCCGGCGCCGCGGACGGGATCTGCCCCGCCAGCGAAGCGGACCATCCCAGGATGGACCCGACCACAGCGACCACGACTCCGTCGATCCGCCTCATATGACCTCCCCCTTCCGGGCTGCTATATTCGCTTCTCCACTCGAGCCTTCGCCTGAACGTATCTTCCTCGCCGAGATTTCACCGTGCCCACCGTACAGGAAAGAGACGTCATCCGCACGATCCGGCGGGTCAAGGATCCCGACAGCGACAAGGATCTGATCTCGCTCGGTCGCGTCAAGGAGCTTTCGATCCGGGGCGGGGAGATCGCCTTCAAGGTGCTCGTCGATCCGGCGCGCCCGCTCTCCGAGAACGTGCTCAAGGACCTGCGCGGGCTCCTCGAAGAGCTGGAAGGGGTCGACCGCGTGGCGATCTCGCTCCAGCAGGAATCCGGCGTGGCGGGGGGACCGCTGAAGCGGCCGGCCGCGCAGCAGCCGATCCCCGGAGTCGCCCACGTCCTCGCCGTGGCCAGCGGCAAGGGAGGCGTCGGAAAGTCCACGGTGGCGGTCAACCTCGCGCTCGCCATGGCCGGGGAGGGGCAGCGCGTGGCGCTCCTCGACGCCGACATCTACGGCCCATCGCTCCCCACCATGATGGGACTCCAAGGCGTGAAGCCCGCGGTCGTGGGAAAGCGGATCCAGCCCGTCGAGCGATACGGCATCCGGGTCATGTCGCTGGGATTCCTCGTCGAGGAGGACACCCCCATGGTGTGGCGCGGTCCGATGGTCCATTCGGCGGTGACCCAGTTCCTCCGCGAGGTCGACTGGGGCCCGACGGACTGGCTCGTCGTCGACATGCCGCCCGGAACCGGGGACGCGCACCTGACCTTGACGCAGGGGGTTCCACTCGAAGGGGCGATCATCGTCACGACGCCGCAGGACATCGCGCTCATCGACGCGCGGAAGGGGCTTCGCATGTTCGACAAGGTCGGTGCGCCGGTGATCGGGATCGTCGAGAACATGGGCACGTTCGTGTGCCCCGACTGTGGGGCGGAGCACCGGATCTTCTCCGAGGGCGGCGGCCGCGCCACGGCCGAGCGCTACGGAGTGCCCTTCCTCGGCACGATCCCGCTCCACCAGGATGTCGCCCCCTCGGGGGACGCCGGCGACCCCATCGTCCACTCCCAACCGGACTCGCCCATCGCGGAGCGCTTCCGCGAGATCGCCCGCAGGGTCCTGTCGGGCGCCTGAGGCGAATGGCCGAGGGCCGTTCCGCCGACGGCGATCGTCACGCCACGCCGGCCGAGGCCGAGAGCGAGGCCCAGCGCCTGCTCGAGCGGCTGCTCGCGGCCGTCGACGACGAGCGGCCGGTGGCGATCTACACCCACGACCAGCCGGACCCGGACTCGATCGCCAGCGCCTATGCGCTCCAGCACCTGCTCACGCGGCGGCTCGAGGTCGACTCGATCATCGCGTTCGGCGGAACCATCGGCCGCGCGACCAACCGCGCCATGGTCGAGCTGCTGGGCATCCGGATGCATCCGATCTCGGGGGTCAAGCTCGAAGAGTACGGCACCCACTGCATGATCGACACGCAGCCGGAGACCGGGAACCATTCGATCCCCGACGACCTGCCGATCGCGATCGCGATCGACCACCACCCCACGCGGCCCGACACGCGCAAGGCCACGTTCACCGACGTGCGCACGGAGTTCGGCGCGACCAGCACGATGATGTTCTACTACCTCAAGGCGGCGGGACTCGACCTGCCGACGAAGCTCGCGACCGCGCTCCTGATCGGAATCAAGTCGGACACACGGGGGTTGGAACGGGAGGCGAGCGAGGCGGACCTGTATGCGTACCTGGAGATCTTCCCCCGCGCGGACCTCACGCTCATGGCCCGGATCGAGAGCCCGCGCATCCCGCAGCGATACTTCGCGGCGTTCCACGAGGCGCTCGAGGTCAGCGCGCTCTACGACGGTGTCGTCGTCGCCGACATGGGGGACGTCGAGAACCCGGACATGGTCGCGGAGATGGCGGACTTCTTCATCCCCCTGGACGGCGCCGACTACGCGCTGGTCATGGGCCGGAACAAGGGGCGGCTGTATCTGAGCCTCCGGACGCGCAGCGACGAGCACGATGCCGGGGCGACGATCGCGCGGGTGGTGGGCGAGATGGGTACCGCGGGCGGGCACGGCAAGATGGCCGGCGCGCAGATCAACCTCGACCACGCCGGACCAAGCGTGGGCGACGAGCTGCGTCGCCGGTTCCTCAAGGAGCTGGGCAAGGATCCGGACACCAAACCCCAGTCCCTAATCCGCAAGTAGGCCGGCACTTCAGCGACCGAAGAGGTCGCTCAAAACGGCTCAGATGCTAGGCGCGCGAGGAGGCTCTTCCGAGGCGTGG
>DASSBK010000157.1:0-17613 GCA_035698825.1 Gemmatimonadota bacterium
ACCTGCCCGCCGATCTCGGGCAGCTCGACGATCATCCCGACCCGCGGCAGGAGCGACTCATAGACGCGCTCGTCGGTCTGGTCGCCATCGGCGAAAAAGGCGTCGTCCACCGCGCGCCGGGCGCGATAGTACCGCCCGCCAGCGATCGCCGAGATGCGGGAAGTGAGCGAGAAGGCGTCTTCGAAGTAGACGGCGACTCCCCCCGCCTCGTCCCGCTGCTCCTTGGCGAGCGCGCCCTTCTCGCCCGCGACGTTCTCGTACTGCCGGTCGTCCACGTTCCCGAACGTGGGTTGGAGGCCGACGACGAAGCGGTTTTCACGCCCGCCGACCGGAACGGTGTTCTCGTAACGCATCTCGACGCCCACGTCGCGGCTGATCTGGTCGATGACGCGGAAGATGGGATGCACGATGTCGCGGAACTGGAAGTAGGGCGACACCTCGAGCCGCTGCTGAGGCGTGAGCTGAGCGCGCATCTGGAGTCCCAGGTGGTGGAGCGTGTAGTCGCGTCCCCAGTCGTTGGCGACGTTGACCGGGGCGGCGCTCTCGCGGTCGGCGTCCATCTCCTCGCGAGTCAGGGAGCCCGGAAGGTCCTCCTCGACGTCGGCGAAGAACCAGAACCCGCGCAGATCGACGCGCGGGCCGAGGACGATCCCGAGATGGCCGTTCACCCGGTCGCGCCGCTGCCCGGAATGTCGCCGGAACCCGTCCAGGTCCGTGCGGGCGTAGCTCGCGTAGTAGTCGAGGGCGTCGAAGACCTGGCCGCTCGAGAGCTGGCCCTTGAAGAACCCGTTCGATCCGCCCTGCGCGTAGAGCTCGAAGGGCCGCGCCGTGTAACCGGTCCGTGTCTCCAGGTTGATGGCGCCGCCTAGCGTCCCGCCCCCGTACCTGAGCGCGTTGCCCCCCTTGTAGACCTGCACGTTCGCGGCCGTCAGGATCTCCAGCGATTCGAAGTCGGTGAACCCGTCCGCGTTCCTGTATGGCATCCCGTTGACGAGCACGTTGACGCCGCGCAAGTGGAAGTTGTTGCGCAGGCCCGACCCTCGGACCGAGAGCTGGAGCTCGTCGGCGGCGCCGAAACGGGACTGCGCGTAGACGCCCGGCGTGAACCGGAGGACGTCGGCGAAGTTCGTCTGGCGGGTGCGCCGGAGCTCTGCGTCCTCGACCATGTCCACCGCACCGGGAATCTCCCGCATCCGCGCCCGGACCTCGTCGAGCTCGCCGGGGCTGCCGATCGCAGTCAGGCCTTCCATGAGGATCGGAGCGGGGGACAGGACGATGCGGACGGGACCGGGAGCCGAAACGCTCAGCGTGGCGGTCCGATACCCCAGGCGATCGACGCGCAGGGCATGCTCGCCCGGTCCGGGGAGCGTCAGCGCGAACGCCCCGTCGTCACCGGTCCGTGAGAGGGCCCCCGCGGCCGAAACCTCGGCGCCGGCCACGGGCTGGCCGTCGGGGTCGACGACGATCCCTCTCAGGCCTGCCTCCTGGCCCGCCAGGGGCGCTGCCCAGAGATAGACGCCCAGCAGGGCGCAGGCGGCGACTCCGGCCGCGCCGGCGGGGTGGAAGAAACGATGGATATACGACATGAACCAGACCTCCGATCGGGATTCTGCAGCTCGGACGGACGCGTACGCGTGCCGCCTCCAGCAAGAGCGATCCGCCGATCAGAGGGTCGGTGGTGCGTTCCCCCAGGGCAGGGAGAAGGGGACGATCGAGGTCCTGGGAAGGGGCGGTGCCGGGAGCAGGGCCTGCGGGGCTGCCGGTGGCGTGGGAAGGTCGCGCCCGACGGCCGGCGCCGGCATGGACGGGGCCGCGCCCGTCTGGCACTGGCCGACGCAGGTGCAAGGCCCATGGGCCTCGGAGCCCGGACCCGGGTCGTGCTCGTGCCCGGAACTCTGGCCATGCGACCCCGCGGGCCCGGCCCCGGTGGCATCGCCTGACGCGGGGGCCAGGTCGTGATGGGGGCATGGATGCACTCCGAGGGCGGTCCCCAGGGACGTGAGGACCAGGAGGATCGCGACCGGGATCGCCGCCGCTCGTCTGGTGTGCTTGGTCATGCCAGCCTCGAGAGGGTTCGCCTTCCCCTGCAGGTGGCAATCTACCCCGCACGTTCGAAAAGGAAAACGCCGCCCGGGAACCCCGGATGCGATAGGGGGTTATCTACATCGTCGGAGGATGTACGATGCCTGACGGCAATCATGGTCGGACGCATCTACAATCTTCTCGGGCAGATCTACCATGCGATAGGGGAGTGAAACGATATGAAGGAGAGAGAGATCCGAACGGAGGTCGGCCAGCGGCTTCAGGAGATCCGTGGCCGCCGGGACCAGCGGACGTTCGCCGAAGCGGTGGATTCGGTCCAGCAGACGATCAGCAAGTACGAGCGCGGCGAGATCCCGCGGTCGTGGTTGTTCCTCGCCCGCCTGGCCGAAGCCGAGGGCATCGATCTGAACCGGCTCCTCACGGGGCACTCGGCCGGTTCGCGCAACGGCAACGGCGCGTGGTCCGAGCACGTCGACGAAGAGCAGGAAGAGACCGCCGGGGCCTCGATCTAGGCCCACGGCTCTTCTTCGATCGCCTCCTTCCGAACCGGCCCGCGGGGAGTCCGCCCACGGTCCCGCCCTTCCGTATGTGCCCGATTCCGCGTAGAATGCACCTTTCCTGACAGAGCGCGCGCAGCGCGCCCGTGGTTCCTCGTTTCCCAACGTCGCGTCGGGAGGCCCCCACAATGAACCAGGCAGCAAGCCGCCGGAGCCCTCTGGAGCGGTTCCTCGGGATCTTCACGGAGGTCCACGCGGGCGAAGGTCCGGTCACGCTCTTGATGGCCTTCAACGTGTTCCTGCTCCTCACCTCGTATTACCTGATCAAGCCGGTCCGGGAGGCCCTGATCCTCTCCGGTGGTGGGGCGGAGGCGAAGAGCTATCTGGTGGCGGCCATGGCGGTCTTCCTGTTCTTCATCATCGGCGCGTACTCGAAGCTGGTTTCGCGCTACGAGCGGACCCGTCTGATCACCGTGGTAACCCTCGCGTTCATCGCCTGTCTGGTGGTGTTCTGGGCCCTCAGCCGTACGGGCGTCCCCTACCTGGGGTACGCGTTCTTCATCTGGGTGGGGATCTTCAGCGTCATGGTCGTGGCGCAGTTCTGGTCGTACGCCAACGACGTCTACAACAACGACGCGGGGAAGCGCCTGTTCCCGCTGGTGGCCTTCGGCGGCTCGTTCGGCGCCTTCGCGGGCGCGTACATCGCGACCTGGCTGCTACAGTACATCAGCGTCTACGAGATGCTGCTCGTGGCCGGAGTGCTGCTGGGCATCTGCATCGTGCTGACACGCGTGATCTCGAGTCGCGTCTGGGGAAAGGCGGCGATGGAGGCGCGTCAGCGCGAGCTGTCCGCCAAGGCCGAGCGGGGCGAAACGGGGAAGAAGAAGGAGAGCCTCGGCTTCGACATGCTCTTCCGGTACAAGTACATCGGCCTGATCGCGCTGCTCGTCCTCCTGCTCAACCTCGTGAACACGACCGGCGAGTACATCCTGGGGAGTCTCGTCGAGGACCACGGGAAGGCGACCGCTGAAGAGGTGATCCAGGCGGCCATCGGGTCGGGAACGACGGCCTCGATCGGAGACCAGGAATTCGGCGACCCGAACGCCACCGAGACCCGGGAGGAGATCGAGGGCAACGTCATCGGCCGGTTCTACGCGAGCTTCTTCCTGTGGGTGAACCTCCTCGGGATGTTCCTCCAGCTGTTCATCGTGGGTAGGCTCATCAAGTGGTTCGGGATCAAGGCAGGGCTTCTCTGGCTCCCCATCGTGGCGCTGGGAACCTACGCGCTGATCTTCCTGGCTCCCGCGATCCGCTACGCGCGGATCGGCAAGACCGCCGAGAACGCGTCGGACTACTCGATCAACAAGACGACGCTCCAGATGCTCTTCCTGCCGACCACCCACGAGATCAAGTACAAGGCGAAGCAGGTTACCGACAGCTTCATGCAGCGGATCGGCGACGTCGGCTCGGCGGTCGTCGTATTCCTCGGCACGCAGATATTCACGTTCGGCACCAAGGGGTTCGCCGCGCTCAACCTGGGGATCATCGCGATCTGGTTCGTGATCGTCTTCATGATCGTCCGCGAGCACGCCGAGATCGAGAAGGGGAACCGTCCGGAGATCTCCGGCGCGCCGGAGAGGGCAAGGCCAGCCGCGGTGAGCTGAGGACTGCGTGCTGGCCATCGACCGCGTCGAGTCCCGTCTTCCCGACCTCAAGCCGGCCCTGACCGAGGCCCAGGCGCGCGCGGAAGCCGCGCGCTGCCTGTTCTGTCACGACGCCCCCTGCATCGCGGCGTGCCCGACCGCTATCGACATCCCCATGTTCATCCGGCAGATCCATTCCGGGAATCCCGTCGGAGCCGCGCGCACCATCTTCGAGGCGAACCCGCTCGGCCACTCGTGCGCGCGGGTCTGCCCGGTCGAGGTGCTGTGCGTCGGGGAGTGCGTCTACAACGCCAAAGGCGAGCCCCCGATCATGATCGGGCGGCTCCAGCGCCTCGCCACCGACCACGTCGTCCATGCGGGGATCCAGCTCTTCGAGGCGGCCGCCCCGACGGGGCGCGCGATCGCCTGTGTCGGTGGCGGCCCGGCCTCGCTGGCATGCGCGCATGAGCTCGTTCGGCTCGGGCACCGGGCGGTGATCTACGAGAAGGGAAGCTGGCCGGGTGGGCTCAACACCGACGGCGTCGCGCCCTACAAGATGCACGCGGAGGAGAGCCTGGCGGAGGTCGCGTGGCTGTCGGAGATCGGCATCGAGTGGCGGCTCGGTGTGGAGATCGGCCGCGACGTGGCGTGGGCCGATCTCGAGCGCGAGTTCGACGCGGTGTTCCTGGGCGCCGGCCTGGGGCCCGACTCGGCGCTCGGGATCGAGGGCGAGGATCTGCAGGGAGTCTGGGGCGCGACCGCGCTCATCGAGGCGATCAAGACCGGCCGGCAGGTCGATCCCGCCTCGGTCTACTCGGCGGTCGTGATCGGAGGGGGGAACACCGCGATCGACGCGGCACGGGAGCTCAAGCTCCTCGGCGTTCCCGAGGTGCGCCTCGTGTACCGGCGGGGTCCGGAGAGCATGTCCGCGTACGCGCACGAGCGCGAGCACGCCACGGCCGAGGGCGTCGCCTTCACGTGGCGGGCGGTGCCGGTCGCGTTCGAGGGGAACGGGCGGCTGACGGGCGTGCGGCTGACATCGGTCGACCGCAGCTGCAACCCCGTTGGCGAGCCGTTCCGCGTGGCGGCGGATCTGGTCGCCCTGGCGGTCGGCCAGAGCCGGCTCGAGACGCTGCTGGCGGCGATCCCGGGCGGCATCGCGCACGAGAAGGGGCACGTCGTGGTCGACGAAGCGACCGGGCGCACGTCGAACCCGAAGTACTGGGCCGGCGGCGATCTCGCCAACGGCGGCGCGGAGGTCGTCAACGCTGCGGCGGAAGGGAAGCGCGCCGCGCGCGGGATCCACGCGTGGCTCGCCGGGAACGGAGGCGCGAGATGAGGAACGGCAATCTCGGCAACGGCGGTCCACGGGGGAACGGCGGACCGCGGCCGGGTCGTCCGGTCGATCTGTCGGTCAATTGCGGAGGCATCCGCTCCCCGAACCCGTTCTGGCTGGCGAGCGGACCGCCCACGAACACGGCCGGTCAGGTCATGCGCGCCTTCGACATGGGCTGGGGCGGCGCGGTCTGGAAGACGCTCGGCGACCCGATCACGAACACGGCCTCGCGCTACGGGGCGATCGACTACCAGGGCAGGAACGTCGCCGGGTTCAACAACATCGAGCTCATCACCGACCGGCCGCTCGAGGTGAACCTCCGGGAGATCGCCGAGGTCAAGCGGCGCTATCCCGGGCACGCTCTGGTGGCGTCCCTGATGGTCGAGACGCGGGAGGACTGGCGAGACATCATCCGCCGTACGGAAGACACGGGCTGCGACGGCTTCGAGCTGAACTTCGGCTGCCCGCACGGGATGTGCGAGCGGGGGATGGGCTCGGCGGTCGGGCAGGAGCCCCGCGTGCTCGAGGAGATCACCGGCTGGGCGAGCGAGTTCGCGTCGATCCCCGTGCTCGTCAAGCTCACGCCCAACATCACGGACATCCTGAATCCGGCCATGGCCGCCCAGCGGGGCGGCGCGGACGGGGTCTCGCTCATCAACACGATCAAGAGCGTGATCGCCGTCGACCACGACACGTTCAGTCCCATCCCATCGGTCGCCGGGCAGGGGACTTCGGGGGGGTACTGCGGACCGGCGGTCAAGCCGATCGCGCTCCACATGGTGACGCGTCTCGGGAAGGCCGAGGAGTTCCGGCTGCCGGTCTCGGCGATCGGCGGCATCCACACCTGGGAGGACGCGCTCGACTTCCTCCTGATGGGCGCCTCTTCGCTCCAGGTCTGCACCGCAGCCATGCATTACGGGTTTCGCATCGTCCAGGAGATGACGCGAGGGCTCGAGGAGTGGATGCGGGAGAAGGGATACGCGCGGATCGAGGAGTTCCGCGGACGGGCGCTCCCCAACTACGAGGAGTGGGGGGACCTCGACCTCAACTACCGGATCGTCGCCGAGATCGATCCCGCGCTCTGCATCGGATGCCAGCTCTGCTATGCGGCCTGCGAGGACGGCGCGCACCAGTGCATCGCGCTGCACGCCGGGACGCGCGTGCCGCGGATCAAGCAGGACGAGTGCGTGGGATGCAACCTGTGCCAGATCGTGTGCCCGGTGGAGGGGTGCATCACGATGGTAGAAGTGGAGCGGGGGCTGCCGAAAGAGTCGTGGAACGATCGGGTTGCGGCGGGTACCGCCGGGGCGGGGGGACGTCACTGAGCCGGGTCGGAAAGAGAAGAACGCCATGGACAAGACTCGTATGCTGCTGGTCGCTTGCGCGGTGGCCCTCGCGGCTGCCTGTGACGATTACAACACCGGACCGGAAGACGGCGAGGTGTCTCTGACCGGACTCTTTCACGGAACCGTCGAAGGCCTTGAGACGGACAGGGACAATCCGTTCTCCCACACCGTGAACCTCAGCCTGACCGAATACCTGGGAACCTTGAGCGGCTCGTTCTCGATCACGGGTGCGTACGGATCCGGTACGATCAGCGGGACGATCACCGGATCGACGGTCTCGTTCGTCTTCCATCAGACCGATCCGTGCACGGGGACCTTCACGGGAACGGCGATATTCGACGGCAACCTGCTGACCGGCGCGTTCTCGGGAGCCGGCTGCAGGGGGAACGTCACGGCGAGTCTCGAGGTGAATCGCACGCCGCCGATGTTTCCGCTCTGATGGCGGTGGGGGGGCCTGATCGGGCGCAGCTCCTCGAGTCCCCCTACGCCAACGAGGACCTAGTCCCGACCACGCCAGAGGAGCGGCGCTGGTCGCGCTGGAACATCGCCGCGCTCTGGATCGGGATGGCGGTCTGCATCCCGACCTACATGCTCGCCTCGGGCCTCATCGCGAGCGGGATGTCGTGGTGGCAGGCGCTCGCGACGATCGCCCTCGGCAACGTCATCGTCCTCGTCCCCATGCTCCTGAACGGCCACGCCGGCACGAAGTACGGCGTGCCGTTCCCGGTTCTCCTCAGGTCTTCCTTTGGGGTCCGCGGAGCGAACCTCCCGGCGCTGCTCAGGGCGATGGTTGCCTGCGGCTGGTTCGGCATCCAGACGTGGATCGGCGGCCACGCGATCTACGCGCTCGCGCGGGTCCCATTCCCGGCGATGGGAGAAGCGCCCGTCATCGCCGGGCTTGGGATCAATGGCTGGGAGCTCGCGTGCTTTGTCGTTTTCTGGGCGATGAACCTCTACTTCGCCTGGGCCGGAACCGACTCGATCAAGTGGCTGGAGGCGTGGGGAGCGCCGATCCTCCTGGCGATGGGTCTCGCGCTTCTCGGTTGGGCCATGACGACGCCTGGAGGCCTGGGCCGCGCGCTCTCGTTCAGCGATCAGTTCGGCCGACCGTCTCTCGCAGTGCGGGAAGGGACCGTGCGTCTCGCGCCGCTTTCGGACGAGGGCGCGCCCCGAGCTACGGAGTACCGGTTTGGCACAGGGACGACCGAGCCCGAGGCCCTCGCCGCGCTCTCCGCGGCCGCCTGGTCTCCCTTCACACCAGAGCCGATCGCGATCCCGCCGGCGGGGCCGGCTACGGAAGGTCCGATCGTTGTCGCGGCCGAGGTCCGGGATGCGGCGGGAGCGGTCTCGCCCGCGCTGATCGCTCGTGGCGGAGGCGATGACGGGGGGCGCCGTTTCTGGCTTCTCTTCATCCCGGGCCTCACCGCGATGGTGGGCTTCTGGGCCACGCTCTCGCTCAACATTCCCGACTTCACGCGCCTCGCGAGGAGCCAGTCCGATCAGGCATGGGGACAGATCCTGGGGCTCCCGCCCACGATGGTTCTCTTCGCGTTCATCGGGATCGCGGCGACCTGCGCTGCCGCGCTCCGCTTCCGCGACGTCCTGGTGGTGGAGGCCGCGCCCTGGGACCCGGTCGCGCTCCTCGCCCGGTTCGACAGCCCGCTCCTCATCGTGGTGTCGATGATCGCGATCATCATCGCCACGTTGACGACGAACATCGCGGCCAATGTGGTATCGCCTGCGTTCGACTTCAGCAATATCGCGCCGCGGTGGATCTCGTTCCGCACAGGAGGAGTCCTGACCGCCGTGATCGGACTCCTCATAATGCCCTGGAAGCTGATCATGTCCACGCAGGGATACATCTTCACTTGGCTGATCGGCTACGGGGCGCTCCTGGGCCCGGTGGCTGGGATCATGATCGCGGACTACTGGGTCGTCCGCCGGACCTACCTCCACACGCCCTCCCTCTACCAGCGGAACGGATCGTACTGGTACCGGGGAGGCTGGCGCTGGGGGACGGTGGCGATCCTTATCGCGGCCGTTGTCCCCAACGTGCCGGGATTCCTGGCCGCGGCCGGCTTCGTCGCCCCGGAGGCGGTGCCACCCCTCTTCCACACGCTCTACACGTACGCCTGGTTCGTGGGATTCGGGATCGCGCTCGTGGCCTACAGCCTGTGGGCCGGCCGGACCCGCGACACGATCACGGCCGCGGAGCTCCATGCCGCTTAGCGGGATCCGCGTCGTCGACCTGACGCGCATCCTGGCGGGGCCCTACGCGACGATGATCCTGGGCGACCTGGGCGCCGACGTCATCAAGATCGAGAACCCGGACGGCGGCGACGACTCGCGCGGTTGGGGGCCGCCATGGGTGCCGCAGGCTGGCGGCGCCAGCGCCTACTTCGCGGCCGTCAACCGCAACAAGCGGAGCGTCGCGCTGGACCTCAAGTCCGACGCCGGCCGCGACATCGTCTGGCGGCTCATCGAGACGTCCGACGTCGTGATTTCGAACTTCCGACCCGGCGTGATCGAGCGGCTGGGGTTCTCGTGGGAGGCCGTCCAGGCGCGCGCGCCGCGCGTCGTCTACGCGATCGTCAACGGGTACGGCGCGACCGGCCCGGGCGCGGAGAAGCCCTCCTTCGACGTCATCGTGCAGGGGGAGTCGGGCGTCATGGACGTGACCGGCTGGCCCGACGGCCCCCCGACGCGGGTCGGGATCTCGCTCGGGGACGAGACGGCGGGGCTCCTCGTCGTGCAGGGGATCCTGGCCGCGCTCCTCGCGCGCGATCGGACCGGCGTCGGCCAGCGGGTCGAGGTCGCGCTCCATGACGGGCTGCTTTCTCTCCTCACCTACCACGCGCAGAACTGGTGGTCGGGCGGCCCGGAGCCGACACGGCTCGGCAACGCCCACCCCTCGATCGTCCCCTACCAGACCTTTCAGGCCGCGGACGCGTGGATCAACGTGGGAGTGGGGAACGAGCGGCAGTGGCGGGCGCTGTGCGGCGTCCTCGAAAGACCCGAATGGCTGGAGGACCCGCGCTTCGCGAACAACGCCGCCCGCGTCCAGCACCGTGAGGAGCTGGTGCTCCTCCTGAAGGAGCTCTTCGCCGTGCGCACGGCCTTGGAATGGCTCGACGACCTGGCGGGCGCCGGGATCCCGAGCGGCCGCATCCGTCCGGTGGCGGAAGCGCTCGAAGCACCAGAGACACGGCATCGCGAGATGGTTGTCGAGATCGAGCCGGACAGGGGCGATCCCCTGCGCCTTCTCGGGATCCCGGTCAAGCTATCGGCGACGCCCGGCATGATTCGCCGCCGCCCGCCGGCCCTCGGCGAGCACACGGCGGAAGTCCTCTCCGAGATCGGTTATGATTCCGGGACCATCGACACCCTGCGCGAGCGAGGAGCGATCTGACATGGCGAGAACGGTGAGGGCGGCGCTCGTCCAGGCCGGCATCCCGGACGGCGACGCGAGTCGCCCGATCGAGGACATCAAGCGGGACATGATCGAGGTGCACGAGGCGCTCCTGCGCCAGGCCGCCGAGCAGGGCGCCGAGGTGGTCTGCTTCCAGGAGATCTTCTACGGGCCGTACTTTCCCGCCGACCAGGACCGCAAGTGGTACGCGCTGACCGAGCAGGTTCCCGAGGGCCCGACGACGCAGCGCTTCGCCGACCTCGCGAAGGAGCTGGGCGTGGTCCTCGTCCTGCCGGTCTACGAGGAGGAGAAGACGGGGATCTATTACAACACCGCCGCGGTCGTCGACGCCGATGGCGGCTATCTGGGCAAGTACCGGAAGCACCACATCCCGCACTGTGCGCCGGGCTTCTGGGAGAAGTTCTTCTTCAAGCCGGGGAACCTGGGCTACCCCGTGTTCGAGACCGCCGCTGGCAGGATCGGCGTCTACATCTGCTACGACCGGCATTTCCCCGAGGGCGCGCGGATCCTGGGTCTGAACGGAGCCGAGATCGTGTTCAACCCCTCGGCCACGGTGGCGGGCCTCTCCGAGTACCTGTGGAAGCTCGAGCAACCGGCGCACGCCGTCGCCAACGGCTACTTCGTCGGCGCGATCAACCGCGTCGGGCACGAGTGGCCCTGGGACATCGGCGAGTTCTACGGCACCTCCTACTTCTGCGACCCGCGCGGCCAGATCGTGGCCGAGGCGCCGCGCGACCGGGACGCCGTCGTGGTCGCGGACCTCGACCTCGACAAGATCGAGGAGGTGCGCCAGACCTGGCAGTTCTACCGCGACCGGCGACCCGAGACGTACGACGAGCTGGTCGAGCTGTAGCGGCAATTGCCCGCGTGAAGCCCGGCGATCTCGACGCGTTGTTCCGGCAAGCTGTCTCCGCGATCGACGCCGGGGACGGCGTTGCGCTGGACGCCCTCCTCGCTTCCCACCCCGAGCTCGTGCGTGAGCGGCTCGAGTCGCCGGGTGCCTGGCTCCGGGAGCAGGTCGGCGATGCCCTCGACGGCTTCTTCGAACGGCCCTGGCTGCTCTGGTTCGTCGCCGAGGACCCGGTTCGAAACGGCAGGCTGCCCGGCAACATCGCGGCGTTGGCGCGCGCGATCGTGGACGCGGCGCGCCGCGAGGGCGTGCCGGGCCTCCAGGAGCAGCTCGATTCCACCCTGCGCCTGGTGTCCTGGTCCTGGATCGCGCGAGAGTGCGGAGTGCAGATCGCGCTTATCGACGTCCTCGTGGACGCCGGCGCTGCGCTCGACGAAAACCCCGACAACGCGCTCGTCAACGGGAACCGCGAAGCCGCCGCGCACATGATCGATCGGGGTGCGAGGCTGACGCTTGGGACCGCGCTCTGCCTCGAACGCTGGGAGGACGTCGGCCGTCTCGTAGAGGACGCCGGTGACCGGGAAAAGCAGTTTGCCCTGGTCCTCGCCGCGCTCAACGGCGGAGCCGAGGCCCTGCGACGGATCCTGCCGCTGGGTGTCGCGCTGAACGCACCGAGCCCCGACCTGTTCTCCCACGCCACCGCCCTCCACCATGCCGTGTGGTCGGGTTCGCTGGACGCCGTCCGGGTTCTCGTCGACGCGGGAGCCGATCTCGGCGCGAAGGACGAAGTGTGGAAGGGAACACCCCTGAACTGGGCCGAGCATTCCGAGAACGAAGAGATCAAGACGTACCTGAGGGGGAAGCAGTGACGGTATCGGTCCGGGGCATGACACCGCTCATTCAGGTGTTCGACATGCCGACATCGCTCCAGTACTACTGCGACCGGCTGGGGTTCGAGCTCGTGCAGTCGGACGGGCCGGGAGAGCCGCACGACTGGGCGCTGCTGAGACTCGGCGACGCCCACCTCATGCTGAATACCGCCTACGAAGCCGATTCCAGGCCGCCGGCTCGCGATCCCACCCGTGTGTCCGCTCCCGACGGATACGTGCTCTGCTTTCACTGGCCGGCGACGGAAGGTTCCTGATATCCTGACGCTCCACTGAGGAGGGCACGTGGTCGATCGAATCGAGGCTGTGGCGCCTGCGGAGGCGGGCGAAGCCGCGCGGCTCAACGCGCGCCACGACCGCTATCTCTGGGACGCGGTCATCCGCTACTATGAGACGCCGCTCCCGCTCGCGCGCGGACGCGGCCAGTACCTCTACGACTACGACGGCCGCGAATACCTGGATTTCTTCGGCGGGATCCTGACGGTCTCGGTCGGCCACTGTCACCCGACCGTCACGAAGGCCATCCAGGAACAGGCCGAGACGCTCGTCCACACGTCGACCCTCTATCCGACCGCGCCGATCGTGGATCTCGCGGAGAAGATCGCGTCGCTGACTCCCCGCGGGCTGACGAAGACCTTCTTCACGAACAGCGGCACCGAGGCGGACGAGACCGCGGTCATGCTGGCGCGAGCCGCGACGGGGAATCAGGCCGTCATCGCTCTCCGGCACTCCTACTCCGGCCGCTCCATGATGGCCACGACGCTGACCGCGCACGCCCCGTGGCGGAGCCAGGAGTGGGTTCCGGGGATCAAGCACGCGCTCGCGCCCTACTGCTATCGCTGCCCGCTCGGCCTCGAGCCGTCGTCCTGCGGCGCCGCCTGCGCGCGCGACATCGAGGAGCTGATCCGCACGACGACCTCGGGCAGCGTCGCCGCGTTCATCGCCGAGCCGATCATGGGCGTCGGCGGGTTCATCACACCGCCTCCCGAGTACTTCGAGATCGCGGTCGAGATCGTCCGCCGCTACGGCGGGCTCTTCATCGCCGACGAGGTGCAGACCGGCTGGGGCCGCACCGGCGGGAAGTGGTGGGGGGTCGAGCAGTACGGGGTCGTGCCGGACATCATGACGATGGCCAAGGGCGTCGCCAACGGCATGCCGATGGGTGTGACGACGACGACGCCCGAGCTGGCGTCGACCTGGAAGGGCCTGACGATCTCGACCTTCGGGGGCAACCCGGTGGTCTCCCGCGCGGCCAGCGCTACCATCCAGGTGATCGAGGAGGAAGGCCTGCTCGAGAACGCGAGCGCGATGGGCGCGCGGCTCCGCGCCGGCCTCGAAGCGATCCAGGAGCGGCAGCCGCTCGTGGGGGACGTCCGCGGCATGGGCCTCATGCAGGGGGTCGAGCTCGTCACCGATCGCGCCACGAAGGAGCCCGCCGCTGCCGCTACCACGCAGCTCATCGAGGAGGCGAAGCGGCGCGGCGTCCTGATCGGAAAGGGCGGTCTCTACGGGAATGTTCTCCGCATCGCGCCGTGCCTCAACATCGGCGCCGGCGACGTCGACGCGTTCCTCGGGATCCTCGAGGAGAGCCTTGCGGCCGTCGCGGGGAAGTCTTGACGCGGATGGGGTGTCACCGGGGGCGCGGATGAGCCCCGACCAGGAGGCACGGCTCACGATGTTCGCCCTCGTCACCCTCTACTTCTTCCTCGTCTTCGATGCACTGAAGACCGTGGTGGTGGCCGACCGGGTCGTGGCCTACATGCTGATGGCGATCGTCGCCGTGCTCCTCATCGGGGCGCTCGTCGTCCGCTGGGAGCCGCGCGCGATGTCCCTGATCGTCATGATCGCGGCCGTGCTGCAGGGGTTCGGTCTGGGTGTCATGCTGACCCTGCAGTGGCGGGACATGGCCACGGCGGTGTGGCTGAGCTCGTTCCTGGTGGTCGCGCTCCTCTACGTGTCGCGGCGGTTCCGGGCATCGGTCGACGCCGGGCGCGCCCCGTGAAGCGCTATCGCAACTACGTGAACGGCGAGTGGCGGGACACCGCGACCGGCCGGCACGCGCCGAACGTGAACCCCGCGAACACCGACGACGTCCTCGGCGAGCGGCCCCTCTCCTCCCGCGAGGAAGCCGCCGAGGCGATCGCCGCGGCGCAGGTGGCGCAGCGGGGATGGGCGGACACGCCGGCCCCCGAGCGCGGCCGGCTGATCGCGCGCGTCCAGCGGCTCATGGCGGAGCGGGCCGACGATCTCGCGCGCGCGCTGACCCGCGAGGAGGGGAAGATCCTCCGCGAGGCGCACGGCGAGGTCCGGAAGACGCTCAACATCCTCGAGTTCGTGGCCGGCGAAGGGCTCCGGCTCTCGGGCGACACGATGCCCTCGGAGATCGGCCACACGTTCGCCTACACAGTGCGCGAGCCGATCGGCGTCGTCGGCGCGATCACGCCCTGGAACTTCCCGGTCGCGATCCCGTGCTGGAAGATCGCGCCCGCGCTGGTGGCCGGGAACGCGGTCGTCTTCAAGCCGGCATCCCTGACTCCCGAGACGGCCGAGATGGTGGTCTCGATGTTCGCCGAGGCCGGGCTGCCTCCCGGTGTGCTGAACCTCGTCTACGGATCCGGCGGCGAGGTGGGGAACGCGATCGTGGAGGACCCGCGCGTCCGCGCGCTTTCGTTCACCGGATCGAACGACGTGGGGGTCGCGCTCTACGCGAGCGCGGCGTCGGGGGGCAAGAAGGTCCAGTGCGAAATGGGGGGGAAGAACCCGATCCTGGTCCTGGAGGACGCCGATCTGGGGATGGCCGTCGAGGCCACGGTCCAGGGTGCGTTCGGATCCACCGGGCAGCGCTGCACCGCGACGTCGCGCGCGGTCCTCGTGGACGCCATCGCCGGCGAGTTCGTCGAGCGCCTCGTGGAGAGAGCGCGCGCACTGGTCGTAGGCGACGGGCTCGACGAGTCGGTCGACATGGGACCCTCGGTGGACGAGGCGCAATTCGAGACCGTGCTGGAGTTCATCGGCGCCGGTCGGGAAGACGGCGCCGAGCTCGTAACCGGCGGCGAGCCCTTGACCGGCGAGAGCCATCGCAGCGGGTACTTCGTCGCGCCGACGATCTTCGACCGCGTCGAGCGGAAGTCGCGAATCGCGCAGGAGGAGATCTTCGGGCCGGTGCTGTCGGTGATCCGGGTCGGAGACTTCGAGGAGGGGCTGGACGTCTGCAACGACACCCGCTACGGCCTCACGTCCTCCATCTACACACAGGACGCGAGCCGGATCTTCCGCTTCGTCCGCGGAATCGAAACGGGGATCACCCACGTGAATTCCCCCACGATGGGGGGCGAGGCGCAGCTCCCCTTCGGCGGCACGAAGGCCACGGGCGTCGGGATGCGCGAGATGGGCAAGACGGCGATCGACTTCTACAGCGAGTGGAAGACCGTGTACATCGACTACACGGGCAGGAAGCGCGAGGCGCTCTTCTACTGAGGAATACGGTGGAGTAGGGCATGTGGCACGCTGGGGCGATCGTGTACGCGGCGGCCGTGCTGGCGGCCACGGCAGGAACCGCGGGAGCCCAGGAGTCGGAGCGGCTCGAGCCGCTCCGCTTCCTGCTCGGCGATTGGCACGGGGAGGGGCAGGGGTCGTACGGCCCGTACCGCTACCACATTCGCTACGTGGAGCGCGGTGGCTGGATCCACAGCTGGAACGACATCACTCCTCAGGGAGCCACCGAGCCCCTCCTCAAAGCGTCGGGCGTCCTGGGGGTCGACGCGGAGGGCGCGATCGTCCACCACGTGTTCGATTCCTCCGGCCATGTAGTGATGTCCGGTCGCGTAGAAGGGAACGGGTTGACGTTCGAGTCGCGGGAGAGCGCGGCCTCCTGGAGAACGGCCCGCATCGAGCGAACGGGCGATGGCGGCCTGCGCTTTACGGGAGACGTCGCGATCCCGGGCGCCGGCGTGCAGCATTTCGAGAGCGTGGCGCGGCCCGGGCCGCTCCCACCCGAGGAATCGGAGGCACAGTGACTGTCAGACACGCGGATGACGTACAGCGCGATCCCGTCGGTGCGGGCAAGGGCACGGTGCGGCAGATCCTGATCGGTCCCGACGAGGGGCCGAACTTCGCCCTGAGGCGCTTCATCATGGAGCCGGGGGGCGGCATGCCGCCCCACACGAACACGGTCGAGCACGAGCAGTACGTGCTGCGCGGCCGAGCGCGGATCGGGATCGGCGACGACGTACACGACGTTCGCGCCGGCGACGTGGTGTTCATCCCCGCCGGGACGCCGCACTGGTACGCGGCCGAGGGGTCGGAGCCGTTCGAATTCCTCTGCGTCGTGCCGAACAAGCCGGACACGATCGAGCTCGTCGGCGGCAAGGGGAGAGCGTGACCCGCCTTCGGAAGGAGACGGCATGAGTCTCGTGATCCGCGGGGCGGAGATCGTTACCGCCGCGGACCGCTACGTCGCGGACGTCAAGGTGACCGGCGAGACGATCGCGGCGATCGGCGCCGAGCTGCCGGCGGAGTCCGGCGACGAGATCGTCGACGGCTCCGATCAGTGGCTGATCCCCGGCGGGATCGACCCCCACGTCCACATGGCGCTCCCGTTCATGGGAACGGTCTCGATCGACGACTTCGAGAGCGGCTCGATCGCGGCGATCATGGGCGGGACGACGGGGATGATCGACTTCGTGATCCCGGCCAAGGGCGAATCGTTGCTCGCGACGCTGGAGACGTGGAACGCGAAAGCCGAGGGCAAAGCGGCCCACGACTACACATTCCACATGGCCGTCACCGACTGGGACGAGCGGATCGCGCGCGAGATCCCCGTCGTCGTCAGGGACCACGGCATCACGTCGTTCAAGATCTTCATGGCGTACAAGGGCGTCCTCGGCGTCGACGACGAGCAGATCTTCCACATCCTCGAGGCCACGCGCGATGCGGGTGGGTTCGTCAACGTGCACGCGGTGAACGGCGACGTGCAGCTGCTCCTTGCGGATCGCTTCGCCGAGCGCGGCGATACGGGCACGCGCTGGCACGCGCTCGCGCAGCCGCCGCGCGCGGAGGGCGAGGCCACCGGGCGCGTCATCGACCTTGGGGCCGTGGCGGGTCAGCAGGTCTACATCGTCCACGTTACCTGCGACGACGCGGTCGAGCGGATCGCGGCGGCCCGCGCGCGGGGTGAGCCGGTCTGGGGCGAGACGTGCACCCAGTACCTGCTGCTCGACGACTCCCTGTACGACCTGCCCGACTTCGAGGGCGCCAAGTACGTGCTCTCGCCGCCGCTCCGGAAGAAGGCGGACCAGGAGGCGCTCTGGAACGCGCTCGCGACCGACGCGATCTCGGTCGTCGGGACCGACCACTGCGCGTTCGACTTCGCAAACCAGAAGGCGATGGGCAAGGACGACTTCCGGAAGATCCCCAACGGCTTCATGGGTCTGGAGGAGCGGCTTCCGCTCCTGCACACCCACGGTGTCGCGACCGGACGGCTGAGCGCGAACCGCTGGGTCGAGCTATGCTGCACGAATCCGGCCCGGATCTTCGGACTCTACCCGCGCAAGGGAACGATCGCGGTCGGCTCGGACGCCGA